>CAJOKR010000082.1 GCA_905235135.1 uncultured Bacteroidales bacterium
ATCACGAGGCACCAGCCACAAGCATCTGCGGGGACGCAGATGCCTCCATAGTTGCCGCGCCAGAACGATCAGGTAAAATTTTGGTGCGGTCGCCGTGCCGCCAGGAATGGCGGTTCTCCTACAAACGACAAAAAATGTATCTTTGCAGCCTAAAAATCAAGACGACTATGCGATTCTATGATGATGTAAATGAGGAAGATGAGTTCACCGAAGAGGAAATCTCGATGGCAAAAGGGTTCTGCGAGGCGTGCGACAGAGGGGCTTTGCCAGACTACGACGAGGAACAGTATGACGTGATTATCTCACACTTGATGTTCTCCCAAAAAGGCGACTATCTGAAGAAGGCAATCGAGCGGGCCCGCAAGGAGTTTCCCGAGGACCCTGAGTTTGTCATCTGGCAGGCACGATACTACATCTGGAACAACCAACTCGACGAGGCGCAGCAGTTCATGCAGAAGACCCTGCGCCGCTTCCCGCCGTCTGCAATGCTCTACGAAGAGATGGCCTTCATGGCCTACACCTTCCGCCTCAACCTCAACGTCCGGGAGCTGGTCTCCAAGGCAATCGCCATTGAGCCCTCCTCCAACGCCTACTTCATCCTCACCAACCTCTACCTCGACAATCACAACGTGGACAAGGCCTTCGACTGCTTCATGGAGTCGTACCGGTACGATAATGGGGTGCTTTACAACCTCGACCTGTTGATCCAATCCCACAACCTCCAGCGCAACGACCGTTTCGACACCGAATTGGCCTTCGCCGACCGCCTCTGCCGCGAGTTCCCGCTGATCAAGCAGATCTGGATGGTGACGGGCTCCCTGTACGCCACCAACAACCAGCACGCCGAAGCCCTGCAGTGTTTCGAATTCGCTAACTCTATCGAACCCGAAGCACTTCTCTACTACGCCATTGCCCAGGCCAACTGCCATCTCGGCAACTACGAAAAAACCCTCGACTACTGTCGGTTAGCCACGGAGATATCCAACGAAAACACCGCTAACGTACTGATGGGAAGAGCCTTGCGGAAGCTGCACCGCTACGAGGATTCGCTGCTGCACATTCTCAAAGCAGACGAAAAGGACATCGACTTTCCGGCCGCCTTCTCCGAACTGGTGGAGACGTTGAGTGCGATGGGACGCATGGACGAAATCCCCGACTTCATCGACCGGTTCTACCAAGCCGAAAACCTGACGTTAGAGAAGTTAGAGTGGGTGCTCGACTGCCTGAGCCTTGACCGTCCCGACGGAATTGAGTACCGCCAACTCTGCCTCGCCGCCGCCGACCAGTTCAAGAGCGGCACCGACTACTGCGCCTGGCTGACGGAGTTCTGCTACCTCGTACACACCCCGAAAGTGGCCCTCGACATCCTCGAGACCCACTACACCGACTCCGACGACGACGAACTCTACCTACACCTCGGCTACTTCCTCGCCCTGCTCTATCTCGCCGACAACAATCCGAACTCCGCCATCCACCACCTGCAAAACGCCCTCATACTCAACGAGGAAGGCATCTCCGAGGACTTCCTGGAAATCGACTCCGAACGACTGTACGAACAATATCCGGACGTCTATTATATGGTGAGCCCGTATTTGGACCGAGTTTCGGATGTGAGAAATAATTAGTGAACAGTGAGCAGTGAACAGTGATCAGATATTTCAAAGAGGGCTGAAAGCCTGAAGTATGCCAGCCCAGGGTGAACGAAGTGAGCCCTGGGAACAAAAAGCAAACAACAAACGATAAACATAGATGAAAAAAGCATTGACGATATTAGGATTATTGATGGTGACAGTCACCATGGTGCAGGCGCAAACCGCCGACACATTGCAGAAGGAGTCGGCTACGGGACGCGTGATTTCCTGGTACAACAGCCACCTGAACTACGGCACGGTAACGCTGCTGATGACAATCGAGAGCTCGTTCATCCCGTTTCCGTCGGAGGTGATTGTGCCGCCCGCCGCCTACCAGGCGTGCAACAGCGACAACGAAGCGCTCTACGTCACCTCGTCGAAGTTCGTCAACGTGCTGTTAGTCATCCTGTTTGCTACCCTCGGAGCCCTCATTGGAGCCCTCATCAACTACGTGCTCGCGCTCTGGTTAGGACGCCCGATTATCTATTGGTTCGCCGACAGCAAGGTCGGGCATCTACTGCTGTTGGACAGCTCGAAAGTGGAGAAGGCGGAAGAGTATTTCCGGGAGCATGGCAACGTCTCCACGCTCGTGGGTCGCTTTATCCCCGCCATCCGGCAGCTCATCTCCATCCCCGCCGGTCTCGCCAAGATGAACCTCGGCATGTTTATCCTCTTCACGAGCATCGGCGCGGCTGTCTGGAACACGGTGCTGGCCATCCTCGGCTACGTCGCACACGGACAGAAAGACCTGATTGACAAGTACAACCACGAGCTCACCATCGCGCTCTTAGCCGTCTTCGCCATCGGTGTCGGTTATGTGATTATCAAGTGGATCGTCTCCGCGAAGAAGCGCAAAAACGAAACCCCGTCACAAGAATAGCACTTCCCAATGCGAGAATTTGGTCTTATTGGCAAAACCCTTTCGCACAGTTTTTCGAAGAACTATTTCGAAGAGAAATTTCGTCGTGAAGAGATTGAAGACGCGACCTATTCTCTCTTTGAAATTGCTGATATAAAAGACATTACAGATTTCATCCGCCAACATCCGAACTTGGTCGGCTTTAACGTCACCATTCCCTACAAACAGTCCATCATCCCCTATTTGGATGCACTTTCGGAAGAAGCGGCTGCCGTGGGGGCCGTAAACACCGTTGCCTTCCAATCTATTGACGGAAAAATCGTTACAAAAGGTTATAACACGGACACCATCGGTTTCCGACAAACGTTGGAAAATGTGGAGCTTCCTGACCATGCCTTGATTTTGGGCACGGGCGGGGCTGCCGCAGCTGTCACCTACGTTTTGGAATGCCGGGACTGCCAATGCGCTGCCGTCTCCCGAGATCCAGAACGGGGACTCTCCTACCCCGAGCTCACCTCGGAACTCATCGAAGCCCACAAACTTATCGTAAACTGCACTCCCTTAGGCACTTATCCCAACATCAACGAAAAACCCGACATCCCTTACGATGGGATATCGGGCGAACATTTTCTGTATGATTTGGTGTATAATCCGTCTGAAACGGCATTTCTGAAAGAAGGAATCCAGCGCAGCGCGAAGGTTCAAAATGGATTGTCGATGCTGCACGCGCAGGCAGAGGCTTCTTGGAATATCTGGCGTAATCTGTAGAGACGCACTGCCGTGCGTCTCCACGGCCGTGCGTCTCCACAACAATGGTCACCGATTCTGGAAGAAGAAATCGTTCATCACCACCCGTACCATCGCGCAATAATTCAGCGACATCACCTTCGAACCGTAGGGTTCCAGATGCAGGCGGCTCGCGCAGAAATAAAAGGTCGGATCAATTGAAACGTACTTGTTAACCACTAACTTCAAACCGGCAGCGAACGAGACGCCAAATCCGGCACCACCGTAAATTACGTCGTAGGTCTGCATATCCACCCCGGGGACATAATTTCCTCCGTTGTAGATGTCAAGCAACGTCTGCGTATAAACCGGATTATTGTGCGTATCCAATAGCACCGCATCAAACTTCTTGACTCTTACATAGTTAAACTGTGCACCAAATTCGATGAAGGGCTTCACCATTTTGTGGACACCGCTGAAGAGATACGAAGCCGAAAGGTCAATCATAGAGCGATCTTCTTTGCCGGAAAGGGTCAGCTCGGGTGCCCTGTAGAGGTTGCCCGACACCGACGTGTAGGTCAGCAGGAGTTTGTTGGTAGTGGTCAGCCTCGAAAACATATAGGAGAGTGAGATACCCCAGTTGTTGCGGATTTTGTATCGCACACCGAGCCCGATGTTGGCCGACATGTTGTAAACTGGAAGCATGTTGAGATCCGACTCTTTGTAACCGATCTCATCGTTCATACTGATGTACGGATAAACGCTCACTACTGCTTCAAGGAGCTCGCGGGTGTGATACTCGTTGTCGAAAATGTACATGAGGTTGCACTCGTTGTTGATGCTGCCGTTGTAGTAGAGAGCCGTCTGCCGTCCACCCCAAAACATACCGCCACCAATATAAAAATCGAACCCGCGGTCATACCACGTGGTGTCGTGGAACGTCACCGCCTCGCCAACCTGCTCGCGCTGCGCGAACGCCGCAATGCAACACACAATTATCGCAAATACTAAAAATGCTCGTTTTATCATCGTTTTATACATTATATCCGGGGCCCACTACGTACACCCCAGGCTGACACACGTCAGGCTTTCAGCCCTTTTGGAACACCTTAAACCTTAAACTCTAAACCTTAAACCTTAAACTCTAAACCTTAAACCTTAAACTCTAAACCTTAAACCTTAAACTCTAAACCTTAAACCTTAAAAACCTTAAACTCTAAACCTTAAACCTTAAACTCTAAACTCTAAACTAAATATGCACGCACTCCCCGTACGCCACGGCCACAGCCTCCATAACGGCCTCGGACATCGTGGGATGCGGGAAGACGGCGCTGATGATTTCGGGACCAGTCATGCCTTTCTTGCGGGCGGTGACGGTTCCGGCAATCATCTCAGTGACGTTATCGCCAATGAGGTGGCAGCCTAACCATTCGTTGGTGTTCTTGTCGAAGATGACCTTCACCATGCCGTCGCGGTTGCCGGATGAGGCGGCCTTGCCGGATGCGGTGAACGGGAACTTGCCGACGAGGATTTCCCGGCCTTGCTCCACACAGGCGCGCTCAGTGAGACCCACGGACGCGATTTCGGGGGTCGTGTAGGTACAACCGGGGATGTTGCCGTAATCGACGGGCTCGGGGTTGAGGCCGGCGATCTTCTCCACGCAGACGAGCGCCTCATGTGACGCGACGTGCGCGAGTGCGGGTCCGTGCACGATGTCGCCGATGGCATACACGCCCTCAACATTGGTGCGATAGTAGTCATCCACCGTGATTTTGCCGCGCTCGAACGCCACGCCGCACTCTTCGAGACCGAGGCCTTCGAGATTGGTGGCCACGCCCACGGCGGAAAGCACGATGTCGCAGGTAATCTCCGTAATCTTCTCCTTGCTGTCCTTAACGGTCACAACACACTGGTCGTCAACCACATCCACCTTCTCAACAGCGGCGCCGGTCATCGTCTTGATGCCGTGTTTGCGGAAGCAGCGGGCGAGTTGCGCAGCGATGTCGTCGTCCTCCACAGGCACGAGTCGCGGCATGTACTCCACAATCGTAACTTGCGTTCCCATCGTGGAATAGAAATAGGCCAGCTCGCTGCCGATGGCGCCGGAACCCATCACCACCATGCTCTTGGGCAGTTCGGGAAGGGTAAGGGCCTCGCGGTAGCCGATGATCTTGCGGCCATCCTGCGGCACGTTAGGCAGACTGCGGGAACGCGCACCCGTGGCGAGGATGATGTGCTTGGCCTCGTGGACCTCCACGGTGCCGTCTGCGGCGGTGACCTCCACCTGATGGTTGCCGGCCAGCTTGCCGAATCCGGCGATCACCTCCACGTTATTCTTCTTGAGCAAGAACTGCACACCCTTGCTCATCTGCTCGGCCACACCCCGACTGCGTTTCACAACCGCCTGGAAATCAGGAGCGACGGTGCCTTCGAGGGTAATGCCATAGTCGGCGGCATGCGACATATACTTGTAAACCTGCGCGGATTTCAGCAGCGCTTTGGTGGGAATGCAGCCCCAGTTGAGGCAGATGCCGCCCAATTCGGCGCGCTCCACGACTGCGGTTTTGAGGTTCAACTGACTGGCCCGAATCGCAGCCACGTAGCCGCCAGGACCGCTTCCAATCACGATAACATCATAATTTGCCATACATTATATTTTTTAGATTATACTTTCGTAAGAAAGCGCAAAAATACATTTTTTCCAGTTCCAAACAGCCGCAACATCACGGTTTCTCCATGCGATTTTGACCCTGAAAAATTAAATTTCTCAGTTTCAAAAAAAAAGCGTATCTTTGCACGCTAAATTTTTGCTCTCGATTTCCGTATTGTAAAAGCTGTACTTGTCTATCTGCCAATCATATAAGTCGAAAAATAAAAAATACATATAATGAAAAACTTTGAAATTCACACCTTAGGATGCAAGTTGAACTTCAGTGAGTCGTCGTCGATTGCGGCGGAGCTGGAGAAGCGCGGATGGTCACAGGGCGGCGTGCCCGAGATCATCATCGTGAATACCTGCGCCGTGACTGGCTCAGCGGAGAAGAAGACCCGCAACTTGGTCTCCAAACTCCACCGCGAGAACCCCCTTGCCGCCATCATGCTCATCGGCTGCTACGGCGCCCTCAAGCCCGAGCTGCTCGAACGCTGGGCCGGCGTCGATAAGGTCTTCGGCAGCCACAACAAGATGTGCGTGGTCGATTACGTGGTCTCCCGCGAAATCAAGCCCGCACCCAACTTCTTCTCCACCTACTCCATCCACGACCGCACCCGCTCCTTCCTCAAAATCCAGGACGGCTGTAACACCCACTGCACCTACTGCACCGTGTGGATCGCCCGCGGCAAGAGCCGTAGCGACACTATAGAGGGCGTACTCAAGAACATCAAGGAGATTGCCGACCAAGGCGTGCATGAGGTCAACCTCACCGGCGTGAACATCGGCGACTTCGGACGCGGCACCAACGAGGACTTCACCAAGCTCCTCAAGGCCATCGTCAAGCAGAAGGCCATCGAGCGCGTGCGCATCTCCTCCCTCGAGCCCGAGTTGCTCACCGACGACATCATCAAATTAGTGGCCAAAAACGACATCTTGATGCCGCACTTCCACCTGCCGCTGCAGTCGGGCTGCGACCGCATCCTCAGCGAGATGCGCCGTCGCTACACCACGGCCCAATATGCCGAGAAAGTGCAGAAGATCAAGAAGTTGATGCCCGATGCCTGCGTAGCCTGCGATGTCATCACCGGATTCCCTGGCGAAACCGACGAGGAGTTCGACGAGACCTACAACTTCCTCGCCGAGCTACCCATCAGCTACATGCACGTCTTCAGCTATTCGCGTCGTCCCCGTACCGCCGCCAACATCATGGAAAACCAGATTTCCGAGGATGTCAAGGACGAGCGCACACAGCGCCTCATCGCCCTCTCCAACGAGAAGAAACGTGCTTTCTACGAGCAGTGCGCCGGTCAGGAGCGGCCCGTCTTAGTGGAATCCCAAGTGAACGACGACATGCTCTCCGGCTTTACCGACAACTACATCCGCGTGCAAGTGCCTTACAGCGAGGATATTATCAATACCATCCAAACCGTCACCATCGATCCATGCCGCACCGTGTTATAAGGCTGAGGAACGGTCTTCGGTTGCTGCACATCCCCACCGCGTCCCCCATTTCCCATTTCGGCATCCTCATCGATGCCGGCACCCGCGATGAGCCCGCCCAACACCCGGGATTGGCTCATTTTGTGGAACATACGATTTTCAAGGGCACGGAAAAGCGCAACGCCTACCGCGTCATCAACCGCTTGGAGAGTGTGGGCGGCGACCTCAACGCCAGCACTTCCAAGGAGGAGACCGACTTCTATGCCTCCTTCCTGTCGCCCGACTATCCCCGCGCCGTCGAGCTTCTCGCCGATATCTTCTTCCACGCCACCTTTCCTAAAAAGGAGTTGGAAAAGGAAAAAACGGTCATCTTTGAGGAAATCAATTACTACAACGACAGCCCGTCAGAGCTGATTTTCGACGATTTCGAGTCGTTAGTGTTCAACGGGCACGACATGGGCAAGAACATCCTCGGCACCAAGGAAAGTGTGCAACAGATTCACCGCGAGGCGATTATGGACTTCATCGGGCGGAACTACACCTTGGAGAATGTCGTTTTGACTTCCGTGGGCAACATCCCCACCGAGAAGCTGGTGCGCCTGTGCGAGAAGCATTTCGGCAGCGTCAGCATGACCGAGGGCACCCGCCGCCGCGATGCTTTCCTCGATTACCAGCCACAGAGCCGCACCGTGCGCAAGACCTCCTCGCAGACCAACGTGGTCACCGGCGGTCCGGCCTACGACTTCCGTCACCCGAAACGGCTGCCTTTCATGCTGCTGACCAACATCTTAGGCGGTCAGGGGCAGAACTCGAGGCTCAACATGAGCGTCCGCGAGAAGATGGGGTTAGCCTATACCGTAGAAGCCTACTTCAACCCCTTCTCCGACTGCGGACTTTTCTCAGTCTATTTCGGCTGCGACGCGCACGAACGTAATCACTGTTTAAGTCTGGTTTACAAAGAGTTGGAGAAGCTCAAACGGCAGAAGTTAGGCACGATGCAGCTCTACTACGCCAAGAAGCAGTACATTGGGCAGATTGCGCTCGCACAGGAGAGCAAGCTCAACGAACTGCTCGCCTCCGGCCACACCGCCCTCTTCTATGACGAGGTGGCCAACATGGACGAGAACATCCAGACGTTGGAGAAAATCACATCAGAGGAACTTTGCGAAGTGGCCAACGAAATCTTCGACATCAACCGTTTTTCCACCCTCATTTTTGATCCCGAAGAAGAATGATTTCCCTGTATTCCAAGAATTTAGAGAACGCTGTCAACGAAATCTCGAAGCTTCCGGGCATCGGGAAACGGTCGGCATTGCGGCTCGCGCTGCACCTCATCAAGCAGGACGAGGCCAACGTAACGCTGCTCACCGACCGCATCAACAAGCTGAAGAGCGATGTGGTCTTTTGCCGGCAGTGCCACAACATCTCCGACCACGAGCTCTGCGACATCTGCGCCAACCCGAAGCGCGACGGCGGCATCATCTGCGTGGTGCAGGACATCCGCGACGTCATCGCCATCGAGAATACCCACCAATATCAGGGCGTCTATCACGTCCTCGGCGGCGTCATTTCCCCGATGGAGGGCATCGGCATCCAGCAGCTCACCATCCAGCAGCTGTTCGACCGCGTGGAGGCTGGCGGCATCAAAGAGGTGATCCTCGCTTTGCCCGCCACCGTTGAGGGCGACACCACTAACTTCTTCATCTACAAGAACATCCAGCACAAAGTCCCGACCATCACTACCATCGCCCGCGGCATCGGCGTCGGCGAGGAACTGGAATACGCCGACGAAGCGACGTTAGGTCGGTCCATCATGGCGCGCACGGAGTTCGAAAGTGCCTATCGGCGGAATGCATAATGAAGAATGCATAATGAAGAATGCATAATGAAGAATGCATAATGAAGAATGAAGAATTTCGGCGACTGTATCGAAAACAATTTTTTCCTTGTAACGTTTTCGGGGGTTCGTGCGACAAAGCGGACATAGGGGAAGTGGGTTGTTGAGGTTTGATAAACATATATTGCCAAGCGACATGAATAGGACAATATTTCGGTTTGTGATTCTTTTATCCCTCGGAATCGTCATTTTAGTGCCAGCCTCGGCGCAGAGCCAGGACTGCGAGCCGGTCGTATTACCCTATTATGTACTTTTCGACAATCAGGAATGGACTCCGTATTGGAATTGGCCACATATCTGGGAAAATCCGTCACAGTACCCCTCTCCCATGATTGAAGACAACTGCTGGCGCGTCAACAAAGACGACAATGGGATAGAACTCGTTAGCGAGGTGGATTACATCTATTTTTATACTGGGTCGCCAAACTATTGTATTTACTGCGGTTCTGCATATTCAGATCTTCCTGGCGGTATATCTCAGGCACACGGTTACGTCTCATTGCTTGTCACACCAGGGTTGGACAGTCCACCTCAAAGCGTCAGTTTCAGCATTTTCTCCGCCGGCATCTACGACCACGCCTATTTGGGGGACAGTCTGAGAAAACGTATCGTGGTGGGCTACATTGCTGACACCAGCAATTGGAAAGGGAGTTTTGTCGGGATAGACACAATTGAGCTCGCTCCTGAACGCTTAGTGTGGGAACGATTCACCGTCACGGGTTTCGATGACATGCCGGCCCCGTATCATGTAGCCTTTTTCAATGACACACTCCTTCAATACCCATCACACTCTTTGGGGGTATATCAAGGGCCAGCCTCCATTCAGTACCGGTATTACATTGACAGCTTGCTGATTGAACGCCGGCCCATGATACACGACACAATCATGCTGTTCGATACGGTTTGTCAGGGGGAGCCTTACACAGAAAACGGATTCAATGTCACTTCCGTCCAGACCAGTGCGTCGGGGATCACCCTACAAGACTCGATCGTCGAGGGGAATCTGGTCCACCACAGAATCCTCCACCTCACTGTGTTGCCGGAATATAACACCCTCCTTTACGAGTATATCTCTCCTGGGGACACTGTTCATCACGATGGTACCACTTACTCAACGACAGGGCAGTACACGATCTCCTACACCGCGTCCAACGGCTGCGACTCCGTGGTGACACTGCACATCCTCTACACTCCGGGCGAAGAACCCGTCCTGCAACTTTGGCTGCCGAACGCCTTTTCGCCGGGGAAGAACGGCCTCAACGACGAGTTCCTGCCCGTGTTCAACTACCCCGACCTGGTGGAGGAGTACGAGATGGAGATCTACAACCGCTGGGGCAACCTCGTCTTCCGCACGGAAGACATGACCCGCGGCTGGGACGGCGACGGCCTGACCGGCGGCGTGTACGTCTGCCGCGTGCAGTACAAGCCCAAAGGCGGGAAAGAGAAGGTGGTCATAGGGAACGTAACGATATTTAAATGAAGAATGAAGAATGAAGAATGAAGAATGAAGAATGAAGAATGAAGAATGAAGAATGAAGAATGAAGAATGAAGAATGAAGAATGAAGAATGAAGATGAAGAATGAAGAATGAAGAATGAAGAATATTTTTTTATTGGGAATATAATATTTCCAGACTTTGACCGTTAGGATGCGACTCGTTATGTGAATAAACAAAATATGATTAATATCAAACAATATGAAAACAGACAATGTCATCTTGGACAAAAGTAAAAAGTTCGCGCTGAGAATCATCAAGTTATACAAATATCTATGCTCGGAGAAACACGAGTTCGTGATGTCCAAGCAAATACTCCGGAGTGGAACCAGCATCGGCGCAAACGTTCGAGAAGGAAATCGTGGTCAAACAAAACCCGATTTCATCACTAAAATGAGCATTGCATACAAAGAGGCTGACGAAACTTCATATTGGCTTGAATTATTACATGAAAGTGGATATCTCAACAAAGAATCCTTTGAAAGCATCTATGAAGACAACCTTGAACTTCTTCGATTGCTTTCTTCCATTATCATCACATCCCGACGAAATTTAAAAACAATAACAAACAAGTAAAACCCTATTCTTCATTCTTCATTCTTTATTTTACATTATGAAAGTTTACGATTTCGACACCATTCCCGCCCGCAGGGGCACCTTCTGCGTCAAACATGACATGACCCGCGAGGTGTTCGGGACGGACAATCTGCTGCCGATGTGGGTGGCAGACATGGACTTCAAGACCCCGGATTTCATTTTAGACGCGATACGGAAGCGGTGCGACCATGAGGTTTTAGGCTACACCTTCGCGCCCGACGGCTACAAGATGGCCGTGCTGAACTGGTTCCAGCGGCGGTATGGCATCGCCACTAAGTGGAACCGGATGCATTTCATCCCGGGCATCGTGCAGGGCATCGCCTTCGTTCTGCAAACCTTCACGCATCCAGGCGACAAGGTGCTGATTACCACGCCGGTATATCCGCCGTTCATCAACGTGCCGCACCGCACGGGCAGGGTGTTCGTGAGCAGTCCGCTGAAGACAGAAAACGGTCGTTTCACCTTCGACTTCGAGGATTTGGAGCGCAAGGCCGAGGGCTGCAAGCTGCTGATACTGAGCAATCCGCACAATCCCGGCGGCACGGTTTGGACGAAAGAGGAGCTGGCGCAGGTGGCCGACATTTGCCTGCGGAAGGGCGTGCTGGTCATCTCCGACGAAATCCACGCTGACCTCACCTACCCGCAGTTCCGGCACACCTCCTTCACGACCGTCTCCGAAGCCGCGGAGCACAACTCCATCACCTTTTTCGCGCCGAGCAAGACCTTCAACATGGCGGGCTTGGCCTCGTCCGTGTGTTACGTGCCCGACGAGCGCATCCGCAAGGAATTCTTCGGCTTCCTCGACCACAACGAGCTTTCGTTGGGCAACATCTTCGGTTATTACGCTGCAGAGGCCGCCTTCGCGCACGGCGAGGAATGGCTGCAGCAACTGCTGGCCTACCTGCAGGGTAACATCGACGCGGCGGAGGAATATCTGAAAGAAAATTGTCCGGAAATTACCTTCATGCGCCCCGAAGCCTCCTTTTTGCTCTGGATGGATTTCCGAAAATGGAACCTTCCGCAGAAAGATTTGGAAAAAAAACTCATTTACGATGCCAAAATCGGCCTGAACAACGGCACCGATTTCGGACCCGAAGGCGAGGGTTTCATGCGGATGAATATCGGCACGAACCGTGCGACGGTGATAGAGGGGCTGCGACGAATCTGCTCAGTTAGCCGTTAGCAGTTTTCCTTGAGCAGCCTCGAAGAGGCAACACGTGCGAAGCGCAATTAACCCTACACAAGGCGATAGCCGCAGGGTGGGGGACAAAAAAAATCCGGCCATACGGTCGGATTTTTTGTGGTGCCCAGGACAAGAGTCGAACTTGCACGGGAGTACTCCCACTACCCCCTCAAAGTAGCGTGTCTACCAATTCCACCACCTGGGCTTGAAAGACGCGGCAAAAATACACTTTTTTTGAAATGGTAGCGCACTTTCAAAAAAAAATTTTTTGTGTCAAAAAAAATCGTATATTTGCCGACTAAAATTATTATAATGGCTCAGAAGAAGGTTTTATTTATTACGCCCGAGATATATCCCTATTTTCCCGAGGGATACATCGCCAACATCTGCCGTTTCCTGCCGCAGGGAATACAGGAGCGGGAGAACGAAATCCGCACGTTCATGCCGAAATTCGGCTGCGTGAACGACCACAAGCACATGCTGCACGAGGTCATCCGGCTGTCGGGCCAGAACATCATCATCGAGGACACCGACCACCCGCTCATCATCAAGGTGGCGTCGCTGCAGAATGTCCGCATGCAGATATATTTCATCGACAGCGAGGATTTCTTCAAACGGAAAACCCAATATTATGATGCTGACGGTGTATTCTATCCCGACAACGACTCGCGGGCGATCTTCTACGCCAAGGGCGTCATCGAGACCGTCAGGAAGCTGGGCTGGGACCCCGACATTATCCACTGCCACGGCTGGATTTCCGCACTCGTGCCGCTGTTCGTCCGCACCGTCTATAAGGACGACCCGCTGCTGCAAAACATCCAGATCGTCTATTCCATCCTGTCCGACTCGTTCCCCGACAAGTTCTCGCCCAACTTCGCCAAGAAGCTGAAACAGACCAACATCCCAACTTCCGGGCTGAAACACTTCCGCAAGGCCGGCTACGACCAAATTGTTCAAGCCGCCATCGACTACTCCGACGGCGTCGCCCTCACCAAGGACATCAAAAAGAAACTTCTCACCTACGTCGAGAAATCTGGCAAACCCGTCCTCCAGCACCCCGACGATGACAACTACGTCGATATGTACGATGAGTTTTATGACGAACTCCTTGAGAACGCAAATCAGTAAATTTCATGAAAAAGACCCTCTATTGCACTTTAGTTCTGCTAACGTGCATTTTTTTATCCGCCTGCAAAAACGACACCACCAACATCGGCTATGACCTTTTGGGCAATCTGGTCGATACGGAGTTCACCGACACCATCACCCTGCAGGCTTACTCCATTCTGGAGGACACCATCAACACCACTGGGACTTCAGCACACATTCTCGGCCATCTCAGCGACCCGACATTCGGCAACAGCAGCGCTGGCATCTACACTGAGTTGGCCCTCGGCGGCGGTTCCGTGAGTTTCGGCAGCAGCCCTGCCATCGACTCCGTGGTGCTAACCCTGCAGCTCTCAAGCTATTACGGCGACACTACTTCCGCCGTCGGCATCCGCGTGCACCAGCTGACGGAGAGCATGGATCAATCCACGACCTACTACCAGACCAGCAAGTTGGGCTACGATCCCACCCCGCTGAACTACCAGCTCACTGGATACACCATCCAACCTAACACCGCCATTGTGATCGATACGTCCATCTATGCCGCTCACCTCCGCATCCGGCTATCACAACAGTTCGGCCAATACCTGCTCAACCACGAGAGCGACCTCAACAACCGGTTGAGCGACTTTCTCAAAGGACTCTACATCGAGGCTGTTTCGCACACCGGCCCCTACGGTTACATGCTGATCACCAACATGACCAGCTCGTTGACCGGGTTGACGCTCTACTACCACAACAGCGACGCGCAGGGTATGCGTTACACGCTCTCCTGCACCGACAAGTGTGCGCGCTTCACGCATATCGATCACGACTACAACGCTTCGCAGGATCAAAACTTCATTAGCGAGGTGTTGCATCACCAGACCGACATCGGCAACGACGTGCTCTTCGTACAGGGCGGCGGCGGTGTGAAAACCCGTATCTCCTTCCCCTATCTGGAGCACGCCTTCGAGCAGTTTGACAACCGTGTGGTAATCCACCGCGCCGAACTGGTTATCTCCAACGCCGACCGTACCGAAAAAATCCTAACGCCGTCCACCGCACTGACCATCCAAGGCATCGGCAAGTCCGACAGCAGCATCCGCTTCCTGCCCGACGACGACTACTACACCAACTCTTCCTACTACGGCGGCGTCTATGACGTCAATAATAACGAATACCGGTTCCGTATCACCAAGTACGTGCAGGAGCTGGTTCTCGGAGAAGGCGACTGGTGTCCCGACATCAACCTGATTGTCAGGGGTTCCGCGGTGCGCCCGAGTCGCCTCGTTTTCCATGGCACAGACCCCGACTCCCCGTTGCGCATGCGCCTGGAAATAGCTTATTCAACGTATTAAATCTTAACAACATGTGTGGAATTGTAGCATATTTAGGAAACCGTGACGCATATCCGATTCTGATCAACGGATTGCGCAGACTGGAGTACCGCGGATATGACAGCGCGGGCGTAGCTCTCCTGCAGAACAACAAGCTCCAGATGTACAAGAAGAAAGGCCGGGTGGATGAGCTCGACAGCTTCTGCGAGAACAAGGACAAGAGCGGCAATGTCGGCATTGCGCACACCCGCTGGGCTACCCACGGCGAGCCCTCAGAGGAGAACGCCCATCCACATATTTCCGAAGATGGCACTATCGCCTTGATTCACAACGGAATAGTTGAGAATTACCTCAGCCTCAAGAAAGGCCTTGTTTCCAACGGCTATACGTTCAAGAGCGAAACCGACACCGAAGTGCTGGTCCACATGATCAAAGACGTGCAGACGAAAGAGAATCTTGACCTTCCGGATGCGGTGATGCTGGCGCTGAGTATGGTGGAAGGCACCTACGCACTGGCCATCCTTTCGGTGGACAACCCCGACCGACTGATCGTCGCCAAGAAGGGCAGTCCGTTGCTCATCGGCATGGAAGGCAACGAGTTTTTTGTCGCCTCCGACGGAGCCCCCATCGTGGAGTTCACAAAAGACGTGGTCTATCTGGAAGACGGCGATGTGGCGATCATCCAGCTGGGCCAACCCATCAAAATCAAGAACATCAACGACGAGCAACATATGCTCAAACGTCCCTCATTCCACAAGCTGGAGCTCACCTTGGAGCAGTTGGAGAAGGGCGGCTTCGACAGCTTCATGCTGAAGGAGATTTTCGAGCAGCCGAAAGCCGTGCGCGACAGCATGAGAGGTCGTATCAACCTGAAGAAGGACATTGTCTCCTTAGGCGGCATTATTGAATATGAACAGAAGCTGCTGAACGCCAAACGGTTCATTATCGTGGCGTGCGGTACTTCCTGGCACGCTGGATTGGTAGCCGAATATATCTTCGAAAGCCTCGTGCGTGTGCCCGTAGAAGTGGAATATGCGTCGGAATTCCGTTATCGCAACCCCATCATCCACGAAGACGACGTGCTGATCGCCATTTCCCAGTCGGGCGAGACCGCCGACACGTTGGCCGCCGTGGAAATCGGCAAGAAGCATGGCGCAACCGTCATCGGCATCTGCAATGTGGTGGGATCCACGCTGGCTCGCGAAACCATGGCTGGCTCCTACACGCACGCAGGTCCGGAAATCGGCGTCGCGTCCACCAAGGCTTTCACCGCGCAGGTTACGGTGCTGGCGCTCATGGCGCTGAGCCTCGCCTGCAAGAAAGGCACCATCTCCAAATCCAAATACCACCAGCTGGTCAGCGACTTGGAGTCCGTTCCTGAGAAAATCACCAAAGTGCTTGAACAAGAGCAACATATCCAGCGTATCGCGCAGTACGTGGCCACCAAGCCTAACGCGCTGTTCCTTGGCCGCGGCGTAAACTATCCGGTCGCGTTAGAAGGCGCACTGAAACTGAAGGAGATTTCCTACATCCACGCTGAAGGTTATCCCGCCGCTGAGATCAAGCACGGTCCCATCGCGCTGGTTGACACGACTATGCCTGTCATCGTAATCGCCACGGAACAAGAAACTTACGACAAGGTCGTCAGCAACGTGCAGGAGATCATCGCCCGCAAGGGTACCATCATCTCTGTGGTCACCGAAGGCGACACGGCGGTGAAGAAGATGTCGAAGTTCTGCATCGAGATTCCCCAAACCGAAGAGCTACTCACGCCGTTGGTGGCTTCCGTCCCGTTGCAGTTGTTGGCCTATCACGTGGCCGTCATCCGCGACTGCGACGTCGATAAGCCGAGAAACCTCGCAAAATCCGTCTCCGTCGAATAACTACTGCCCATTGCCTTTTGCCTACCGCCTTTTAACCTCAAAATCCAGTTCTGAAAAACACTAAAAATATTTTCTTGAAACACCGCCCGTTATATCAAAAAAAAGTGTATTTTTGCCGCTCGAAAAAATCAAACGGAATTATAACAATTAAAAGAAGATAACAATGTCAAGAGTTTGCGAAATTACTGGGAAAAAGGCGATCGTGGGCAACAATGTCTCCCACTCCAATATCCGCACGAAAAGGAAGTTCAACCCCAATTTGCATACCAAAAAATTCTACGTCCCCGAGCTGGACGAGTGGATTTACCTCAAGGTTTCCGCACACGGTATGCGCAACATCAACAAGAAAGGCATCTACAAATGCTTAGTTGAGGCTAGCGAGAAAGGTATCCTGTAAACTTTCCCGTTCGGCGACGAGACAAAAGGACTGCTGTTTCCACACAGCAGTTTTTTTTGTATTAAAACACAATAAAACCGGCGTTTATGCGTAATACGTATTTCATGTTCAAAATTTTGAGACAGAGAATACTTATTACCTTAGCGTTTGCCCTTTCCTTCCTGTGCAGCGTCGCCCAAAACGCTGTCGTCAAGGGGGTTATATCCGACGATGCGGGCGACCCAGTGGAAAATGTGGTCGTGCGCGGCACCGACTTCGACCGGCAGACCATCAGCGACGAACACGGCCATTTCACCATCACCGTGCCCGCCGGCCGCGAGATCAAGCTTTTCTTCCAGCACCTCAGCCACAAGGACACCCTGCTTACCTTCAATCTGAAGGCACAGGAAACCCTCCGAGTCAACGTCCTGATGCATACCATCGGGGAACGGTTAGAGGCCGTCAACATCCAAGGCGCAACCACGACGGGTTACGTGCAGGTGAACCCGAAGCTCACCTTCCAGCTCCCCTCCCCCACCGGCGGCATGGAATCGCTCATCAAGATGCTGCCCGGCACCTCTTCCACCAACGAGTTGAGCTCGCAGTACAACGTGCGCGGCGGTAACTTCGACGAGAACTTGGTCTTCGTGAACGGCATCCAGATTTACCGGCCGTTCCTCGTGCGCAACGCCCAACAGGAGGGCATGAGCTTCATCAACAGCGACCTCACGGGCAGCGTCATGTTTTCCGCAGGCGGTTTCGATGCAAAATACGGCGATAAGATGTCTTCCGTGCTCGACGTCCTCTACAAGGAACCCACACAGTTCGGCGGCTCCATATCGGCGAGCCTTCTCGGTGCCACCGCCCACGCCGAGGGCAAAGTCAAGAATTTCTCATTCCTCATCGGCGCACGGTTCAAATCCAACGCCTACCTGCTGAAGTCGATGGAGACGCACGGCAACTACAAGCCTCGCTTCTTCGATACGCAATTCCTGCTCAAGTGGGACCTCACCCCGAAGCTTTCGGTGAGCCTTTTGGGCAACGTGTCGTACAACTACTACCTTTTCCAGCCCGACAGCATCAGCACCAAATACGGTTCCGTGGGCACTTCGGAGATGCTGCGCGCCTTCTACGAGGGACAGGAGGTGGACCGCTACCAAAACTACCTCGGCGGCCTCACGTTCCAGTACAAGCCAGACGAACGCAACCAATACCGGCTCATCCTGTCGTCCTACTACGCCAAAGAGA
Organism: uncultured Bacteroidales bacterium; assembly: GCA_905235135.1. GTDB lineage: Bacteria > Bacteroidota > Bacteroidia > Bacteroidales > WCHB1-69 > F23-D06. The sequence goes on from CAJOKR010000082.1 coordinate 18,415, forward strand.
GCGAAACCTACGACATTTTGGCGCAATACTGGCTGAATGAAATCCACATGGGCGGTGACGGCGAAACCGAAATTGGCGACGCGTTAGGCTATGGCAGCTACTTAGAGCACGCCCGAAATCACCTGACTTCAGTGGTGTCGGCGGCCAATTTGGAGGGAACCCACAAGCTGCCGCGCAACAAGCTGGAATGGGGCGTGAAGGCCCAAAACGAGTACATCCGCGACCATATCACGGAGTGGATTATGATTGACTCCTCCGGCTATACCCTGCCCTACATCCCCACCACTCCGGGCGAAATTGTCATGCCCGGCGACCCCGCCCGAATCTTGGACTTCGGCGAGGACAACTTCCTGAAAACCAGCAACACCCTGAACACTTGGCGATTCACTGGCTACGTGCAGGACACCTGGAAAATCGACAGCGACACCCTCAACCGTTTCACGCTCGTCGGTGGTCTGCGCCTCCACTACTGGACCTACAGTCCCAAGGAGGTCACCGTATCCCCGCGACTGGCATTCCTCTACAAACCGCGCTGGAAGCAGAAGTGGACGTTCAGCCTCCGCACGGGATTATACTATCAGCCAGCCTTTTACCGTGAGATGCGTCTCCCCGACGGTTCGCTCAACCATGACATCCGGTCGCAGCGGTCGGTGCAAATCGTGGCCGGCAGCGAGTACCTGTTCAAGCTGTGGCGCCGCCCGTTCAAGTTCACGGCGGAGGCTTACTACAAATACCTTGACCGGCTGATCACCTACAATGTCAACAACGTGCAGATTGTCTATAGCGGTGTGAACAACGCCACAGGCTATGCCGCCGGTATCGACCTGCGACTCAGCGGCGAGTTCGTACGCGGCTTGGAATCGTGGTTTCGCTGATGAAAACGATGGAGGATGTCATCGGCGACTACACCACCGACGCGGAAGGCAATCAGGTGGAGGTCGGCTTCATCCCGCGCCCGACGGACCAGCGGGTGGCCTTCAACCTCTTCTTCCAGGACCATATCCCGTCGTTCCCGCAGTTCCGCGTGCACCTGAACTTCGTCTTCGCCAGCGGTCTGCCCTACGGTCCGCCGAAGTCCGAGCCCGCCAAGCGCGTGTTCCGCACCCCGTGGTACCGCCGCGTCGATTTGGGTCTCTCGTTCATGCTCTTGGAACAGAGTCGCGACCGCATGAAGCACAAATCCGCCTTCCTGCGCAGCATCAAGAACGCCGGCATCTACGTCGAAGTCTTCAACCTGTTAGGCACCTACAACGTGTCGTCCTACATGTGGGTCACCGACATCCACAACATCCAGCACGCCGTACCGACGTATTTGACCGGACGGCTAATCAATGTAAAGCTGATGGTGGAATTCTGACGCAGAGACGCATAACATTGCGTCTCTACAACGCCGGAATATCAAATTTTGGAGGTTGAGACAAAACGTAATCTTCCGTTTAAATCCTTGATAGATAAGACATCCATATAACCAGATGTCTGGAAAAGCGCAATCAGCTCCTCATGAAAATCGTGATACGTCTCCACATAAATCCTCCCACCAGGATTCAATGTCTGCTGTCCCAAGCGAGCAACAGCTTCGTAGCACCATACGGTGTCGTCATCGGGAACGAAGAGGGCGAGAGAAGGTTCGTAATCCGTGACGTTTCGGTGCATCGAATTGCGGTCGGAGGCGGGAATGTAGGGCGGGTTGCTGACGATGATGTCGAAGCGACGGTCTCCGAAGGGCAGATGCTCCGCGTCGCGCATGTCGTGACGGGCGAAGGTGACTTCCACACCGTTGCGATGGGCGTTGCGACGAGCCACCGACAGGGCTTCTTCCGAGATGTCCGTAGCGAAGACCTGTGCATCGGGCAGCAGCTTTGCTAACGAAACGGCGATGCAGCCGCTGCCGGTGCCGACATCCCAGATGGAGACTCCCCTACCCTTGCCCTGTTCCGCCACCAACTGCACCAGTTCCTCGGTTTCCTGCCGGGGAATCAGCACCGCCGGCGACACCTCGAACGGCAGCCCGTAGAACTCCGTCTCCCCAAGCACGTATTGCACCGGACATCCTTCTGCCAACCGTTCTATATCTCGCTGAATACCAGCCGCCATAGATTCATCCACGAGTTCGTTTCCACGCAGGGCAATCTCATACCGTTCCATCCCTAACTTCGCGCACACATACACATACGCGACCGCAGCCGCCTCACGTTCGTCGTAGAGCGGCTGCAGGGTTTGTGTTATTTTATGGGTTAGTTCCCGTATTGACATCATATATTATGGTGATTATGCCTCGGCATATCGGTGGCAAAAGTATGTTTTTTTTCAATACGACGATACAAAAAACAATTTGCACTCACGGCGACCGCGCCGCGAATCAACTCGCCCGCACCCTTCCCGCAGAATTGTCTAGACGAAGTTCACAAATACTAAAGGGGACTTCTAATTATTTCTCCCTGATTCACAGTTTCTTATAGACAAAAATCCGCTGAAAATGACACCCAAAATCCCCGTTTCGGTCAACTTGCGACAGATGAACTTTTTATGACAAAAATCTTCT
>CAJOKR010000083.1 GCA_905235135.1 uncultured Bacteroidales bacterium
TGCCTCCACCAGCCGGCCCCACTGTGTGGTGAAGACATTCTTCATGTCCTTGATGGCCCTGTTCGTGTCCGCGCTGATCTTGTTCAGGCGATCGTTGGAGGCTTTCATCTCAGCCTCCCACTCCTTGCGTTCGACTTGCCTTTTTGCTTCCTGCTCTTTGCGTTCAGCTTGCCACTTCGCCTCCTGCTCCTTGCGTTCGGCTTCTTGTTTTTTGCGTTCGGCCAAATACCGCGCATAGTTCTCGTCCATACGGCGGCCGTTTTCCTTGATTGATTCCAGCAACGCCCCGAAGTCCGGGTATTGTGGTGTGGTTACTGTAACATTTTCCATCTTCATAATATTTAGTAATGAACATTCACGTGGCAAAGATACAGCGAAAAAACGCCTTTGTCAAGTGGTTTTGAAAATTTTTCTTATTCTACTGCAAACCAATGCATTGTGGCTGTATTTGCGCTCCTCTTGGAAAATAATTTAACAATTAATTGTTAAGATTATATACCTATTTCGCAGGATTTCGGTATGTCTGCTGCAAAACCCGTCGGTTTTATGGATGCGCTATTTTATTCCGTTGTATCTTTGCAGCGGTTTAGGAGTTGCGGCATTCCTGCCGCAAAAAGGTCGCCAGGAATAACGACTCTCCTATAAACTGACAACACAACAGCTGTCATATCGAAGTCGGAATCGATTCACGATTTGTTTGACGTGTTCCCGGAGGCTTCGGCGACAGGCCTTCCCCACCACCGTTTTATCAACAAACCAGGCCGTTCTCTGTTCATAACTTTTAAGAAAAAAAAACAACCGCATTTAATTGTAAAATCTTAGTACATGACAAAATTTGTTAACATCTGACAGCCAGTGGATTAGCTATAGACAAGAACGCAGGTATCGGTATTCCATAGTCGTTTCTGTCTCTAAGGAACTCGGTGACGATGTCCAGACCGTAGCGGAAGATGCTCTTTGCCTTCCGGCCATGTTTCTTGACCTTGATTTCCCTGATGTTACGGTGGACGTACTCGCCGACATCGTAGCACCACACGAAGGCGATCATCACCAGGAGCAGCAGCTTGCCGATACGATCCAAGTCCGTGAGATGCGTGTCTTCGATGTTGAAGCCTGCGCTCTTCAGGGCTCTGAACATCGTCTCGATTTCCCAGCGCCGGCGGTAGGTTTCCACCGCTTCGTCATGGCGGTTGAAAGACACAATCACTTGAAGCTCAGGTGCCCCGTCACTCCCCTTGACACGCCCGGCGGAGAGGTAGCAGGCCTGCCCTTTGATGTAGTGAATCCCGGGGAGGCACATCGTCTGCCCGACCTTCAGCCCCTGGAACAGCCAGTGCGCCTTGGCACGGTCGCCCTTGCGTGGGTTGTCCACCCAGAAATTCTCCTTGATGCGAATGTGATAGCGGATGTGGTTCTCGTTCAGCCACCCTATCCACTTGTCTCCGACAAACTCGCGGTCGGCGAGCAGGCAGTCGATGCTTTCCGCACCGAAAAGGTTGACGTAACGCTGCAGCAGGGCGATTCTTTCCAGGGTGTTGGAGTTGCCGCGCTTGGGCAGCATGGTGAACATGAGCGGGTAGGCTACCCCTTCGTGTGCGACGGCGAGCATGAAGATGTTGATGTCCGCGCTGCCGAACTTCCAGTTTGTCCGGTCAATGACCAGCACTTTCTTCCCGTTGCCGGGCAGGAGCGTGTACAGGAATCGGGCGATGAGGTCGTGGTCAAGGTCGAATTCCGCAAAAAAACGCTGGATTCGCCGCAAACATGAGTCAGACTTGGCGAGTGAGTCGAAACAGTGCGCCAACACGCTGTAGCACACGGTTTTAGCCTTGCATAGAGCGGTTATAAGCAGGCAAATCAGGCGGATATGCGCCTTGTTGATCTTTTTAGAGAAAAAATCATTGAGAGTGTCGAAAATTTCATTATTTTTGCAGCCGTGATTGGTATTCATAGGTGAAAAGATGTGGTGTTTTTTCGACCCTAAAATACTGAATACCAATCATTTTTGCAACAGAGAACCAATAAAGTTACTAACAGCTCGATTGTTGATAACCTTCTAAATATCAAAAAGATAAAGAAAAACTATAAATTTTGTCATGTACTAAGTTGTAAAATATATTATTTTTGTAGTTTGGTTTAAAATAGATTCTTATGAAGAAAATTGTACTTATTCTCGTTGTTTTTGCTGCTGCTTTGACTGCGGCCACTGTTTCCGCTCAGGTCGCCGACACAATCGTGCCGACAACCCCGACCAACCGAAATGTGCTCCTGGAAGTGTACACAACCACCGGGTGCATGTTTTGTCCCGACGCCCATCGAAGGGCTAACGAGTTGGCAGCGGCAAATCCCGGACGCGTGAATGTCATCAACGTGTACGAGAGTTACTATACCTCCAATGTTTATACCACTGAATTCGGCACAGCATTGGTCGATCAGACGAACACGGGAGGATACCCAGCGGGGACCGTCAACCGGCATGTCTTCTCGGGATCGTACACCTCTTTGGGCAGAGGCGAATGGGCAAACCGCGCCAACCAGATCATGGCGATGCCCTCGCCTGTGAACATTGCGGCAGTAGGCACGTTGGATGAGGAGAACCGAGTTGTGAGAATCCGAGTACAACTATACTACACCGCTGCCCAAACGGTCACCTCAAACGCCTTGAACATCGCCATCATCCAAGACAACGTGTTGGGGCCTCAGAGTGGCGGCGCCAACTATAATCCCAGCCAGATGGTGGGCGACCAATACAACCACACGAACATCCTGCGCCACCTGATCACCGGCCAATGGGGCGAAACCATCAGCACGATCTCACAGGGCACTTTGGTGGAGCGGACTTACGAATATGTAATTCCCGAGCAATTGGGCTCCCCCAACCCCATCGACGCCGTGCTGCAGAATCTCCGTTTCGTCGCATTTGTGTGCGAAGGGAACCAGGAGGTGCTCACCAGCATTGAAGTGCCGATTCAAACGCAGCACTCGTACACCGTGGCCGACGGCACGCAATCAAGCAGTAATTCACCTATTTACACAGGATATTCCGACTATTTTCTGCGAAACCAGGTGATTTATCCAGCCTCGATGCTCTCCAACATGGAGGGCTCTGAAATCTCCGCCATCACCTTCCACCTGAAGACGCCGCCCTCCAACCCCTGGACCTGTGTCTTTGAAGCGAAACTCGAGATTGTCAACGAGGATCAATTTCAAAACAGTTACTTCTATTATACCGACACTCTTCCCGCTTCCTATACCGGCACAGTCACGGTAGCGGCAAACAACACTATAACCCTCAACTTTGACAATCCCTTCGTATATAATGGCGGCAACCTGATGTTGGAGCTCGCCACGACCACCACAGGTGTTGACCGGACTGCCTATTTTTACGGCATCACCTCCACCAATGGAAACCTGCGCAACTACAACAGTTACAGCGGCGGGTCTTATATCGCCTACGGCACACGCGAGAACTTTATCCCGAAGACCACGTTCACATTCACATGGCTGGACACCTGCAGTCCGCGACACCTTGAGGTCGTTGAGGTTACGGGCAGTTCCGCGTTCGTGACGTGGGAGCAGGGGCACTCCACGGTACCGCACCCCTACGAGGTCTCCTACAAAGCCGTCGGTGATGCGGCCTGGACAGTCGCCGCTGCCAGCACCACCAGCGAATCCTGGATGCTCACGGGCCTGCAACCGCAGACGGACTACCAGGTGCGTGTGCGCTCGCTTTGCAGCAACGATTACGTCACCACTGCCTTCTTCACAGAATGTGCCGGGGCTACACCGACCCCATTGTCATCGGGACTCCAAACGCAACGAACAACAACTCTTCCAACTATACGCTCCCCGTCATCATGCACCAGAACTACAGCTATTCCCAGCAAATCTACAGGGCAGACGAAATAGGCGGAGCTAACACCATCAACAACCTTTCCATCCAATACACTTATTCCAATCCTGAGACCCGCGACATCGACATTTATCTGGGTCACACTTCCAAAAATGGCTTTGACAACACATCAGATTGGGTGACGAGTGGACTGACCTTGGTCTATTCCGGCGCAGTGACCTTCACCAATCAAGGTGAGAACTATTGGATGACCATCCCGTTCGACTTGTCATTCGCGTATAACGGAACTGACAACCTGATTGTGGCGTTTTACGACCACACCGGCAGCCAGGCGACATCCACCCAACGATTCCTCACCCATTCGGCCAGTAATTATCCGGCTCTTTACAACGCTTCAAGTGCAAGTTTTTCACTCTCCAATCCGGGAAGCGGTTACAGGGTTGGTTTTCGCGACAACCTGCGCCTCCCGGGCCAATGCATCTCTGAAGGATGCGACCGCGCGAACGTGGCGGTGACGGACATCACGGATTCCACCGCACTGCTCCATTTCACTGCAGGTGAGGGTGCCTCCGGCATCGAGCTGCAATACAAACTCACCGTTGACAGTGCGTTCACCACATTGTCTGCCACCGGCAACACTCTCCAACTGACGGGATTGTATCAAAACACGAATTACACGGTGCGAATCCGTTCGCTGTGCACTGACACTCAAAGCATCTGGAAAGAGGTAACCTTCACCACACCGGTGAAGTTATACCCGCGCATCTACGTCTCCGTGGGCGGTACGGGCGACGGCGGGAGCTGGGCGACCGCGGCCGGTGACCTCAACTGGGCCGTAAGCACAGCCGCTGCCATTCGCAACGTTTTCGATTTCGCACCCGAAGTGTGGGTGGCCGAAGGGGTCTATTATGGCGACGGAGTCTCCGCCGACGCCTTCACCATGCTGGAAGGCGTGAACGTCTATGGCGGTTTTGCAGGTACCGAGACAGAACTCTCGCAGAGCGACTTATACGCCCATCCCTCCATACTTGACGGCCAGCACAGCCAGCGCGTGCTCAACCAGCCGGCCAACTTCACGGTGCGCACCGCTTGGGACGGCTTTACCATCCGCAATGGCTACACCACCGACAACGGCGGCGGCGCACAGCTGAAGAACAAGTCGAGCCTTTACAACTGTACCATCATCGACAACACTGCGGCAAACGGCGGCGGTGTTTACGCATACGCCTACGAAGAGCTCTACACCATCAACAGCGTTTACATTGAGAACTGCCAATTCAGCGGCAACGTGGCCACTGCAACCGGAAGTAGCACCTTCATTCGAGGAGGCGGTGCCTTATATGCCAACGTAGCCACCATCTTGCGTTGCTCATTCACCCACAATGTTTCCAATCATTTGGGCGGAGGTATCCTTGTATATTATTCGGGATTTATCTCCAACTGTCTGATAGCCAACAACACGGCGGTCCATGGCGGCGGCATTTACAACAACTCGGGCAGTACGACCATCGAAAACTCCACCATTGTGAACAACTCGGTCTCTGAGAGCGGAGCGGGTCTCCGCGACGGTGGCCCCATCAACCAAATACGCAACAGCATCTTTTGGGGTAACCGCACTACATCCGGTGCTGTGAGCAGCATCTACCAAAGCACCTCAAACCCGCTCAACTGCAGATACACTGCGGTGGAGGGCGGTTATGAAGGAGAAGGCAATATCAACCTCGTCTCTGAGAACACCGGCAGCAGTCCCTACTGTCCCCGTTTCGTGCAACCTTCCGCCACGGCGGGCAATACAGACACCACGTCGAACGCCGACTGGCACCTGCAAGACGGCTCCATCTGCGTGAACCGAGGCAGCAACTCCATGATGAGCAGCTACGACAACGCCGATCTGGACTACGGCACCCGCATCCTGCGCGATACGGTCGACATGGGCTGCTACGAATCGAATTATGGCAACGCTCCCCTGCCCGAATACGAAGGCATCATCTACGTCACGGAACAGGGTGCCGGCACGCAATACGGCGACAGCTGGGCGAACGCCCTCTCCTCCATCGCAGAGGCGCAGACCTTGGCGCAGGCACACAACGCCGTGGTGTGGGTCGCTGCGGGCACCTACTACGGCAACACCTCCTCCGGCTACGCTTTCTCCATGGTGCCGGGCGTGAATGTCTATGGCGGCTTCGCGGGCAACGAACCTGCCGACTACGACCTCTCCCTGCGTGACTTCCAGACGAACGCCACCATCCTCGACGGGCAGAACGCCCGCAGAGTGCTCCTCCAGACAACCAACTTCACGGCGGCCACGGCGGCGACTTGGGACGGCTTCACCATCCAAAACGGACGATTCGCAGGCTACGGCGCCGGTGTCTATTTGCAGCAATATAGTACCCTGAGCCACTGTATCGTGCAAAACAACACCGTCTATTATGCCAGCAGCACCGGTGAATCCGTGACCCAATTCGGTGCCGGCGTGTTCTCGTACATCACGCTGGATGCCGGCATGAGACCCAATATCATCAGCGACTGTATCATCCGCAACAACAGCTTCGAAGCCAACAGCAATCTTCACGGCCGCGGTGCCGGATTGTGCACCAAAGGGACGAAGATCATCCGCACGGAGATTTGCTACAACTCCGGTTCGCAAACATACGGTGGCGGCATATTCAGCTACCCCGATGACACTCTGGACAACTGTCAGATTCACCACAACAGCGCGGATCGTGGCGCCGGTATTTACAGCAACAACGATGATATTATCACGAACTGTCTGATCCACAGCAATAGCGCACAATATGGAGGCGGTATTTACTGCGATGGCAATGATGTACTATCCAACTGTTTGATTTATAACAATAGCTCACAGTTTGGCGGTGGCATCTTCCTCAACTCCGGCACCAACACATACATCAACTGCGACTTAGTGGGCAACACGGCGACAAGCAACGGTGGAGGCATTTACAACAACTACGGCACCGGAACGTTCACCAACTGCCTGTTCTGGGGCAACATCAGGGGCACCAACACCATCAACAGCCTCAGTAACCGTTCAGGCTATTACAACTACTGCACCTACTGCGCCGTGGAGGGAGGTTATGACGGCACGGGCAACATCAACCTCGCCCATGACAACGACGGCAACGACGGTTCGCAACACTACGTGCGCTTTGTTGACCCAGCGAACGGCGACTTCCGCCTGCAACCCACTTCCGCCTGTATCGATGCCGGCAACTCGAGCGCGGCAATCGGCGACCTTGACTTTTACGGCAATCCGCGACTCAACGGCACGGTGGATATCGGCTGCTACGAGGCCTCCTGCAACATTAATGAGCTTGTCGAAATCACCGCATGCGACAGCTACACTTGGAACGACATCACCTACACGGCCTCCGGCGAATACGTGCAGACATTCGCATTGCCCAACGGCTGTGACTCTGTGGTAACACTGCATCTGACCATCAGCCCCGTCTATAACATCCCCGTCACGGCAGACATTTGCGAGGACGGCAGCTACGACTTCTTCGGGCAGACGCTCACCACCGCGGGCACTTACACCCATACGTTGCAGTCTGTCAACGGTTGCGACAGTGTGATTACCTTGACGCTGACCGTCAACCCCGTCTTCTCCACCCCGCTCACCGCTGCGATTTGTGAGGGCGAAAGTTACAACTTCTTCGGACAGACGCTCACTACTGCAGGCACTTACACCCACACCTTGCAAACCATTCACGGCTGCGACAGCGTAATTACGTTGACCTTGACCGTCAACCCCGTCTTCAACACCCCGCTCACTGCTGAGATTTGCGAAGGCGGTAGCTACAACTTCTTCGGGCAGACGCTCACCACCGCGGGCACTTACACCCACACCTTGCAGTCCGTCAGTGGTTGCGACAGCGTGATTACGTTAACGCTGACGGTCATCCTGTTTTCAGCACGCCCATTACGGCTGCAATTTGCGAAGGAAACAGCTACGACTTCTTCGGCCAGACGCTCACCACCGCAGGCACTTACACTCACACGTTGCAGTCCGTCAGCGGTTGCGACAGCGTGATTACGTTGGCCCTGACCGTCAACCCCGTCTTCAACACCCCAATCAACGCTGAGATTTGCGAGGGCGGCAGCTACGACTTCTTCGGGCAGACGCTCACCACCGCAGGGACTTACACCCATACGTTGCAATCCGTCCACGGCTGCGACAGTATCATCACACTGACACTAACCGTGAATCCAGTCTTCAACACCCCGCTAACTGCTGAGATTTGTGACGGCGGCAGCTACAACTTCTTCGGCCAGACGCTCACCACCGCAGGCACCTACACCCACACGTTGCAATCCGTCCACGGCTGCGACAGCGTGATTACGTTGACCTTGGTGGTTAACCCCGTCTATAATACCCCGCTCAACGTTTCGATTTGCAACGGCAACAGCTACGACTTCTTCGGGCAGACGCTCACCTGCGGGCACGTACATCCACACGACACAGTCTGTCCACGGCTGTGACAGTGTCATCACGCTGACGCTGACCGTGAGTGATGTCATCAACACGGCCGTCACCGCTGAAATCTGCGACGGCGGCAGCTACGACTTCTTCGGGCAGACGCTCACCACCGCAGGGACGTACACCCACACCTTGCAGTCCGTCAGCGGTTGCGACAGTGTGATTACCCTGACCTTGACAGTCAACAATGTCTTCAACACGCCTGTCTCCGCTGCAATTTGCGAGGGCAGCAGTTACGACTTCTTCGGCCAGACGCTCACCACCGCAGGGACTTACACCCATACGTTGCAAAGCGTCCACGGCTGCGACAGTGTGATCTCCTTGACCTTGACCGTAAATCCTGTCTATAATTTCGAGTACGATTTGGACATCTGTGAGGGTGAGAGCCTCCACTTCAACGGAGAAATCATCACAGAATCCGGAATCTACACCCAATATTCCCAGACTGCCAATGGTTGCGACAGCATTGTCACCATCGTGCTGACGGTGCATCCCGTCCAGAACACCCCGATAGCGGCGACGATTTGCAACGGCAGCAGCTACGACTTCTTCGGCCAGACGCTCACCACCGCAGGCACCTATACCCATACGCTGCAGTCTGTGAATGGTTGCGACAGTGTTGTCACGTTGACCCTGGCCATAAGCGATGTCATCAACACGACCGCCTCGGCTGAAATCTGTGAGGGTGGCAGTTACGACTTCTTCGGGCAAACGCTCACCACCGCGGGCACCTATACCCACACGACCCAGTCCGTACAGGGTTGTGACAGTGTCGTCACGTTGACCTTGACAGTGAATCCAGTCTTCAACACCCCGCTCACCGCCACGATTTGTGACGGCAGCAGCTATGACTTCTTCGGCCAGACGCTCACCACCGCAGGCACCTACACTCATACGTTGCAGTCCGTCAGCGGTTGCGACAGCGTCATCACCTTGACCTTGACGGTCAATCCGGTCTATAACATCCCGGTTGCCGCAGAAATCTGCAACGGCAGCAGCTATGACTTCTTCGGCCAGACGCTCACCACGGCGGGCACCTACACTCATACGTTGCAGTCCGTCAGCGGTTGCGACAGTGTGATTACGTTGACCCTGACCGTGCTTTACGGCACGCACAACGTGGCGACCGAAACCGCCTGCGGAAACTTCAGCTGGCACGGAGTTGTGTACAACGCATCGGGCACTTACACGTATGAGTACACGAACGAAGACGGTTGCGCTAGCGCGGACACCCTCTATCTGACGATTTTATCTACTGTGACAGAGAATGTTGAGGCCACCGCTTGCGACAGTTACACGTGGAACGGCTTCACTTACACAACGTCGGGCGAATATGAGCAGACGTTCACCAGTGCGAATGGCTGTGATTCCGTGGTGACACTCAACCTGACCATAAACAACTCCACCACCGCTGACTTGACCGTCACCACCAGCGATTCCTGCTATGAATGGAACTCGGAGACTTACTGTGAATCCGGCGACTACACTTTGACGCTGCAGACGGTGGACGGCTGCGACTCTGTCGTGACATTGCACCTGACCATCACCGTCGGCCTCGACGATCGCGACCTTTCCGACATCGAGGTATTCCCGAACCCAGCCCACCACCTCCTCAACATCAAAGGTGAGAACATGCGGAAGATCTGGATCTACAACGCGGATGGCAAGCTTGTTTACGCACAAGCGGAGAACATTGAAGGCCTGCAACAGGTGGATGTATCGCAGTTCGCCGCTGGACATTATTTCGTGAAAGTACAGTTGGACGACAACCGAACAGTCTCCCGTAAAATCATCGTAAACCGCAAATAAGAACCAATACACCATAAACCGCTTACAGATATGCGAAACAAACCGCTTTTCAAATCATCGTTATTGCTGTTGACCAGTATATTAGCGTTCCTGCAGCCGATCGTCTCCGCACCAGTGGACACAGCGGCTGCGCGGAAAGCGGCCACGCATTTCTATAACTGGCGTACGGGAAGGTCGGTGGCGGAGAATCACGCCCAATTGGTTTACACCCGGAAGACTGCTCCGCAAGGGACCGGCTTGCAGACAGCACCCGCCAACGCCCTTTACGTCTTCAACTTCGGTAACCACTTTGTGATGACATCCGCCGACACGCGGGTAATCCCGAGCTGGCCTACTCCACCGAATCGGACTTCAACGCCGAGGGACGCTCCAGCAGCCTGGAATGGTTCCTCATGAATACGTCCGGGAAATCGAGAACATACTCCTCGAAGCGATCGACGACGAGAGCCCGACGGACACACCTACGCGGGTTGTGTGGCCTGCGCCTTGTCGCAGATTATCCGTTATTGGCAGTACCCGTCAAGCGGTATCGGCAGCCACAGCTACGCAGCCAATTTCTCCAGCACCAACAGCAGTTATGGCAATTACGGCATCCAGAGTGTGGACTTCTCCGCCGCCACGTACGACTTCAGCCCCATGCCCTTATCCCTGAACAGTGGAAGCACGTCGGCTCAAATCAACGAAGTGGCCAAGCTGATGTACCACTGCGGTGTGGCCGTGGAGATGATGTACGGATCCGGCAGCAGCGGCGCCTACGACAACATGGCGGTCAACGCACTAAACACCTTCTTCGGCTAAAGCGGCGTGACCCTGAAATACAAAAGCAGCTATTCGGGCGACACGTGACTCAGCCTTGTAAAAACAGAGCTGAACAACCTGCGCCCCGTCTATTACAGCGGCAACGGCACCGGCACCGGCGGCCACGCCTTCCTCTGCGACGGCTACGACGACCTGAACAAGTTCCACTCAACTGGGGTTGAGGCGGAAACTACAACGGCTACTACACCCTCTCGAACCTGAATCCCGGGAACTACAATTTCACCAGATCGCAATTGGCCCTCTCCAGCATCGAGGTGTTCCCGAACCCGACCAACCGCCTCCTCAATATCAAGGGAGAGAACATAAGGCGCATCGACACCTACAATGCTGACAGACAGCTCATTCTCTCCATAGCGGGAAACATCGAAGACCTGCATCGGGTGGATGTCTCGCGGTTCGCCGCCGGACAATACTTCGTGGAAGTGAAGCTCGGCGACGGCAGGACGGCGACGAGGATGTTCATCGTCAACTGCCGATAGTCAAGCCGACCACAACAGGCCGAATAGAAGTCCCAAATTGTGGTTAGAACACTATTTGGGACTTCTTGTTTTTTTTAAGTGTTCCCATCCGCTGCAACGGAAAAAACTGTAATTTTGCCGCTCATTAAATATGATATACTACATATTGGCAAAATCATGTTCAATATGAGAAATATATTTTCACTTTGGTCTTTTTGCATTCTGTGTATCAGCACATTAGCAATTAGCAATCCGTTGTCGGCCTCGACGGTCGACAGCACAATGGCGCGCAAGGCGGCCACAAATTTCTACAACTGGCGGACAGGACGTTCCGTGACGGCTGATCATGCGCAACTGACTTACGTGCAGCGGACTTCACTCCAAGGCACGGCTTTTCAGACCGCTCCTGTGGACATCTTCTACGTGTTTGACTTCGGCAGTCAGTTCGTGATGGTCTCCGCCGACACTCGGGTGCTGCCCATACTTGGCTACTCTACCGAATCAAGTTTTGTCATCGACAACATGCCAGAAAACATACACGGGTTTCTTGACGATTACACCGAACAGATTGCCTATGCCATGCAGCACCTCACTGATGAGGAATGCGAATCGAACGTGGCGCAATGGGATCAGTGGCTCACCGGAAATGTGCAGATGATGGCCACCCTAGGCGGCATAGGGCCGCTGCTGCAGACCACATGGGACCAGAACTCGCCCTACAATGCTCTGTGTCCTGCCGATGCAGACGGTCCGGGCGGCCACGTCTACGCCGGATGCGTAGCCACTGCCATGGCCCAGGTTATCCGTTATTGGAAGTATCCGCCTCACGGCTATAGTAGCCACAGCTATACGGCCAACAACTCCAACAACAACTATGGTGACTACGGCACACAGAGCGTGAACTTCGCGACCGCCACATACGACTACAACCTGATGCCGCTCTCACTGAACAGTAACAGTCCCACGGCTCAAATCAACGAAGTGGCCAAACTGATGTACCACTGCGGTGTGGCCGTAGACATGATGTACGGCCACGATGGCAGCGGTGCTTACACCTCGGATGCCGCCGCCAGTTTTAGAAACTACTTCGGATTCAGCGGAGCAGCGGTAAAATACAGGTCTTCCTACGGTGCCAATGCATGGATCACACTGATTAAGGGCGAGTTGAATAATTTGCGCCCTGTTTTATACAACGGCCACGGCACTGGCGGACACGCTTTCGTGTGCGACGGCTACGACGACCAAAACTATTTCCACTTCAACTGGGGGTGGAGCGGCTCGTCCAACGGCTACTTCCTGCTTACGAACCTGACCCCAGGTGAGCACAACTACAGTTCCGACAACTTAGCCATCACAGGCGTTGATGTATCGCAGCCCATGATGCAACTCGGAAGCAAATCAATGTCGTTCCATACCTCCTTGGGAACCTTCAGCGCCAGCGAACCGGTATCCGTGACGACCGCCCACGTCAGCAACAACATCACCGCCACTGCTTCGGGCAATTTCAGAATCAGCACCAACAACTCAAATTTCTACACCACCCAGACACTGAACAGCAGCGGCGGAACGCTGTACGTACGTTATCAGCCGACTATCGGCAACGGTGTCGAACACGGATATATCGTCCTCTCTACCAGCAGCATCTTGGACACTATTTTCCTGACGGGCATCGTGTATGACAACACCCCGTATTGCCTGCCACCCAGCAATCTGGGCATATCGGCACAAGAAAATCACAACATCACCCTGCAATGGTCCAATCCAACCGTGAATCCGGATCCACAGTCCTTGTCATGGGCCACAAACAGTGTCACCTCAAACTATGGATACACATCGTCTGCCTACCGCAAAAGCATGGTGCAACGTTTTTGTGACACCGACCTCGTCAACTACCACAACAAAGCTCTCACCAGCATCCAGTTCTATGCCAGAAATGGAGCAACAGCCTACAAAGCCGTGGTGTACAAGGGCGGCAGTTTCAACGGAGACTACAACCCCGGCACACTGGTCGTTTCCCAGGACATTGACCTCAGCACGCTGACTATGGGTGCATGGAACACGGTAACGCTCAACACGCCCGTCATGGTGGATGCCACACAAGAGCTGTGGTTCGGCATCTACGTGGAAGCACCGGCCGGGACGTACTGTATGTCCGTCAACTCTCACGCCATGCCTAAAAAGGGATGTATCTGCGGAACGCACTCTACTTCCGGTTCGGTCACATGGAGCGAGTTCTTTGAGCAATACTCCTTCTGCATTATCGGCACGGTGAAAAACGTACAGCAAGTCATCGATTACACGGTTACCCGAAACGACGCCATCATAGGCACTACAACAAGCAACAGTTTGACAGACCATGTAAGTAATTCAGGGACATACACTTACACTGTAATAGCCAATTGGAACAATGAATGTAGTGCTTTGGCGACTGGCAGTGTGACAGTGACCGACACTTGCGAGAATGCCTCGGGGCTGAGCCAGACTGAAAGCGCCTGTGGAAACTATGAATGGCACGGTAGCACCTACACAGAATCCGGAACCTATTTTTATCCTTACACCGACACCCAAGGATGCCCGGTCTCTGACACTCTTCGTCTCTCCATTCACCCGAGCTATGACACTGCTGTGATTTACAATGTTTGCGAGAGCGAGCTTCCATTTTACTTTATTATCGGCGACACCACATACGAATTCAACACGCAACTAACGGGCGGCACCCCAAAAACAATAGAACAGTTTTTCGCATTAACCTCTGCGCATGGCTGTGATTCTTTGGTGTTGCTGACCATTCACGTCTTTCCGAACAGCCATCACACACGAACGGACACAGCATGTGACAATTACTACTGGAACGGAAAAACTTACACCACTTCCGGAACTTACACATACAGTTATGATAACGGCTTCGGTTGCACAAGTACAGACACCTTGAAACTGACAGTTAATTACGGCACCCACAACGTCGAGACCGAGAACGCCTGCGAGAGCTTCACCTGGTACGGCACCACTTACACCGAGAGCGGCACCTACACCTACGCCTACACGAACGACAATGGCTGCGCCAGCGTTGATACCCTCAAGCTGACCGTCCGCTACGGCACCCACAACGTCGAAAACGAGACCGCCTGCGAGAGCTACACCTGGCACGGCACCACCTACACC
>CAJOKR010000084.1 GCA_905235135.1 uncultured Bacteroidales bacterium
GGAGACGAGCGTGAATACCAGCTCCAGCAATGCCGTGTCCGTGACATTCAACGGCCACCGCAGGGGCATCTGCCCTGCTGGCTGGCATCTGCCGAGCGATGCGGAGTGGACGACGCTGACCTACTATGTGAGCAGCCAAAGTGAATTCCAGTGCGGCGGCAACAGCAATTACATCGCCAAGGCGTTGGCCTCCACGGATGGGTGGTACACTTCCTCAAGCAATTGTAGGGTGGGCAAAGACCCAAGCGCGAACAACGCTTCGGGCTTCGGGGCCGTTCCCGCCGGCTACTGGGGCAGCGGGTTCGACCACGCGGGCAACTACGCCGGCTTCTGGTCCTCCTCCGAGTACGGCACGGGCTTCGCGTGGCGCCGCGGCCTGGGCTACTACGACGCCGACGTGAACCGGGCCAACTCCGACCGCAACTACGGCTTTTCGGTCCGCTGCCTCCGCGATTAAAAAAAACATAAACCAAAAGCGGGGAGCCGACGATAGGAGGCATCCCGCTTTTGACCTTTTTGGGTGAGCACCGCCCGTGCGCGATAGCGCCGGGAGGAGGTGCGAAAAAAAGCGAACGCCGCCTGTGGCGGCCGAATTTTGAAAAATCAGGGCGTGGCCGTGGGGCCGCGCCCTTTTGCTAACCTCTCGTTGGCGGCAGCCGTGACGACAAAAAAATGATTTTTCAAAAAAATAAAGGTGCTGTTCGATACGGTTTGTTTCGTGTCTGCGTCGTTCTTCCCAAGTGTTTGGCAAGGGTAACCCTTGCCAAACACTTGCCAACTACTTGGTTACGACCTTGTTTGCGGATATGAAAATATTTCGGTGCTAACAGCCAACAGTTAATACGCCAACATCCGTGATATTGCTAATGGCTATAGCCTGTTGTCTTTTCATGTTAGTTTAATAAAGTGTGTGAAATAAATGTAACCATTATGCGTTTGTGTATCTTAATATTGTATTTTTGCTGCGTTTTTAAATAGGAAAAATGATTTTTCATTACGTTCGAACAATTGATATGGTAAGGTGCTGTCTGACAACGGTTTTTCTGTTGCTGGGTGCCTTGCTTTTCGGACAGACCATCACCGTGAGCGGTCACCTCTACGAACGCGGGAGTTTGGAGTCGCTGCCGGGCGGGCTGGTCTATGAGCCGGTTTCGCAAAAGGCCGCCACAACCAACACCTACGGCTTCTACACCCTCACCCTACCCTACCACGACGGTATGTACGTGGTTTTCAACTGCTTCGGATTCGTCAACGATACTTTGTGGATCAAAACGGCGGAGGATATTGAGTACGATGCGCGGCTGTCAAAAATCACGACTTTGGAAGCCGTGCAGATTTCGGCGGAGAAAACCAACACCGAGCAGGTTCAGATGAGTTCCATCAAGCTGACCACCAAGGAGATAAAGCAGGTTCCGATGCTGTTCGGAGAGAAAGATGTCTTCAAGACCTTGCTGCTGCTGCCTGGTGTACAGTCGGCCTCGGAAGGCACCTCGGGCATCTACGTGCGCGGCGGAGGTCCCGACCAAAACCTCATCATCCTCGATGAGGCCACCGTCTATAACGCTTCCCATCTGTTGGGCTTCTTCTCCATCTTCAACGGTGATGCCATCAAATCCGTGGAACTCATAAAGGGCGGATTCCCAGCACGATATGGAGGTCGTCTCTCTTCCGTCATCGACATCACCATGAAAGACGGCAACAAGGAGGGCTACCATGTGGAGGGCGGTATCGGGCTGATTTCCTCCAACGTGATGGTGGAAGGCCCCATCATCAAAAACAAAGCTTCGTTCATGGTTTCCGGTCGCACCACCTACCTCGACCTCTTCATGGTCCCCGTGATGAAACTCATCGATCCCAGCATGTCGGCAGGTTACTATTTCTTCGACCTCAACGCGAAACTCAACTTCGACCTCAGCAAGAAGGACAAACTCTACATCAGCTCCTACTTCGGGCGCGACAAATTTCACATGACGGAAAGCTACACCGAGGATTTTGGCGGTATTTCCGACAAGTACAAGATGGGGCTTTTCTGGCAGAACGCCACCGCCACAGCGCGATGGAACCATCTGTTTACCAACAAGATATTCTCCAATCTGTCGTTCGTCTTCAGTGATTATACGATGAACACCTACATGAAGGAGACGTATAACTACGGACCGTACGACAAAGGCAGTTACAGCACGGATTTCAACTCCGGCATCCGCGATTACACGCTGAAGTACGACATTGCCTACCACCCCAACGCCACGCACCACCTGCTTGCGGGCGCGGCTGTCACGTACCACGAGGCACGGCCCAGCGCGATGACGCTGAAAGCTGACACGCTCACGATGCGTGAAGTGGATAAGGAGCCCGGGCTGGAATACGCCGTCTATGTGGAGGACGAAATCAATATCCGCAACAAATTCCGCATCAATCCGGGCGTCCGGTTGGTCTGTTTCTCCGTGCCTCACAAAACCTGGTTCTCACCCGAGCCTCGTCTCGCCATGAGCTACAACTTCCTGCCAAACTTAGCGTTGAAAGCCTCCTACGCCATGATGAGCCAAAGCCTGATTCTATTGAGTACCAGTACGATAGGACTTCCGACAGACTTATGGGTACCCGTCACCGACAAAATCAAACCGCAACGGTCGCAGCAGGTCGCCCTGGGCCTTCACTACGACCTGAAAAAGCCGCAGCTATCCTTCTCAATCGAGGGTTATTACAAGAAAATGGACCATATTCTGGCCTACAAGGAGGGCACTTCCTACTTCACCACCCTATTCCAAGGGATTCTGGATGAGGACATCCCCAGCGATTTCCAAAGCCAGTGGACCGACAACGTAACCTCGGGCCGAGGCTGGTCCTACGGTGTGGAATTCCTTGTACGCAAGGAAGTTGGCAAATTCACCGGCTGGGTCGGGTACACACTCTCCTGGACCAAGCAGCAGTTCGACGAGCTGAACTTCGGGGAACCCTTTTTCGCCCGCTACGACCGCCGTCATGACGTCTCCATCGTGCTGATGTATAGTCCCACCCCAAGAATCAACCTCTCGCTGTCGTGGGTTTTCGCCACCGGCAATGCCGTCACGCTGCCCACCTCCCTCTACATCAGCGAAGACCTCAGCCAATACCTCGAAAACTACATCCCCGTCCAATACCACGACGAGACGACCTACTACGGCTATATCGAGAATTACGGCAAGAAGAACGACTTCCGCATGAAACCGTTCCATCACCTCGACGTCGGGGTGCAGTTCATCAAGCCGCACAAAAAGAACAACGGACAGAGCATCTTCGAAATCAGCATTTACAACGTCTATAACCACCACAACCCGTTCTTCTACTACACCGAACAAGATTACAACTATGACAATGGTGTTGTCAGCACCGGGTATAAACTCAAGCAAATCAGCATTTTCCCGATTATCCCCACGTTCACGTATCATTTCAAATTTTAACGTCGTGTTAGTAAGTTATTGTTAGTAATATGAGAAATAATCGAATATATCATAAAAGTGTATTAATATGCTGCTTTTTGGTGGCGGTTGTCCTTTCCGGCTGCGTGGACGTGGTGGACATCCATAACCATTCGGGTGAGACCCAGAAACTGGTGCTCTACGCCCGGTTGTGTCCGCAGTTAGATTCGACCTACATTATGTTGTCGAACACGCAGCTGCTCTACAGTGGCAGCAGCGGCAGCATCCGCAACCTCGATGACGGTGTGGTGGAACTTTCCGACGACGGAAGCCATTGGGTACCAGCGCATTTCGATTCATTGCACAAACGCTATCTCATCACCCGTGAGGAGTTTCCGGTGGAAGAAGGGCACACCTACTATATCCGCGCCTCGCACAACGGGTTTCCGGATGTGAGCGCCACCTGCACCGTGCCCGTCGCTCATAATGTGGGCTTCCGCTTCGACACGGTAGTCACCGAGAACGACTCGCACTGGGGCGAAATCTACAACTGGCCGCACAAGGATGTGTATGTGGAATGGCACGACGTGCCGGGCGCGGAGAACTTCTACGGCATGAAGGCCTACGAGTTATGGACGCACTACACCATCTATTCCGACGGGGAGGAGGAAGATTACTTTTGGGGCTTCAGCCGCATCTGGCTGACGGAAGGGAACAAAGATCTCGAATACGTCTCCGACGAAGGCCACGACGGAGAGCTGATGCGTTACCTGTTCGCGGTGGACATTTTCGATGAAGAATACTATGACGACTGGAAAGGGAAAGGGTATCGCAAAGCCAAAGGCGGCGACGATGACGAGACGCAGTACTACCTCCTTTTCCTCGACAAGGGCAGCTACCTCTACGAGACCACCCTTTGGGGCGACAACGAGTTGAACTTCCTGATGTTGGAACCGCCGCACACCTACACGAACATCGAGGGGGGATTTGGGCTGTTCGGGGGGTTCAGTATGTTGCCGGTGCCGTGAAAAATGTGGCTATGAAAAAAGGGCACCCGTTTCCGAGCGCCCTTGCCTATTGACTATTACCATCATCACTCTTTCTTTGACAATACTGAGATACAAGGCTTTGTATTTTGGTTTAAGGTTTAATGTATAATGTTTATGGTTGATAGTTATTAGGGGTATTGGGAGATGATTGTTAAGGGGTGACCGTCGGGCGGGCAGCGTTGCGAGCCGCCTCTATATCCACAATCGTGTCACCGGTCTTTTCAGCCTTCAGTGTGGCCGCCTGTGCCGCACGGCTGGAGACGAGGTTGAAGGTGGCCTTTCCGCGAAGATTCTCGAAGTCGGGCCCTGGGGTGAACACAATGTTTACGGTTTTGATGTTCGAGGCACTGAAGCTCTCAGGTGAATCAGCACCTGTTGAGGAGAGGCTGATCCAAAACTTGCCCAACTCGCCCAGTTGTACCTTGTTGCCGTTCAACAACTGTTCGACGAGGCACTGGCAGGCGTCACTCAGAACGCCCTGCACCGTACCGCGGCTGAACACCCCGTTGTGTCCGGCAATGTGGTTGACAAAATCGGAGAACGACATGTTCTCGCGTATTTGCGCCACGGCGTAAGCCTTCGGCGCAGCAGTCTCATCCATCAGATTGAATTTTTTACATACAGAATAATCGATCATAATTTTGAAGTTTTTGATTGTTAATAAATAATGTGAATTAAAACCGCCTTGTCTCAGCATGTCAAAGAACGCTTGTCATCTTCGTCACGCGTTTGCAACTGAATGACGAGGCAAAAATACATCCACGGCGACAGTGAAACCTAGAAAAAATCCTAAATTATTTTTTCTTTCAACTTTCTATTTGAAAATCAAGCAATTGCAAGCAAAAAAAGAAAGAATGAAAGAATGTTGTTTGAATTTTCATTACTTTTGCAGCGTCTTAGGAACTGCGGCATTCCTGCCGCAAAAAGGTCGCCAGGGATGGCGACACTCCTACATATCGTATAACCATCAACTAAAAGAGTATGGACATTAAAATTGAAGGCAACCCCGGTACGGGAAACACATTTCAGGAGATACATATCGGATCTGTAGGAACCTATAACAACGCCGCCGTAATCAATAATTACTATGGCACAAACGGGGAGCAATATAGGGAAAAGAAAAAACAAGAAGGGACTGAAAACGATACTCCTGACAACCCTGATCATTCCATTCCAGACAATCGGAGGCTCGACCGGCGGGAAGAGTCCGAGGAGGAAATCAATCGTTCCCGAATCCGCACCGAAATACTCGATTATGTCAGTCGCGTGCGCCCCCTTGTTCGTCTTGACAAGCGCGACCGCTATATGCAAATGTGGGAAGGCATCCTCGAGCTCGATGCCGTGCGTCCTTTTGTCTATAAGACAGGCAAGCAGAAACGGACCAGTTTCAACCGCAAGCTCATCGCCAACATACTCCACCATCTCGATACGCGCCATATCTACAAAGCCCCCTATAAGGCGAGTGACTTGGCCTTGGCGCTCGAGGACGATTACGAAATGTCCGTCCGGGGCGAACTGGGCAAGTACCCTTCCGAGTATGTATGCGCAGAAATCGATGATTACTTGGAGACCCTTGGCCTTTGATCTGGAACTTGAAACAAGCGACAACCTAAACAGCCACTAATCATTCACACGTCAACCTACGCATCCGCCAACGCCCGTGCAGGCATCCGCCAACGCAGGTGCAGAAATTTGCAAACGCAGGTGCAGGCATCCGTCAACGCCTGTACAGGCATAAACCAATGCGTATATACGCGAGCACGAACCTTTGCGCTTAGGGGGGCGGCAGGTCCGCCTGACCAAGTTCCTCGTAGCCCGTAGGACGTCCATCTCTGTGGCCTGATGCGTTCCGGCCGCGACCGACAACCCCGCGAGGGGTTGCACGTGTTCAGTTTTTCCATAATGATATTGGGTTCAAATATTTTTCGTATTTTTGCGCTGTGATAAAATATGACAGAGATATGACAACTACGCAATTGAATGCGGAGGTGCTTCGCAATATGAGCATCATCGCTGAAGACGAAAACTTGCTGAAACGAGCCGCTAAGTATTTGCGCAAACTTGTTGCGGAGAAAGAAGATGCCACTCTTTTCACAAAAGAGGAATTTTTTGCCCGTGTCGATGAGGCAAAAAAAGGCCCTATGTATGAGTTGAAAGAAGGTGAAACCATCGAAGATCTCCTAAATCGCATATAATAATGGCTTACACAATCCGATACATGAAGCAGGCCATTGAGGACGCCAGAAAACTGAAAAGCGAAGAACCGAAAGCCTTTCAAAAACTTTTGAAACTGGAAGCAGAGCTGAAAGAGCATCCTCGCACAGGCACCGGAAAACCCGAGCCCCTTTCCGGCAATCGGGCAGGAGAATGGAGCAGACGTATCACCAAGAAACATCGGCTTGTTTACGAGATTCACGATACGGAAGTTGTTGTTCTCGTACTTACTGCATACGGGCATTATGGAGACAAGTAGTGTCATGTGCATAATCCGGTCTTTCATTTGAGGTCGCAAATTGTGACCTTGAAGAATCCAGTCTTTCGTTTGAAGTCACAATTTGTGACCTTAAAGCAACCACCTCATCTTTCGTTAATTGAAACCTAAAATCATCCGGAAAGCGATTGATATTTCGTTTAACTGCCTGGTTAAGGGCTTTTGTTTCAACGCCATACAACATCGCCAAATCAGCATCAAGCATCACCTGCTGCCCTCTTATAACATGAATCAGTGATCCGATGTTGATGTTGTCCATGTTTTTGAAGTCGCAATTTGCGACTTCAAGTTCCTGTTTCTTTGCCATAAGTTCGTTTTCAATTGTTTTCATGAATGCTTTCTATTTTGTTGATATTCAATCGGAACCCATGATTCTAAAATTTAAGTTTACAATAATCTTTGTTTTAAAACGATATTGCAAAAATAATAAAATAATCAATAGAACACAAAAATATTATTTTTTTCGACGAAAATATTTTTGGGTATGGCTGCGAAACACATGATGCGTCACTGTAGGGCTTACGCATCAACTTCCAAAGACTCCGACTGCGCGGGGCATTGCAGCGTGTCGAGTAAGGTCGTCGGCCGTTATTTTCCTCCCAACCATGTGAG
>CAJOKR010000085.1 GCA_905235135.1 uncultured Bacteroidales bacterium
GGGCACAGCTGTGCAACACCTGCACTATTTGCCTTGGGGCGAGGACTTCGTGGACCAGCGGCTTAACTCCTTTGATGGTGTCCGTTACACGTTCTCCGCCAAAGAACGCGACCCGGAAACCGGTTTAAGTTACTTTGGCTCACGGTATTACAGCAGCGATTTGAGCATCTGGCTGAGCGTGGACCCGATGAGTGCGAAATATCCTTCTTTGTCGCCTTATACGTATTGCGCGGATAACCCGGTGAGGTGCGTGGATCCGAATGGGGAAGAGGTTATACTGGTTGGCTGTCACGCAATGACTGCTTTGCTAAACATGCAACAAGGTACTAATCTGAAATTGACGATGGGCAAATACGGAAAAATCAAGGCAGAGGGAGAGGCTATCTCTGAAGCAGACGAACTATTATTAAAAGCCATTAACAGTAAATCTGTTTGCGCAGTTATTGTCTGCGAAAACGAAGGAGCTGAAGGAAGTTACATGGGTACTACATATAATAAGAAAAAAGGTACAGCTGTGTCTGTGAATTACGTCAATGTGCAAGGAATGCAGGATTTAGAGCGAAAAAATAACGCGCCAGTGGGGTCAGGCTTAATTCATGAAGCGACAGAAGGGTATCTTGCGGGGGAAATAGCTATATCCACAAAACATAGTATCAAGGAAGCTTCTTGTCACAAAACGGAATCGCCTTCGCCTATAGCATTGGACAACAAAGCAATGTATAGGATAGATCTTTATGATTCTTGGACACCAGACTATCCGAGAGATTATAAAAAATATGAGCAAGCCCATAATAATGCATCTTTGGCGCCAAACGAAATGTCCCCATCACAAAAACTGAATTATAAGAATCCATCTGCACGATATATTCTCAACAAATTTTTTCCACGATGAAAACGCCAATTGTTATACAGAAGAATCAGCTTTTCTTATCTTTGTTCTTGAGTTTGACGTGTTTATCGGCACATGCAGAAATGTCATTGTGTCTTTCCCAATCAATTGAAATGTTTGGAGAATCGTATCAAAGCCATACAGATTCTCTCATTGATGATGGTTTCTGTAAGATGAAATTTGTAAAAGCTCTAAAGATTCCTGGAGGGTATTTATTGAGAGGCTTCACTATTCAGAAATCTCATAAAACCAAAATTATCATATTATCTACTGAAAAACCTTCCGTTATTTTAGGAAATTGTACCCCATTAAAGACCAACAAAACTTACGCTTTAGTAGTACGACCTTATTTCGACAATCCAAACCTATATGGTGCTTCATTTCATTACCCTGGAACGCTGAATATATTGTTGTATGACAGCGTCTTATGCATTCCTATAGAAGAACAAAGAGTCCCTTTATACATCTCTCCAAACATTTCGGGATTGTTTTTCAATGATAATCCGTTCATAAACGATTTGACGACAGACACATTGGGACTCGTTTCAACTCTGTCTTCTTTCATGTCATCTGTTATGAATAAAAACGATTCGATATGGTATTTCGCAGACTTTTTCTGCATATCAGATCAACTAAACAAATACCAAATAGGTATGCGAAGTGCAAAAACTTCCAAAAACGGAAGAAGAATTATCACTAATTGGCACTTCCAGAAGTATGGTCAACAGTTAAATGATACAGCTTCGATACTGCAAACAATATATAAATTTTGTGAATTAGAAAATTTATGTTGTGAAGAGACAAAGAAGCCATTGTTACCTATAAAAATCAACGTTTTAGATGCTGAAAGCGAGAGGATTCTTGTCAAAACAGAATGGATGGTCTGTTCTCAACAGAGAGAAATAATTTTTCAAATACTCAAAGAAGGCACAGGTTTAAAGATTGTGGGTTTATGTACTCCATACTTGATGTACGCACAAATAATCTGTGATTGATTCTGCAACATGCTCGATTAATAACATTTTTTGCTCCATCAAAAACCGCCAATGCCCCGCCCCCAGCCATATCGCCCGCCGCTCCGGCAGCCACCCGCACCCCTCATACGTGTAGATACGTGTGATACGCGGAGATGTGTCTTCCGCGAGACACACACGGCCACTGCGCAACATCCCCGGGTACGCAGATGGCTCCATACCCCCACATCTGCTTATGATGCGACTCACTTCCTCGTCATGATGTCCAGCACGAGGCTGTCGGTGGCGGCCATGCCGTGGGTGCCGATGCTCGCCATGTTCTGCACGCAGCGGTCCACGTCGTCGTCGATGATGCCTTCTGCGGAGGTCACAACCTCGTCCTCGATGGCCAGCATGGAGGAGAGCACTGCCGTGGAAACGCCCGTGGCCACCTTCAGCGAGCAGCTCGGCTTGGCACCGTCGCAAATCATGCCAGTGATGTTGGCAATCATGTTCTTCACGGCATAGACGATCTGCTCGTAGGTGCCGCCCATCAGGTAGGTGAGTCCGCACGCAGAGCCCGTGGCGGCCACCACGCACCCGCACAGGGGCGAGAGCCGTCCGAAACTCTGTTTGATGTAGATAACCGTCAAATGGCTGAGCATCAACGCTCTGGTGAGGTCTTCCTCGCTTTTGAGCCGTTCCTTGGCGAAGACCCATACCGGCAAGGTGGCCGCGATGCCTTGGTTGCCGCTGCCGGAGTTGCTCATCACCGGCACCTTCACGCCCGCCATACGCGCATCGCACGCCGCCGAGGTGTAGGACAATATCTTGGAATAAATGCCGTTGCCGAAGAACTGCGACTTGGGCTCCATGAAGATGGTGCGGCCCAGTCCGTGTCCAAACCGGTTGTTCAGCGACATCTCCGCTGCCCGCTTGTTCAGCTCAGCCGTCTCGAGGATGAAGTGGATTTCCGGAATCGGCGCGGTGGTGGCGAACTCATACACCGTGCGCATGTCCAATTTCGGGTCTTCAGATTCGCACTTGGCTTCGGTCTTCACGCGGTCGTCCAGGAGCACCTCGCCGTTTTTGGCGATATAGCTGAAGTGGGTGTGCATCCCGCTGATGACCACCTGCACGTTGTCGTCGCCGTTGTGGCAGTCGATTTCGATGTAGAGCTTCTCGTCCGTGTCCTTCTTCTGCAGGATTTTGATACGGTTTTTGGCGATAAACGCTTTGCCCTCTTCCACGAGCTCGGGGGTGATGTCTTTCAGCACTTCCAGTTGGTATTCGGATTTTCCGGCCAGTGCGCCGAGGGCAATGGCGATGGGGAGGCCCACCATCCCGGTGCCGGGAATACCTACGCCCATGGCATTTTTAAGCATGTTCGCGCTCAGCGACACGGTGATCTGTTTCGGTACGCCGCCTAACACTTCTTTGGCTTTCGCCACGGCCAATGCCACGGCCATCGGTTCGGTACACCCAATTGCGGGCACCACCTCGCGCTTCACTAATGCGATAATTCGGGATCTTTCTTCGGTTGTCATTATTTTATACGGTTTTACGGTTATGGGAGGCCACACACTATGTGGGCTACTTACGCTTTGTGCGCCCCACACTGCGCTCCACTTCGTTCCGCTGGTGTGGGGTTAATTGCGCTTCGCGCGTGTTGCCTCTTCGAGGCTGTTTAAGGATAGTTTTTTTAACATAAATGGTATTTCCTTTTGTAGAGACGTGCCATGGTGCGTCTCTACGGGTGCTGTCTTACCGTACGAACACGCCCTTGATGGGGTAATGGTCGGAAATCAGCCAGCGGCCGTATTTGTCGGAATCGAGGGTCTGATAGAGCAGGGGAGTGGCGTTGCGGTAGAAAATCTGGTCGATGACGATGTTGTTGGGCGCGTTGCCCCAACCGTTGAAGGTGCCGCGGTGGTCGGTGACGGGCGCGTCCTCGCGGGCCTCCTTCATCATCTTCTTCAGCGGTTTGAAGATGGCGTTCTCGGTCGTGGAGTT
Source organism: uncultured Bacteroidales bacterium (assembly GCA_905235135.1). GTDB lineage: Bacteria > Bacteroidota > Bacteroidia > Bacteroidales > WCHB1-69 > F23-D06. Next base: position 3,856 of record CAJOKR010000085.1, read on the forward strand.
GAAGTCGCCGGTGAGGAACACGGGGGCTTTCTTGTCGGTGACAATGCTCTTGATGCGCTCGGGGATAAGCTTCAGCGACTCGCGGCGGGCCACTTCGCCCACGTGGTCGAGATGGGTGTTGAAGCAATAGACGTGCTTGCCGGTCTTTTTGTCGCGGAAGTAACCCCACGTGACGATGCGGTTGCAGGCGCCGTCCCAACCGCGGGAGCAGACATCGGGTGTCGCGCTCAGCCAGAAGTCGCCGTGCTCGATGACCTCGTAGCGGTCGCTGCGGTAAAGGATGGCCATGTGCTCGCCGCCCTGCCTGCCATCGTCGCGACCCACGCCAATATACTGGTAGTCAGGGAGATTCTGGTTTAGATAGTCAAGCTGCACGAAATAGGCCTCCTGCACGCAGAGGAAGTCGGGATTCTCCATCTTGGCCATCTTGACGCAGCTGGCCTTGCGGTTGTCCCAGATGTTGTCGCCGTCGCCGGGGTTGTTGTAGCGGATGTTGAAGGAGATGACGGTGATGGTGTCCTTCTGCGCGATGGCGGGGGCGAGACAGAACCACAGCATCATCATGGTGAAAAATATTCTTCTCATAATTCGGATTCAAAAAAACGGGCAAAAATACAATTTTTTGGGTAACGGTTAGTAGGCAAGAGGAGACAAATCGGGGCTCAAGCATCAACTTAGCCCTGTTTTCCACTGCGGCCACCCGTTAGCAACGATGTGGTGCGGGGAAGCAGGCGCGACAGGATGGCGTACAGCACGACGCAGACCAATGCGGGCACAACAATTTCAGCGGCGTATACAGCCCAAAAGTGCAGCGGTGTATTGGTGACTTTTCCCAACAACGGCTCCGAGACGAGGTAGAGGATAATCAGCGGATGCAGCACAAAGAGAAAGAAATTGCTGTCGGTGATAAATTTGACGGGTTTCAGACTGTAATGTTCCACCAATGTTGAGGCTATCAGCATGGTCGGAATCACAGCGGCAATACTGAACAGATTTTCCGCCAATTTCACAAAATGTCCGAATGTCATGTGTTCCCACGTGGTGACGGCTAGCAACAGCGTGGAGACTGTGATGCAGAGCCACAGAGGTACGCGTCGCGACATCTCCACCATGTTTTGCTTGTGAATACCCATATATGCCCCGATACTGAAGAAAAGCAGTGCGGACGGAAGGCGCGAGAAAAACAGGTTCCAGCCGTTTGGCCACGGTATGAGGTAGAGGGCTGTGAACAGTAGCAGGATATAAGGTCGTTTGGTTTTCAGCAGACGGTACAGCAGCGGGGAAAGCAGACATACAATCATCAGGTCGCGCACAAACCATAGTTGGAAAGCTTTGGGCATACCGCCATAACTTTCGTCCCACCCTACGATTACGTCAAGGATTGCGGGCAACGTGAAAGTGTCGCTCGGAAGCCATTCGGTGTGACCTTTCACTACGACTCTCAACAGCAGGAATCCCCATACGAAATAGTTCCAGAACAGGTAAGGTACCAACAATGTCAAGGCGCGTTTGCGAATCTTCGACGAATAGACCGTTCTGTTGAACGTGTCAGGCTTGCGGAAGAAATAATAGCCGGAAAAGATGAAAAACAAGGGTACGGCAACTCTTGCAACGGTTATAGTGATGCAGTAACAGCAGGCAGAGACTCCCGTTTGAGGCAATTCGTTAATCAATGGTGAGTTGGAATGACACATCAAAATCAACAGCATGAGCGGGTAGCGCAGCCAGTCCACCGTGCGCGATTGCAAATCATCGGGTTCCATATTGTCCATTGTCTATTACGTCTGTTATTCTTTCTTTTGGTAAGAAATGGGCTGCTGCAGAATGTCGCGATTCTGCAATACGAGTTCGCGTGACGGTCTTAATTCGAGAACACATACTGTATAATGTTCGCGCCCATCTGCAGCGCTTTGGTGCGGGTGGCCTCGGAGTCCTTGTGGACGACGAAGTCCTCCCAGCCGTCGCCGAGGTCGCACTCGTAGGTGAAGAGGAAGACCATGCGGCCATCCCAGAAGAGGGCGAAGGCTTGCGGCGGCTTGTTGTCGTGCTCGTGGATTTTGGGCAGACCGTTGGGGAAGTTGTACTTCTGGTGGAAGATCGGGTGGTTGTAGGGCAACTCCACAAGTTCCAGCTCGGGGAACACCTTCTTCATCTGCGCCCGGATGTAGGGCGACATGCCGTAGTTGTCGTCTGCGTGCAGGAAGCCGCCGGCAATCAGGTAGTTGCGCAGGTTCTCGGCCTCTGCGTCGGTGAAGGCGACGTTGCCGTGGCCCGTCATGTGCACGAAGGGGTAGCGGTAGAGGTCCGCGCTGCCGACCTCCACGGTGGCAGGTTTCGCATCTAACGACATGCCCAACTGCTGGTTGCAGAACTTGATGAGGTTCGGCAGCGAGGTGGGGTTGGCGTACCAGTCGCCGCCGCCGTTGTACTTCAGCAGGGCGATTTGCTGGGCGGGGGCGATGAGGGCCGCCGCGAATATCAGTAGGGTTAGTATGGTCTTTTTCATATTTGTCATTGTTTTGGTATGCCCCACACTGCGCTCCGCTTGTGTGGGGTTATTTGCACTCCGTTGCACTCCGTGCGTGTTGCCCCTCCGGGGCTGCTTAAGGAAGTTTTTTCATATATATTGTGGACTTTTCGTTGCAACTACTAACTTTTAGAACCCTCCGTGCCACTTCCTTAAAAACCACTCGATACCTAACAGCAGCACGATAGCGGCAAGGTACCAGGGGGAGTTCAGCAGCATGGAGTACTTCTTCTGGTAGGAGGCCACGGGCTTGATGTTGTCGTTGGCCTTGATTTCCTTGACGACGTTCTCCAACTCGTTGCGGGCGAAGAACTTGCCGCCGCTGGTCTGTGCGACGCTTTTCAGCAGGTCGAAGTCGGCGACAAGGTTGGCGGTTTCCACGAAGATCTCCTGCACGGAGAAGCTGCCGCTCTTCTCGTAATTCTTGTTACCGAGCTGCGTTTTCGCGGTCCAGTAGGTGCCGACGGGCAACTCGCCCATATTCAGGTAGTAAGCGTTGTTCTGTTTCGAGAACTGCGCATCGTAGGTGGTGTCGCCACTGCCCTTGATGGTAAGCTTCACATCGGGGGTGTTGAGCAGCTCGCCGCTCTCGTTGTGCAGTTCGGCGGAGAACTCCACGGGTGCGTTTTCGGCGAAGACGGCGTTGTGGCGCACGCGGAACGGACTCCGGTCGTTCTTGGCCACCAGGAACAGCGCGGTCTTGTTCACAATCTCGTTGAAGGCGTCGTGGTTTTGGGTGTTTACGTAGTCATAGACCTTCCACGACCAGAGGCCGGTGCCCGAGATAACGCCCGTCTTTGCGCCGTTTACGTCATTGAAGAGGATGAGCGGGTATTTGGTTTCCACACCGCTGATGCGCTGGGTCATGAAGGTGTTGGCGGAGACGGAGGCCTTGTAGCTGCCGAAGGGCGATTGCAACGGCGGCAACGTGGGCAGCAGCTGCTGGGCCTCCTCCGAGAAGGAGAAGAGCATGAAGTTGCTGTTGAAGGCGGCTGTGGCGTTGTTCGTCATGTTCTTGCTCTGCGTGATTTGCAGACCCGTGTTCAGCCCGTTGAAGGCATTCAGATCCGTCTGAGTGCCAATGATATACAGCGATGAAACCCCGCTCTTGCGAATCTGCGACAGCAGCGCGGAGGCGGGATGCTTTTGTGACGGCAGCTGGTGCAGGACAATGAGGCCGAAACCGGAGGGATCGTCCTTGAACTCATCCACGGATTTGACCACAACATCGTAGTTGTCAGAGAGTTCCAGCGCGGAACGGATGGCGGCTACATCGGGGTGCGGCGCGTCATACACGATGGCGACCTTGTCTTTCGACTCGATTACGCGGATGAAGAACTGTGCGTGGTTGTTCTTGTACGTCACTTCGCCGTCCAGCTCCTCCAAATCGACCTTGAGTTTCTTCAGCCCAGTCTGTTGCGCATCCACAAGGAAGGAAACCGTCTCAAAGTATTGGTTGCCAGAAATCTGCAGCGTTTTGGAGAAGATTTCCCCTTTCTCGTCGGAGACGGTCAGCTTGGCGGTTTTGCCAGCTAACTTGCCCGCTTGCACCTTCACCTCCACGGGGGCGCGGTTGCCCTTGAGCACCTCCTTGTTGTGGATGATGTCGGCGATAAGGAGGTCGGTGGCCTGCTCGTCGGAGCCGAGACCTACGGTATAGACCGGAAATCCAACCTTTTGCGCGGCGTAGTAGGGGTTCGAACCGATGTTGTAGATGCCGTCGGAGAGCATCACCACAGCCCCGACGTTGCGGTTGGCGTAGAGCAGGCTGATGTCGTCGAACAGCGCGGAGAGGTTCGTGGATTTATCGGAGAAGTCCGGGGTAACGTTTTTGTTGTCAGTGAGTTGGTTTTCATCGCCCACTAAGTAGGCGTCCACATCATACTGTTTTGCCAGCTCGTTGATGACCTTCTGCAGCTGTTTGGGATAGTCGGAGGTGTAGTAGCCGGCATCCTTGCCCGCCGCGATGGATTCGCTGTTGTCGATGGAGAAGATGATGACGGGCTTGTCGGTTTGCTTACGAATCATCTTGAGCATAGGCGCGAGCAGTAGGAAGGCGAGCAGCGTCATCGCCACGCCGCGCAGGGAGGCCATCACGATGCGGGAGCGTTTCTCGAAGGCGACGTTGTCGTTGCGGTAATAGAGGAAGAGGGCGTAGCCTACACCCAAAAGGACGGCGAAAATCGCCAGCCAAAGCGGATACTGTGTAAGTAACGACATTTCAGGATGTTAGAAGGATTTGATACCGATGATTTCGCGCACTTCCTTAATGGTCTTGGAGGCGCTTTCGCGGGCTCTTTCGGCACCTTGGCGGGCCACTTTGCGGATGTAGTCGTCCTTGTCGCGCAGTTCGAGGATGCGCTCATAGACGGGCTGCACGAAGGCGATCATGTCGGCGGCGAGCTGCTTTTTCATGTCGCCGTAGCGGATGGCGCAGTTCTGGTATTGTTCTTCGAAATATTGCAGCGTTTCAGGCGCGGAGACGGCCTTCATCAGCTGGAAGAGGTTCTCCACGGCCTGCGTCTTGGGTTGACCTGGTTCGGTGGGACCGCTGTCAGAGACGGCTTTCATCACCTTCTTGCGGATTACCTCCGGAGCGTCGGAGAGGTAGATGCAGGAGTTCTCGTTGTCGGACTTGGACATCTTGGTAGAGCCGTCCAGACCGGGGATTTTCACGAGTTCGCCGCCGAAGTTGTAGGCCACGGGCAGTTTGAAATACTCGTTTTTGTAGATGCGGTTGAAGCGCTGGGCGAAGTCGCGGGTCATTTCGAGGTGCTGCTCCTGGTCCTTGCCCACGGGCACTTTGTCGGCGCGGTGCAGCAGGATGTCGGCGGCCATGAGCACGGGG
>CAJOKR010000086.1 GCA_905235135.1 uncultured Bacteroidales bacterium
CAAAAATAACGGCGTTTTTGCCGTCAAAACCTTAAAAACAAAAATAATGACAAACGAATTATTCAAAAACCGGTATCGCATACCGTCCACACGCGCACCCTGGCACGATTACACGCACGGAACCTATTTCGTGACCATCTGCACAAAAACAAGAGAACATTCCTTTGGGGAAATCATTAACGATGGCACTGGAAATCCCATAATGAGGATGTCGGCGATTGGCGAAAATGCCGATGTTTGTTGGCAAGAAATCCCATCGCATTTCCCGCACGTCCAAACGTTGTCGCGGGTGATCATGCCCAACCATATTCATGGAATTTTGGCCATCAATCCCATTTCAGAGACGCAAAATTTTGCGTCTCTACAACAGGGGCAATCGCAACAGGATGGGGCAATACGAGAAACTGGCAACGTCATTATGCCAAACAACCGATTCGGTCCCCAATCGAAAAATCTGGCATCGGTGATACGCGGATTCAAAATCGGTGTCACCAAATTCGCACGGCAAAACTGCATTCCCTTTGAATGGCAACCCCGATACTACGAACACCTCATCCGAAACTTGGACGAATTGTATTTTATCACGGATTACATTGAAAACAATGTGGCCAATTGGGAGGAGGACGGATTTTACGGATGACGTACGTGAATATTGCGGTTCCCGACCGCAATGTTGTAATTCTCTGGTATTGAATCATTTGAAATTTGGCGGTCAATAACCGCCAAATTGTGATATAACCTAAAATCATTATTGTGTTTTTAACCTATTCCGAAAATGAATGGGTTTCCCCACGGTGTAGAGACGCAAAATTTTGCGTCTCCAAAATTTTGCGTCTCTACAAATTGCGCAACACTAAAATTTTCCATAATATTATCACGTCCAAATAATTTTCGTATCTTTGCACCCTGAAATAGAATCCTAATTTTTCACCAACCCCAAAGAACCCCAAAAAGAAAAACTGAAATTATAACATATTGACATAAAGCGTTTTCGCTTTTCTTTGTTGCACGAGAATCTGGACAATTTTCAGCAATACCACAGAAAGGAACGAACCGCTTCGATGTAAATCGTGGGCTTTCTGTTGGTACTATAGGTATTCCACAACCTCGGAGTAGAACAAAAGTTCCACGATTCTTTTTATGTTTGTGATGGAAGGCGGAAACGGTTTGCAGAGACGCAAACTTTTGCGTCTCTTCGGGAACGACAAGACAAATAGAAATTACAAACATAAAAAAAACGATTATGAGAAAGTTTTATCGATTGGGCATTAGCATGCTCCTTTTGCTGGCGGCGGCGCTGCCGGCGGCCTTCGCCTACAATTTTCAGAGCGGCGGCATCTATTACGACATCACGGGCACCTCGCCCAACACGGTGGCGGTTACCTACGCCACAGGGTCGTACAACAGCTACTCCGGCAATGTGGACATCCCATCCACAGTGACCTACGACGGCACCACGTACACGGTGACGGGGATTGGGAATAACGCCTTCCGTAGTTGCTCGGGACTTACGGGTGTAAGTATTCCAGGGACGGTGACGAGTATTGGGAATTATGCGTTTAGCACCTGCTCCCAACTGACTTCGGTTACGATACCCTCTACTGTGAAGAGTGTTGGGGAATATGCATTTTCTAGTTGCTCCCATTTGGTTTCGGTAACGATTTCGAATGGGGTGGAGATCATTGGGAACTATGCGTTTAGGTGGTGCAGTGGGGTGACATCCGTCACAATTCCCAATTCGGTAAAAAATATAGGGTATGGCGCTTTTTCTTCTTGTTCTGCTTTAACCACGTTTATTTTTAATGCGGACAGTTGCACTTTGATGAGAGGCAACATCTACAATAGTGATGGGTCTGTATTCGACAATAATTCTTCCAACAACAGTAGTCTTACCACATTGATGATCGGTAACAATGTCCGAATTATTCCCGACTATGCGTTTGCTAATCTTAAAGGTCTATCGACGATAAACATACCAAATTCTGTGACAACGATTGGAGACCATGCTTTTACCGGTTGTTCGAATTTGTCCTCAATAACGGTAGGAAACAATAATCCTGTGTATGACAGTCGTAATAATTGCAATGCGATTGTACACACAGAAACCAATACTATCCTTTTCGGATGTAAAAACACTGTGATACCAAATACAGTCATATCAATCGGAAATTATGCATTCAGCGGAATTTCGACATTAACCAATTCGTCAATAATCCCTAATTCAGTAAAACATATAGGACAATATGCTTTTTTCCAATGTACAGGACTAACAGGAACTTTGACGATCTCCGACAGTATCCTTACAATCGGTAATTATGCCTTCAATGGCTGTACCGGTTTGAATTCTGTTGTCATAGGAAAATCAGTGGATTCTATTGGTGGTAATGCTTTTGGCGAATGTCAATTGACATCGGTGTCTTTTTATGCAGACAGTTGTTCATATATGGGTTATTCCTTTGGTGGCACATATACCCCACATTCTATTCTGAATTTGACAATTGGCAACAATGTGAAAGCCATACCTGATTACGCTTTTTATTCTTTTAGTTCCCTGTCTTCTTTAAATATCCCAAATTCCGTTCAACGTATAGGTAACTCTGCCTTTAGTGGTTGCAACAGTCTGACAGGTATGCTGTTTATTCCTAACTCAGTAACCTTTATTGGCGACTATGCATTTCATGACTGTTCAAACATTACAGGAACACTTACCCTTCCTAATTCAGTGACCTATATTGGCGATAAGGCTTTTGAAAATTGTTCTGGCATTACAGGAACACTTATTATACCCAATTCGGTAACTTACATTGGTACAGGGTCTTTCTCAGGCTGCAACATCTCAACTGTCGTATTTAATGCGGATTCTTGTTATAGTTCAGGTCCAGGTTCATTTCTATTTTGTCAAAATTTAACGCATTTAACAATCGGGGAATCCGTAAAAAACATACCTGATTACGTTTTCAATGATTGTAAGAACCTTATTGGAAATCTTATTATTCCAAATTCAGTAACATACATTGGCGATTATGCATTCGAAGATTGTAGCGGACTAACGGGAAATCTTACCCTGCCGAATTCATTATCATATATCGGTGAATATGCTTTTTCCAATTGCAGCGGTTTTGAAGGGAAGTTGATCATTCCCGATTCCGTTGTCACTATCGGTCAACGAGCTTTCTACAATACCGCAGGATTGGATACGTTAGTTGTCGGCAAATCGGTAGAATCCGTTGGATATTGGGCTTTTTATGGTTGTAGCGGCTTGTCTCACATATCATTTAATGCCGACAGCTGCACCCAAATGTACCGGCAGTTCTCCAATTGCGACAGCCTCGCCACGTTAACGATTGGTGATAATGTTAAAATAATACCAAACGATGCTTTCTATAGTTGTAGCGGTTTGACTGGTAAATTGTTTATCCCTGATTCTGTCAAAACAATTGGGGAAAGGGCTTTTTGGGGGTGCAACAGATTGGACTCTCTAATTATTGGCAAAGCAGTATCTTCCATATACTATAATTCAACATTCAAGGGGTGCAGTTATCCTACGTGGAATTCAATGCCGACAGTTGTACTGCGTTGGGAAGCGACATTGGCAATTATGTCTTCTCTGACTGTAATAACATTAACAAAATAGTAATTGGGAACAACGTCAAAGCAATTCCCGATTATGCATTTTATAATCAATCGGGATTATTTGGCAACTTAATAATTCCTGATTCTGTAAAATATATTGGCAAATATACTTTCTCTAACTGTGCCAATTTATCCGCTTGGTCGCTCCGTTGATCTCATCGGATTATGTGCTTTTACAAATTGTACAGGTCTCTCCTCCATTTCTTCTTATAATTGGAACCCTCCTGTTATTGATAATGGGAACCTTCCTGTTTATGATTTGTCTAACTCATTCAGAAATGTCAACCGCAACATCCCCGTCTATGTCCCTTGCAGCAGTGCGCAAAATTATCGTAATGCGTGGAGAAACGGTTCAAGCTCCTTTTTTTACAACATTTACGAAACCATCCAACCCTACCGTTTCACCGTCACCTCTGAGGACACCCTCAAAGGAACCGTGCTAGTAATTACACAACCCTCGTGTACGGAATCTCCCGTCATTGAGGCCACACCCAACTTCTTCTATGTTTTCGACCACTGGAATGATGGCAATACGGATAACCCGCGTACAGTTGAGCTCACACAGGATACAACATTAGTGGCTCACTTCAGGGAATATGCATTTACTATTGATTGTGACTCAGCACACGGTCATGTCGTAGTGCCACAAACACCCACGGCGGAGAATCCGCAAGCAACCATTGAGGCCGTTGTAACAGATTCTTGCTATGTGTTTGCAGGATGGAGCAACGGTACTACGGAAAACCCGCTTACTATCACTGTAACTCAAGACACACTGCTTACCGCCATTTTCAATCCAATAGTCAACCTGCAAATCACTTCCCCGTCAATTATTTGTCAAGGGGATGTCGCAACATTTGTCGCCACCGGAGCAGACAGTTACATCTGGTTTAACGGCGACACCACGTCTGTTATCAGTTTGTTGCCCGAAAATTCTTTGGAGGTGTCTGTAACAGGTATGGACAGTAACGGATGTTCCGCTTCAGCAACGCATTCTGTGAATGTTCTTCCAAGACCAGAACTTGTTATCAGCGGCATGACGGATATTTGCGAAGGGGAAAGCACTATTCTTACTGCAACCAGTTCTAATCCGACAGAAGAATTATTACTATTTGAAGACTTTGAAAACGGAATAGACGGTTGGTATACAATGGAATTTGATGGGGACGGTTATAATTGGTATTCCACATTGGGAACTGTACAGAGTGCATACGAAGGCAACGGGGCCGCCGCATCAGCCTCTTGGTGGAATAGTCAAACTTTGACACCAACTAATATGTTGTATAAGGATGTGCAAATTCCTAATACGGGAGCCCAACTGTCTTGGTACGCCGCAGCGCAAGACCCTAACTGGCCTGCAGAACATTACGAAATATGGATTTATACAAACACGAGTAGTTATCCCACCTCTATTTTTAATGAGACCCTCACTGACGATCAATGGGTGTATCATACTGTGGATTTGAATGATTGGGCAGGAGAATATGTATTGATCGGGTTTGTCCATACCGATTGTTCAGGCCAATATGTACTAAAAATTGATAATGTGCGCATTGTTACTTTTATTAATGACACGTATGTTTGGAATAATGGACATATAGGCAATCAACTGTCCGTGAATAACGCTGGAACATATTATGTAACCGCCACCAAACCTAACGGCTGTACCTCTTCTGACTCCGTCACCGTCACCATTTGGCAACCCGACACCGTGGACATCACCATAAACAGTCCCGACAATTACTATGTGATGAATGACGAAACCTTCTGCAACTCCGGCGACTACACACAGACGTTGCAAAATATCCATGGCTGCGACTCCGTGATTAACCTGCACCTAACCCTTGCGCCACGAGATACCGTATTCATCACAGACACCGTGTGTGGTGGATGGCACGAGATATATTGGGAAGATTCAAGTTATGACACCACATATATTGTATATTTTGACAATGCCTACGACGAATCTGTCTATAGCATAGCCGAATATGGAGGTTGGGGGGATGCTATCGTGGCGAGCGATGGTCTTATTTACGAATTCTACGTGAGCGGTGAATACTACCGGAATGACAGTCTTTGGATTCAATACGACGAGACCCGTACTTTTGAAGCCGTTTCCGGTTGCGACTCTGTGGTGAAGAAACATCACTATGTGAAATTCTCGGATTGGTACGGCCTTCGCGACACCGCGTGCGGGAGCTATGTATGGCAAGGTGACACACTCATGGCAAATCCTTACTACCTGTATCGTTCCCTGGTTGCGGAAGGTCTCACGAACGCACAAGGGTGCGATTCCACCGTACACTTGTGGTTGACGCTCTTACCCGCCATCGAGGAATCTGTCACTATCACTGCTTGCGACAGCTACACATGGAATGGCGTAACGTACACCGAATCGGGTGTATATACGCAGAACTCGGACACAACCCTACAAGATGTTCCTGCCTGTAAACTCACCACCCTCCACCTCACCATCAACCATTCCGTCACTGAATCCTTCGAAACCACCGCCTGCGATTCCTACACCTGGAACGACAGCATCTACACCACATCCGGTGAATACACGCAGACTTTAATCACCGTCAATGGTTGCGATAGCATTGTGACTCTGCAACTGACCGTCAACCCCTCGGTGACTGAGGTTGTCGAAGTCACCGCTTGCGATTCCTATACTTGGAATGAGACTACATATACCACTTCCGGCGAGTACACCCAGATCTTCACTGCCGCTAATGAGTGCGACTCCATCGTCACCCTGCAACTGACCATCCTGCCGCTGCCGACTCCGAGTATCACGGGTGTCACCACGGTGTGCGAGGGACAGACTGCCACTCTGAACGCTACGGGCGGCATGAGCTACCTGTGGGAGGACGGCACCACGACTAACACCTATCCTGCTACCATGAGCGGCCTCTATACCGTTACGGTTACGAATGCGGATGGATGCTCCGCAACAACTTCCACCACGGTTACGGTGAATCCGCTTCCAGAAGTGGTCATCACGGGTAACACCACAATTTGTCCAGGTGGCAACACCATCCTCACCGCTACAGGCGCGGATAGCTACCAATGGAGCAATGGTAGCACCAATCCTTCCATCCCGGTGAACATGTTCGGACAGTACAGCGTTATCGGCACGAGCGCGGCCGGCTGTTTCAGTACCGCCTCTATCACCGTTTTAGTGTCGCAACCACCGGTCATCATCGTCAGCGGCAACACGGACATTTGCGCAGGTGAGATTACCACACTCACAGCCAACGGCGGCATCAGCTATATGTGGAGCAATGGCAGCACTGCTGACACGTTGGTGGCCACCACTGCCGGTACTTGGCAGGTGATTGGCTATAACGAAGATGGCTGCACCAATATGGCCTCTGTAACCGTAAATCTTTGGCAACCCGCCACCACCAATCTCTACATCACCTCGTTCGACAGCTGCTACATGTGGTTCGGAACGCCCCGCTGCGAGTCCGGCGACTATACTCACGTTTTGCAAACGATCCACGGCTGCGACTCGGTGATTACGCTCCACCTCACCTTGGAAGATCCCATCACGACAGAGTTCAGTGCCACGGGCTGCAGCAGCTACACTTGGAACAGCATCACGTATTCGCAGTCGGGCGACTACACGCAGACATTCACGGCGGCTAATGGTAACGATAGTATCGTAACCTTGCACCTCACCATCAAACAACCGGTGGTTTCGACAAACACAGCTACCGCCTGCGAGAGTTATGAGTGGAACGGCCAAACTTACACATCTTCAGGCGACTATACCCAAACCTTCACGGCAGCTAACGGTTGCGACTCTGTGGTCACCCTGCACCTCACCGTCCATTACGGCACCCACAATGTGGAAACCGAGACCGCTTGCGAGAGCTACGAGTGGCACAGTCAGACCTACACCACATCGGGCACCTATACATATGAGTACACTAACGCCGACGGTTGCACCAGTGTGGATACGCTGAATCTCACTGTCCTCTACGGTACCCACAACGTTGAAACCGAGACCACTTGCGAAAGCTACGAGTGGCACGGTGTGACATACACCACTTCGGGCACATACACATACCCGTACACGAACGCCAACGGTTGCGCCAGCGTGGATACCCTACACCTCACCATCAACTCCCCAGTGGCTTCAACAATCTCAGCCACCGCCTGCGACAGCTACGAATGGAACGGCGAAACCTACACAACTTCCGGCGACTACGAACAAACATTCACCGCTGCCAACGGCTGCGACTCCGTCGTAACCTTGCATCTCACCGTAAATCCCTCGGTGACTGAGGTTGTCGAAGTCAGTACGGAAGATTCCTGCTACACCTGGAACTCCCAATCCTACTGCACCTCCGGCACCTACACCCAAACCCTCCAGACCGTCCACGGCTGCGATTCCGTAGTGACCCTGCACCTCACCATCACCGTCGGCATCGACGATTACAACCTCGGCGCGTCCATGACGGTGTATCCCAACCCGACCACCAGCGTTGTCAATGTACAATGTACAATGAACAATGGACAGGCAGGGGAGGTGGAGTTCCAATTGTTCGATGCATTCGGGCGGTTATTACGGTCAACGGACGGTGTAGAGACGCGGTGTACCACGTCTCTACAGACCGACACACACGGTTCATCCGTACAGACCGCACAAATCGACCTGTCCCGGTTTGCCGCTGGCGTCTATTTCGTCAAGGCCATGGCGGATGATAACGTGATTGCCGTGCGGAAGGTCGTGAAACAATAACGAACAACGAACGATGTAGGGGCGAATAATTATTCGCCCCTACAATTTTTCACACCGCATCCTCTCATCATCTTATCCTCTCATCATCTTATCCTCTCATCATCTTATCCTCTTATTCTCTCATCATCGTATCAATAAAATTCGTACTTTTGCGGAAAATTTACGCTATGGGTTTCTTTTCGTTTTTCAACAAAGATAAAAAACAAGAAATTAATGAGGAACAGAAGAAGGAGTTGAACGAGGGTTTGCAGAAATCCAAGGAAAACTTCTTCAAGAAGCTGGCCAAATCCATCGCCGGGAAGTCGAAAGTGGATGACGAGGTGCTCGATAATCTCGAAGAGGTGCTCGTCACTTCCGACGTGGGCGTGGAAACCACTCTCAAAATCATCGACCGCATTGAGAAGCGCGTTTCCAAGGACAAGTACTTGGGAACCAGTCAAGTAAATATGATTCTCAAGGAGGAAATCGCGGGACTTCTGTTAGAGAATGATCTGGAGAAGGTAAACGATTTTGTGATTCCGGAGATGGATACGCCCTACATCATCCTCGTGGTGGGCGTGAACGGTGTGGGCAAAACGACCACCATCGGCAAGTTAGCTTACCAGTACAAGCAGCACGGCTATTCCGTGGTCCTCGGTGCCGCAGACACGTTCCGCGCCGCCGCCATCGACCAGCTCAAGGAGTGGGGTGCCCGTTGCGATGTGCCCGTCGTGGCGCAGAAAATGGGCTCCGATCCCGCCGCCGTGGCCTACGACACCGTCAAATCGGCCATCGCCAACCACCACCAGGTCGTCATCATTGACACAGCCGGCCGTCTCCACAACAAGATCAACCTCATGAACGAGCTGGTGAAGATTAAGAATGTCATCCGCAAGCTCGTACCCGACGGTCCCCACGAGGTGCTGCTCGTCCTTGACGGCTCCACCGGCCAGAACGCCTTCGAGCAGGCCAAACAGTTCACCGCCGCCACGGAGGTCAACGCACTGGCCATCACCAAGTTGGACGGCACTGCAAAGGGCGGCGTGGTCCTCGGCATCTCCGACCAGTTCCAAGTCCCGATCAAATACATCGGCGTGGGAGAGAAAATCCACCAGCTGCAGATTTTCAACCGCGTCGAGTTCGTCGATTCCCTCTTCCCCGACAACTGGTAGCCATGCCCCGCAAGGTTGTCATCGACGAGAACTCAGGATTCTGCTTCGGGGTCATCAACGCCATCCGGACGGCGGAGAAGCACCTCAACGAGCAGCATTTCCTCTACTGTCTGGGCGACATCGTCCACAACAGCGAGGAGGTGCGGCGGCTCACGTCCATGGGGCTGCGCATCATCACGAACGAACAGCTGCGTGACTTGCGCGACACCACCGTGCTCATCCGCGCCCACGGGGAGCCGCCCGAGACCTACCGCCTCGCCGAGCAGAACCGCATCCGGCTCATCGATGCCACCTGCCCCGTGGTGCTGCGGCTGCAAAAACGCATCCACGACGAATACCACTCCGGCACCACCGGCAAACAAATCCTGATTTTCGGCAAGAAAGGCCATGCAGAGGTTATCGGGCTGTTAGGGCAGACCGACAATACGGGACTCGTCATCTCCTCGCCGGAGGACATCGAGCGCATCGACTTCTCGCGGCCATCCAAACTCTACTCGCAAACCACCCAAAGTTTGGAGCAGTACAATGAGCTTATCCAGATGATCCAGGCACGCTACGAGGCGGACGGCCACGGCGACTGGTTTTCCTTCGTGGACACCATCTGCCGGAAGGTCTCCTCACGCGCCAAACAGATTGTTGATTTCGCCACCCGCCACGACATCATCCTGTTCGTCTCCGGCGAAAAGAGTTCCAACGGTCTATACCTATATAATATATGTAAGGAGCACAACCCGCGCAGCTTCCTGATTACCTCGCCTGCGCAAATCGACGAGGTGACCATGGGTGAAAATGACACCATCGGAGTCTGCGGCGCGACCTCCACCCCGATGTGGTTGATGGAGGAAATTGCGGCTCGTTGTGCGAAATAATGCGAAATCGCCCTTTTTCGTTTCCAAAGTGGCGTTTTTTAACAGTCAATTCTTAACGCTAATTCCAAAATTAACTATCATTAGTTAATTTTTGGGTGGCACAAAATTTTTATTTCGTTACTTATCAATATTTTATGATTTTTTTCACAAGAAAATCTAAAAAACTATTGACTTTCGGTTAAAATCGTTGTATCTTTGCCAGTGGATTTGGTTATGGATTTGCGAAACTTGAAAAGCAACGAAATGAAACAGAAATTTACGCGCATCAAAACAGGCGTCATGGCACTGGTCCTTCTCGGGAGTGCCTTCATCACAAAAGGGCAGGCGGTTCTCTACGAGGAGAACTTCGGAACGCCCACCTCTAACACGCTCATCCAGAATTACGATGGCTGGCAGGTCGGTGGTCTATGTGGGCAACGGCACGTGTGACGTGCGCACGTCGAGTGCCTCCACGGGCTACGGCGGCGCGTCCGGGGGCGGCAACGTGATGATCAACGACACGGTGAAGTGGTTCCAAATCTCAGGGGTCAACACCACGGCGACGCAATCGACCGTGAAGCTCTACTGCGGCTTGCGGAAGACGAATGCCGAAAACGGGGACAACTTCATGGTGGAGTTCTCCACCGACAGCGTTGTATGGGTGCGGCTGCCAATGGCCGACACACTGCCGACGGGCACCGGCACGTCGGGCTGGCACCGCGTCTGCTTCCCCAACGTGCCCGCACACCCGCACCTGCACCTCCGCTTCTCGAACCTCGCCAACGTCGATTACCGGTTGGACGACATCCGCATCACCGATGGTGACGAAACGGTGCTGGAAACGGTAGAGACGCCCACCTGCACCCCATCGGGCGGCACCTACTACGAACCGCAGCAGGTCACCCTCGAATGCGGCACCGACGGCGCGACCATCCATTACACCCTCGACGGCAGCACCCCGGACGAGCAATCGCCCATTTGCGGGGGCGTCCTGAACATTAGCGAGAACTGCACCCTGAAAGCTTACGCCGTGAAGGAGAACATGTACAACAGCAACGTCATGACCGCCCAATTCGTCATCATTGACACCAACTCGCTGGTTGAGTTGCCGTTCGACATCTCCAACAACAGCGAATCGGACAAGGTGGAGGTGAAGACGATGCCGGGGTTCCGGGCCAACAAGTTAGGGTCGTCCTACGCTGACGGCTCAGCAAAGTTCGAGTCCAAGAACACCGGCTCGGCCTCGCTGACTGCCCACCTCGACAATTCTCCCGGCACACTCACCTTCGACCTAAAAGGAGTCAAGGGCGGCAGTCCGTCTGCCTACAGCGGCATCACTTTTCTCGTCAGCGAATCCACAGACGGACAGCAGTGGAGCACCGTGGCCACGCTCAACGAGTCGGAAATCGGCACGATCGGATACACCCACCTCGGCCCCTACACCCTCAACGAAAACACCCGCCACGTGCGGTGGCTGCTGGCTTCAGCGTCATCGGGGAACACCCAGCTCAACAACATCGCTATCACGCTACACCAGGCAGGGAACAGCGACAGCACCGGCATCCAAGACCCCGTGACGCCCGACCCTGACCCCTACCCTAACCCTGCACAGGCATCCTTTCGCTGGCAGCTCTGCGAAGAGGGACAGAACATCTCGCTCTACAACCTTAGTGGAGATCTTGTGCGACAATGGAACAACGTATCAAACGGGGAAACGATGGATTTGAGCGGGATTGCGGCCGGAAGCTACATCCTACACGCAAAAACGCCCTCCGCTATGATAACCAAGAAGCTGATTATCAAGTAATCCTACGGAAAATGCTACAAACACGAAACGATATCAACTAAAAAAGTGTTCATAGCCTTATCAAGAAAGGAGGTGTTGCCAATGGTATAAAAACGGGTGATATATTTTGTTCCGTAGAATGTTTTTTTTGTTTTTAGACTGGTTTCTTTCATTAACATACTTCGATTGTGTTAATTGAAACAACTCGCGACGGGGGAGGAACTGTCAGTCTGAATAATCTCTAAACCTCACTCTTTCATTACATTATTTGTTTTCATGGTTTTAATAGTTTTTATAGATTTGACTCAGACTATCAACACGAACTCCCCCTTAACGGGTTGACTTCCAAAATACTGCAAAGCCTCTTCAAGCGTTCCCCGGAATGTAAACTCATGGATTTTGGTCAGCTCCTTGGCTATGGCCACGGGGCGGTCGGGACCCATGATTTCGGACATTTTCTCTAACGTCTTCAGCAACCGGTGCGGCGATTCATAAAACACGACGGTCTCCTCCATCTCAGCGAAACGCTTCAGAAGGGTCTCTTTGCCCTTTTTGTGGGGCAGAAACCCGTAAAAATAGAAACTGCTGCAGGGGAATCCGGACTGGACGAGGGCGGGCACGAAGGCAGTGGCACCAGGCAGGCACTCCACCTCAACATCCTGTTTCAGGGCCTCGCGCACGAGCAGGAAACCGGGGTCGGAGATACCAGGGGTTCCAGCATCGCTCACTAACGCGGCAGTCGCAACCTGCTGAATCTGACGGATGTAGTTGCCAACCTGCTCATGTTCGTTGAAGATATGGTACGCCATGCAACGTTTACCCTCAATCTCATAATGCTGGAGCAGGTTCTTGGTGGTCCGGGTGTCCTCACAGAGAATCAAGTCCGCAGCTTTCAAGACGTTGAGAGCGCGGAGGGTGATATCCTCCAAATTGCCGATGGGAGTCGGGACGATGAATAATTTGGCCATAACGAGGGGTTCTAAAACAACGAAAGACGGCCATTTTAACCGTCTTTCTGATTTGGTGCCCAGAACAAGAGTCGAACTTGCACATCCGTTCGGATACTACACCCTGAATGTAGCGCGTCTACCATTCCGCCACCTGGGCTAAAAGATACCCTCTTTGATGATGTCGTGAATATGAATCACGCCCAAATACTGGTTGTCATCGCTCACCACAAAGATGTTGGTGATTTGATGATCTTTCATCATCTGCAACGCATCCACGGCGAGGGTGTTCTCGTGGATCGTTTTAGGCTTGCGGGTCATGATGTCCTTCGCTTGGAGCTTCATGATTTCCGCGTGATGTTGGATGGCGCGGCGAAGATCACCGTCTGTGATCGCACCGACCACCTGCCCATCTTCTACGACTGCCGTCACACCCAGACGCTTGCCAGAGATTTCGAGGATGACCTCCTGCATGGAGGTTTCCGGTTTCACAGAGGGAACCTCATTCATCTTGTAGAGGTCTTCGACCTTCAAGCGGGTTCTCCGTCCGAGGATTCCACCGGGATGGACTTTTGCAAAGTCTTCCGTGGTGAAACCGCGCATCTTGATAAGCGTTGAAGCGAGGGCGTCGCCAATGGCCAACTGAGCCATCGCACTGCTGGTCGGGGCCAGATTGTTGGGGCTCGCCTCCCGCGACACCGTGCAGTTGAGCACGTAGTGCGCTTCCTTTGCCAGTAGGGATTCCATCGCGCCGACAATGGCGATAAGGATGTTCCCGTTGGCCTTCAAAAACGGTATCAGCACGGAAATCTCCGGCGTGTTGCCACTTTTGGAGAGGCAGACCACAATGTCATCTTTTTGGATGATGCCCAAGTCACCGTGAACTGCGTCGGCGGCGTGCATGAACACCGCGGGAGTTCCTGTGGAATTGAACGTTCCGACAATCTTCTGCCCGATGATGGCACTTTTGCCGATGCCCGTCACAATGACGCGACCTTTGCACTTGATAATCTCTTGAACGGCCTTCACGAAATTGTCATCCAGATAACCGGTGAGTTTTGAGACTGCATCGGCCTCTTCCTGCAACACTTGCGTGGCATATTGGATGATTTCCTGTGGTTCCATTCTACAAAGATGCTCTTGTTGCCTTTTTGCTTCTATCAAAGAACGAAATCTTGCATACTTCCTTCTCAGAATCGAAGTATCCGAAAAATAACGCTTGAAATCCGTTTCACTCAGCGATTCCCAGTCATCATTTTCGAGCGGCAAAAATACAGTTTTTTTCGATATATTCGACGGGTTGGCAAACTTTTTTTTGTTGCGGGGACATACCTCCTGACAAATGTCACACCCAAAGAAGTACTTTTGAGATGCTAACTCGTTGTAATTCGGTGTTTTGTCTTCCGTATTATGATATGAAACACAACGTCTGGCATCCACCCGATAAGGGGTCTCCAAGGCGTTCACGGGGCAGCTTCGGATGCAGATCTCGCACTCGCCGCAGTCGGATTTTGGCAAAGAAGGGTCGTATTGGTCGCAAAACCAATCCACCAGAAGGGTGCCTATCACGAAGAAAGAGCCGTTATCATTGTGGACCAGCCCGTTCTTGCCCATACATCCTACCCCGGCCTCGACCGCCCAGCGCTTTTCGGAAATCGCCGAGCTATCCACTGTTGTCCTGTACTTCACGGTCGGATAGTCGTTTACAATCATCGCCGCCAACTTTTCCAGCAAATCCTTCACCAGAATGTGGTAATCCTGAATCCACGTGTAACGGGCCGTCCGATACTTGTCGGACTTCGGTTCGGAATCGGTCAAATAGTTGTAAGTCACCACGATGACGGACTTGCAGCCAGACAACAGAGATTCCGGGTTGAACCGGCCATCTACGTTCCGTTCCAGATAGTGCATTTCAGCATGGTAGCCGTGCTCCACGGAGTGCAGAAACTCCGTCTCCGCCTCCGCCAACACCCGTGCACGCGCAATGCCGCAGTCCTGGAAGCCAACTTCCGCCGCCCACGACTTAATCTGCTGTGAACCAAGCGTTTCCGATTCCATAGTTAGAAGGTGATACGCTCGAATTTTTCCGGCACCTTGATGCTGGTGACCCCAGGCACGCCCAACCGGATGACCTTGATCTTGCCGCGCACCTCAATCACACGGTTCAGCTCCTTGAAGACGAACTCGGTAAAGAAGGAGCTGGTGCTATCAACGGGCTGGAACGCCGAATACTCGAACGAGAGTTTCTGTCCTTGCGGCAATTTCTCCGTCTGACCGTTGAAGAGTGCCTGAACCGTCTGAAAATCAACGGCAAACGGCAAAAATTTGTTGATCGGAACATACGTGTCGTAGAAATACTGCTGCGTCAGCTTGTTGACATACTTGATGCTGTCGGGGGTGAAGACCGCCCGCATCACCTCAACGCCGTAAGCGTGGATGTTGAGGTAGAGGATGCTGTCGATGCGGTTGACCATGTAAAAGTTGCAGGTGCGCGTACCGCCGGTGTCAATGATTTCGGCCTTGCCGCGATAGGTAATCCAGTCGTAGCCCGTGGCTATAGGGAGGACGGCGGTGTCAATCGGAACGGTGATACTATCGGCAGCAACCGTCGCGCTGTCAGCGACTTGCGCGTACAAGGGCGGAACTGTCATCAGCAGTCCGACGACCATCAGAATGGATAATATGTATTTCCGGATGCTCATCACACAAAAGACAATCTTCGAGAACGAAAGTTATATCCCAAAGAGGCGCAAAAGTACGTTTTTTTCAGCTACTACCCTATTAACCCAACTTTCAACTCCAAAAAATATCAGCCCCAAATCCAGGGCTGTTTCCGGAAATCTGATTCCACAAGTCGCTGATAATCAACATCCGGCCTCTTATCCTACACGTGGTCTGCGTTTTGTAGGACACTTTCGTTTAAAAAACATATTGTATTTTTGCCGCCATGCATGCGAACGTACAATGGCGACATGACCCCCCGCAACGGGCGAAGAGGCTCCCTACTACAGGCTCAAGGAGTCGTACCGCGACGTGCGCGGCACCGTCCACTCGCTCATCGTGCTGAACATCGGCTTCGAGCCCGCGCTGACCCCGCGCCAGATGCATCGCATCGCCGCCGCGCTGACCTCGCGCTTCGCCCACCGCCACCAGAAAGACGCTTTCGGCGGCCCACTGGAGGGGCTCGACCCGACCGAGCGCGGCTACGCGGAACGGTACTGGCGGCAGATGATCACCGACGGGCAGATCGACCGCTTCGACAGCAGGGAGGAGCAGGCGCGGCAGGAGGCCGGCAAGTACATCGACCTCGACACGGTGCGGCACACCGACGCCCGCGAGGTGGGCGCGGAGTGGCTGTGCAAGCAGGCCATCGACCAGCTTGGTCTGGAGGAGTTCCTGCGCGGCAGGGGGTGGACGAAACTGCAGACGGACACGGCGCTGGCGCACCTGATCGTGCGGACGGTCTATGCGCCGAGCGAGCTGGCGACGCTGCGCATCATGGCCGACAACCCTGCGAGCTGTACAGCGGCCTGCCGGGGTGGGTGCCCGGGGTGAACAGCCTCTACGGCGTGGGCGACCGGCTGCTGGAGCTGAAAGACGAGCTGGAGCGGCATCTCTGCTCGGTGACCGACAACCTTTTCAACCAGCAGAACCGCATCATGCTCTTCGACCTGACCAACTTCTACTTCGAGGGATCGAAGCGCGGCAGCAAGAAGGCGAAGTTCGGCCGCAGCAAGGAGAAGCGCAGCGACTGCAGGCTGCTGGTCCTCGCGCTGTGCGTCAACACCGCCGGCTTCCCGCGCTACTCCGAGATTCTGGAGGGCAACACCTCGGACCCGAAGTCGCTGCCGGAGATGGTCGAACGGCTGTCGGAGAAGTCCGCGCCCGACGGGGCGAAGCCGCTGGTGGTCATCGACGCGGGCATCGCCACGGAGGACAACCTGCTGCTGCTCAAGGAGAACGGATTCGACTACCTGTGCGTGTCGCGCACCCGCCCGAAAGACTACGAGCTGTCGGCCGACCGCACGGCGGTGACCGTGCTGGACAGCCGCAGGCAGAAAATCACCCTGCGCGAGGTCCGCACCGAGCCGTCGGGCGACTACCTGCTGGAAATCACCTCGCCGAGCAAGGCGATGACCGAGGCGTCGATGAACCGGCAGTGGAGGGAGAGGTTCGAGGGGGAGCTGGAGAAGATCAGCGCCGCCATAGGGAAAAAAGGCGGGACGAAGAACTACGAGAAGGTCATCGAGCGCGTGGGCAGGGCACGGGAGAAATACCCCTCCGTCGCAAAACTCTACAACATTGAATACCAGCGCGACGAGAAGAAAAAGGAGAACATGGGGGCGGTCAGCTGGACGATACGCGACCTGTCGGAGGCGGAGTCCGGCCACGGGGTGTACTTCCTGCGCACCAACGTGCGGACCTTCGACGAGAAGACCACCTGGGACTATTACAACCTGATACGCGAAATCGAGTGCACGAACCGCCAGCTGAAGACCGACCTGAACCTGCGCCCGATCTACCACCAGCGCGACGACCGCAGCGACGCGCACCTGTTTCTCGGGATGCTGGCCTACTGGGTGGTGAACACCATCCGCCACCAGCTCAAGGAGAAGGGGGAGAAGGCCTACTGGACGGAGATCGTGAGGCGCATGTCCACCCAGAAGCTGGTCACCACGACGGCCTTCAACGCGCTGGGTGAGAAGGTTGAACTGCGGCAGTGCAGCGAGCCGTCGAAGCAGGCCCGCGAAATCTACCG
>CAJOKR010000087.1 GCA_905235135.1 uncultured Bacteroidales bacterium
TGCTGAAATCAAGAAGAACCGCAGTATCTCCCAAGCAACGGTTAACCGTATTCTCAAAAAGCTCAAGGATGAAGGCCTCATCGAATATGTCGGCAGCAAGAAGACCGGCGGCTACCACGCCATCGAACCCCCAAAAGCATAACCGTGTAAACGTGTAACCGCCTAACCGTGTAATCCTAAAAAAACGTATCTTTGCCGAAAAAATCACGACTATGAGTTCCACCCCCAATACCCCTCCGCATCTGTCGCCAAAGATGAAGATGGCCGATGCTATCAATCAGTACCACAGTCTTTTAACCGTGCTGCCAAGACTCGGTATTCCCCTCGGTTTTGGTGAGAAAAGCGTCGAACAGCTGTGCGAGGAGCATCGTGTCTCGCTGCCGCTGTTCACCCTCATTGTCCGCGTCTATTGTTTGGAGGACTACTTCCCGACCGCCAGTGAGCTGCAACAGTGCCGGATGGCCGATATTCTGCAGTATCTCGTCTCCTCGCACAAAGACTACCTGGAGAACAAGTTGCCCCATATCGAACACCATCTCAACAAGCTCTTGGAGCCGATGGACCGGAAGTACAGCACCCTCATCACCAACTTCTACGCCGAGTTCCGCAAGGAGATGGAGAAGCATTTCCGCTATGAGGAGGAGGTGATTTTCCCGTATCTGCGGCAGATTCTTTCCGAGCAGGAGGCGACGGAGTCCGCAAGTTACCAGAAGAACGCTTTCCATCAGCAGCACGACGATATTGAGGATACGCTCAATGACCTTACTAACCTGCTGCTCAAGTACATACCCGCTGAAATATCCCCCGTTGAGCGCGTCGATATGTTGTTGGACATGTACGCCCTCTCCAACGACATCGCCAAGCACGCCATGATGGAGGACCGCATCTTAGTTCCGTACATCCAACTCTTAGAATCGAAACGTCATGACTAAGATTGCCATTGCCGAACCCTCAACCATGCTGCGCATCGGGCTGGAGCAGCTGCTGCGGGAGCTGCCGGATGCGGAGGTTGTCTTCTCTACCGACAACCTGGGTGCCCTCTATGCGAGAATCAATGCTTTGCACCCCGACATCCTGATTGTCAACCCGTTGCTGTTCGATTACGCCAAACGCGGCACTCTCCGTGCCGAGTTCGACCAGCTCCCGAACCTGCGCCTCGTCGGTCTCGTCACCGCCTACCTTGAATCGCAGCACCAGCGACAGTTCGCGGGCATCATCGAGCTCAACGACGACTTCCAGCGCGTGAAATCGACCCTCAACCAAGTCTCCAACAACTTCCAGTCCGACAGCGACGAACCCGACACAGACCCCCTCTCCGACCGCGAGAAGGACGTGCTTGTATGCCTCTCCAAAGGACTCAAGAACAACGAGATTGCCGACGAACTCAACATCTCCGTCCACACCGTCATCACCCACCGCAAGAACATCGTCCGCAAAACCGGCATCAAGTCCGTCGCGGCCCTCACGGTCTATGCGATCCTGAACAACCTCATCGAAGAGAAAGATATCATTTAGTTAGTAGTTGTGACGAAAGAGCCCCCATATATTAAACTACTTCCTTGAGCAGCCTCGGAGAGGCAAAACGCGCGAAGCGCAATTAACCCCACACAAGCGGAACGTAGTGGAGCGCAGTGTGGGGCGAGGAACGAAGAGGCAAAACGCGCGAAGCGCAATTAACCCCACATAAGCGGAGCGCAATGTGGGGCCACACAAGGCGATAGCCGCAGTGTGGGGCCAGACAAGAACAAGTGACCAATTATGAACATAAGAACCCTACTATCAACCCTGCTGCTGTGCCTCTGCATGGCAGCCACCGCGCAGGAGACTGACCCCTACGCTGGGTACGACCGCGTGACCCTCTATGACAGCATGACTGTACGCATGGAGGAGAACGGTCTGAGCCATTACATTAACCACCAGTGCTACCGCGTGTTGAGCGATGCCGGTTGCCGCGATAACAATACGATCATCGTCGATTACGACCCGCTGTCGGCCTACTGCGAGATCCGCGACGTGGTCATCTACCGTCATGACGGCACTGAGGAGCATCCCGATTTTATGGTGTGCGATTATCCCGCTCCGGCCCACATGATCTACTGGGGTGCGCGGCAGAAGATGGTCGCCCTCGGCCGCCTCGAAATTGGCGATGAGGTGGAATTCCTTACCTACAAGAAGGGCTTCACCTACGCGCTGTTACAGGGAGAGGATCCCGACGCGAAGTACATCCCGCCCATGCGCGGCCACTTCTACGACATCGTCCCCTTCTGGAGCAGCCAGCCCGTGAAAGAGAAAGTCTATCAGGTCAGTGTGCTGACCAATAAGAACTTGCGATACCAAATCTTCAATGGTGGCATTGCCTTGAACACTCAGAAAGATGGCGACCGCACTCTGTTCACCTTCTCAAGCACAGATTATTTCCCGTTGAAGACCCCGCGCTACACGGTGGCGAGCAACGACATTGAGCCGAAGCTCATCGTGACCACCGCGCAAAACTGGGAGGCCAAGTCGATGTGGTTCTACGGCGTGAATGAGGATTTCGGCAGCTTCGAAGCCACGCCGGAAATCCAGGCGAAGGTCAACGAACTGCTGAAGCCGGCTAAGACCGAGAACGACAGCCTGGACATCCTCACGCACTGGGTGGCCGACAACGTGCGTTACTCCGGCATCTCGATGGGCGAGGGCGAAGGGTTTACGTTGCACAAGTGCGAGATGACCTTCCGCGACCGCTGCGGCGTCTGCAAAGACAAGGCTGGGATGCTCATCGGTATGTTGCGGGCGGCGGGCTTCAAGGCCTACGCTGCCATGACGATGGCCGGCGAGCGTATCGAGGACATCCCCGCCGACCAGTTCAACCACTGCATTACGGTGGTTCAGCGACGAAACGGCAATTACCAGCTTTTGGATCCCACGTGGGTTCCGGGCGTGAGGGGCGAACTGTGGTCCAGCGCGGAGCAGCAGCAAAACTACCTGATGGGGCTTCCCAAGGGTGCGAAGTTGGGGCTTACCCCAGTCTCTGACCCGAAGAACCACTACGTGCGCATGACTGCCGAGACACAAGTCACGAAGAACGGCACATTGAAGGGTACGGTCACCATCACCGCCGACCGGCAGAGCGACCGCACCGTGCGTGGTGTCTTCTATGGTTTCCGCACCGAATGGCAGCGTAGTGTCGAGGAAATGTTCTACTCGGAGTATCCCAACGCGAAGCTCAAGAGCGTGAAATACACCAGCGAGGACGACTACCTGAAGCAACCTGTAAAGATTACATACACATTCGAGATTCCTGATTACGCAATTGTTACCGACAAGGAAGTCATCGCCACCCCTTTCCTCGCCAACGGGTTCTACACCTTCGCCATGCGTCACCTCTTCTACGATACAAGTCTCGAAAAGCGCGACTACCCCTTCACCGACCGCTGTTCCCGCTACGTCGCCATCACCGAAACGATGAAAGTTCCCTCGGGCTACACCCGTGTGAGCACGCCCCAAGCGCAACAGTTCGTCACCCCGACCATCTCGTTCAAAGGTGGTTATACCGTCGGCTACAACATGGTCACCTTCACCGAAAACATCTCCCTCGGCAAGCGTGTCTATGAGGCTTCCGAATGGCCGGCCTTCCGCAAAGCGGTGCAGTGCCAGCGGGGATATATGGGAAATCCGGTGGTGTTCATCAAATAATTATCTTCCTTAAGCAGCCTCGGAGAGGCAAAACGCGCGAAGCGCAATTAACCCTACACAAGGCGAAGCCGCAGTGTGGGGCGGTGACAAAAGAATAGAAAGATATGTGGAAACCCTATAACGAAAAAACATATAGAATATGAAAAGATACATCCTCATAATCATCGCAATATGCGCCATGTCATCCGCCATGGCCAAAGCCCCCGAAAAAGACGCTATCTATAAGCTCATCTCCAAGAGCTACACGTTGAACAAGGACGGTTCCACGGAGTTTAGGAAGCGCACGGAGTTACAGATTTTCACGCGGATGACCTTCGACCATTTCGGGGAGACGTTCATCACCTACAACCCTGATTTCCAGGAGCTCATCATCAACGAGGCCTACACTATCCGCAAGGACGGCAGCAGGGTGGAAACCCCTGCCAACGCCTTCAACCCGATGCTGCCGGACGGCTGCACGAACTGCGAGCGGCTCAACGGCATCCGCACGATGGTGGTGACCCACACGGCGCTGGAGTACGATGCCCTCATCGTCCTCGACTACACCATCCGCTCCAAGAACTTCTTCTTCCAGGAACTGTTGGAAAAAGTCGATTTGCAGGAGGAGGTGCCGGTGGAGAAGTACGTGGTCAGCGTAACCGCGCCGGACTACAAGCCCGCGAAGTTTGTGTTGAACGGGAAACTTTCCTACACGGAAACCGAGAACACCGACAAAGGCATGAAAACTACCGTAATGATCTTCACCAATCTGCCAGAATATCCTACGGATGAGTACATCTTCCCGGGTGATTATAAGGCTGTCACGTTTTACACGATGGATGAAACATGGGGTTTGATTGGCAAAATCGCCCAGCAAAACTCCATGCAGAAGTTTGACAACCAAAAGATTACAGACTTCTTCCGCAGCCGTTTCACGGAGGGTATGAACGACATGGACAAGATTCTCTACGTCAGGGATTATATTCACGACAATATCCGTACCAATCATCTGGACGCCAAGGTGTTAAATTATATGTTTGCCTCGCCTCAGCAGGTTTGGGAGAGCAATTGTGCCTTGCCGATTGAGAAGAATATTTTGCTGGCTGGGGTGTTGCAAAGTTTAGGATATGATGCACAACCGGTCTTCATCACTGAAACGTTGACGAAGAATCCCACAACGATGGTCTATGTTAAAGTTGGCGAATATTATTACTACATTTCAGCAAATGAGGTCGAGGATTTGAGTCTCGATGTTCTCCACCCCAACATTTCATTCATCGGTTTGGATGGTCAACAGTGGACGGAGAAGAAGATTGATATCCAGGTGGATGTAGCCGCTGACATTACCCTCGAAAGTGGGAAGTTGGATAACCCGCAGGTAGTGGTGAAGCGTAAAAACGTACAGTCGCCGAAGACCAATACGCTACGTCCTCAAGAAATAGACGTTGCGAAAGCGTCTGTGTCTCAAATCAATGACAAATACTACGAGCTGACCATCGACGATGGCAGATATGGTACAGGAATCCGTTCTGTGAATATCCACAACGACCGGCAATATGATGTGTGCACGGATGGAGCGTTCGAAAAATACACCTATACCGTCAAGTTGCCCGCCAACGTCCGCTGTCTGACGAAGCCCGTGCACAAAGAAATCTCCGTTGAAAAGGCCAAACTACTGATTGACGTGCAGGTTGACGGTCAAACCGTGACCATTACCCGCCAGCTCAGCCTGCCTTTCGCTTGGGTTACGGCCAAGAGCGCGAAAGCGTTCAAGGCGATGATGGGAGAATGGGAGGCGCCGGTGAAGGTGGTGTTTTCCCTGTAGAGACGCACGGCCGTGCGTCTTTACAACGGGACGATTACGTTATTCGGTGATTTCTTCGGGTTCTTGCATCTTTTCCGCGGGCATTTCAACATCTTCCTGCGTCGGCACTTCCTCTTTGCCAACACCCTCATATTCCGCACGGAGCTCCTCGTAGTACTTGACCTCCGTCATCTGGATGTAGGGGGCTAACCAGAGGAAACCTATGAAGAAGGTGAACACACACAATATCCCCCATCCGATGAAGCTGAGCAGCAGCAGGAAATACTCCATTTTGTGGCCTTGCATCATCATGCGGCTTTCGCGCAGCATTTCCACGGGGTGAAGCTCCGGTTTGTCGTGCAGGATGAACGGCACCATGGCGTAAGCGAAGGACAGCACAATGCCGGGAATCATCAATAGAAAGGCGATAAGAATGAACAGCCCGGAATGGCTTTCCATTTGTCCTAATCCAGCCATGATTCCGATGAACAGGAAGGCCGGAATCATGATACCGATTATTACGAGCATTTGTAACAACAGTGTGAAGAACACATCGGTGAAACGCCTGTAACCGCAGAAGAGATCTCCAATGTCAGCGGGCAGATCCTGACGCGAGGAGTTCAGGTGGGCGATGTAGTAGCCGTATTGCATAGGGACAAACAAAATGCTTACAATAACCCCGATAACCGTAAGGATCCAGGTTATTGTGGTAAACGAGCTGCCCTGGAAAATGGAACCGAACTGCGTGAGGCAGGACGCCAGCCCGTACAGCAGGATGTAGATAAACGTGAGCCCCACAAAGGAGCCCCATTTGCCTTTCAGCGTCGCTAAAGCTTGGTCTTTCAAATCGTTGATTTTTCCCATGATGTTGAATTTTAACGGTGAATGATCGATTATTTTACAGACGGCAAAAGTACAAAAATATTGGTTTCAGGTTTCAAGTTTCAAGTTTCAGGCATTGACAAGTTTCAAGTATCGGTTAGGGCTTACGCATCAACTTCCAAAGACTCCGACTGCGCGGGGCATTGCAGCGTGTCGAGTAAGGTCGTCGGCCGTTATTTTCCTCCCAACCATGTGA
>CAJOKR010000088.1 GCA_905235135.1 uncultured Bacteroidales bacterium
ACAGATACATCGGCCACCTGTGGGGGCGACGTGACGGCTGCGGGCAGTACATCCGTTATAGCTCGCGGTGTTTGTTGGAGTAGTTCGCCGAGCCCAACGTTAAGCAACAGCCATACTGCAAACGGTTATGGTTTGGGCAGTTTTACCAGCAACATGACAGGATTGTTTCCCAACACCACATATTACGTTCGGGCGTATGCAACGAGTTCGTCAGGGACTTCCTATGGGAATCAGAAATCTTTCACAACAACAGCGCCTTGCGGGGGCACAATCAATGATGTTGATGGAAACACTTATAATATTGTGCAAATCGGAAACCAGTGCTGGATGGCACAGAATTTGCGAACCACGCATTATGCCGATGGCACAGCCATATCTGCCGGTGGAGACAACACCAGCACGACAACAGGCTACTATTATTTTACTAGTCGTTTATATAACTGGAAGGCAGTGATGCGTAACTCCAATTCCAGCAATGCCAATCCGAGTGGTGTGCAAGGTATCTGTCCTACAGGGTGGCATGTGCCCAGCGACGCGGAATGGACGCATTTGGAAAACTATGTGGGCAGCCAAAGCCAGTATCTCTGTAATGGCAATTCGTCTTATATCGCCAAGGCCTTGGCCGCCACTTCGGGTTGGTATAACAGTATTGAGATTTGTGATGTGGGCAATAATCAGAGTTCCAATAATGCCACGGGATTTTCTGCTATTCCAGCAGGTGCCTGTTACGGATTATCATTTTCCGATGGAGGCATGAGTGCCAATTTTTGGTCCTCTACCTCATCCTCCAGCGAAGCGTACGATCGTAGCATAGATGCCGACTTTCCCAATGTGTATCGTTCTACCGTCACCAAGGAGGTCGGATTATCTGTCCGCTGTCTTCACGATTAAAAAATAGAGGCGTATTGCATACGCAACCTTAAACCTGTAACCCAAAAAATACTATCTTTGCCGTTTGTTTCCCAAAGCGGAACAATACACATATTTTGTTAATTTACAAACGATTATAAAAGATTATGGCTACAGAAATCAACACCAAATACGACCCGATTGCCGTGGAGGACAAATGGTATAAGTTCTGGATGGACAACCATTTCTTCCATTCCGAGCCCGACGACAGGAAAGCTTACTCCATCGTGATTCCGCCGCCGAATGTGACCGGCGTGCTGCACATGGGTCACATGCTCAACAACACGCTGCAGGATGTGATGATCCGTCGCGCCCGCATGAAGGGCTTCAATGCCGTTTGGGTGCCCGGCACCGACCATGCCTCCATCGCAACGGAAGCAAAGGTGGTGGCCTATCTCAAGGAGCAAGGCATTGACAAAAAGGATCTTACACGTGAGGAATTTCTGAAGCACGCTTGGGAATGGAAGGAAAAATACGGCGGCATCATCCTCAAACAGCTCCGCAAACTGGGTGCCTCCTGCGATTGGGAACGCACCAAGTTCACCATGGACCCGGAAATGTCCGAGGCCGTCATTGACGTGTTCGTGGATTTATACAACAAAGGCAAGATTTACCGTGGCGTTCGTATGGTCAATTGGGATCCGAAAGCGCTTACGGCTGTCTCCGATGAAGAGGTTATCTACAAGGAGCTGCAATCAAAGCTCTACTATGTCCGCTATCAGATTGAGGGTGAGGAGAATGAGTACATCACCATCGCCACCACCCGTCCTGAAACCATCCTCGGCGATACGGCCATCTGCATGCACCCCGAGGACGAGCGGTATGCCAAGTACAAAGGCAAACGTGCCATCGTTCCGCTCGTAAACCGTTCTATTCCTTTGATTTACGACGAGTATGTGGAACGCGAGTTCGGTACCGGCGCGTTGAAAATCACCCCTGCTCACGACATCAACGACTATAACCTTGGCATCAAGCACCATTTGGAGACTATCAATATCTTCAATGACAACGGCACGCTGAACGAGAACGCGCAGTTCCTCGTGGGCATGGATCGTTTCGAGGCGCGCAAGGCCATCATCCCGATGTTGGAGGAGGCCGGGAATCTCGTCAAGATTGAGGATTACACCAACAAAGTCGGTTTTTCGGAACGTACCAACGAGGTCATCGAGCCGAAGCTCTCCCTGCAGTGGTTCTGCAAGATGGGCGAGCTGGCAAAACCCGCCCTCGACGCGGTCATGAACGGCGATATCACTTTCCATCCCGAGAAGTTCAAGAACACGTATGCCCACTGGATGGAGAACATCAAGGATTGGTGCATCAGCCGCCAGCTTTGGTGGGGTCACCGCATCCCGGCCTGGTATCTGCCGAACCACGAGTTTGTGGTGGCGCACAACGCCGACGAGGCTTTGGAAATCGCCCGCCAGAAGTTCCCCGAACTCAATCTTAACGCTGCCGATTTGAAGCAGGACGAGGACGTGATGGACACGTGGTTCTCCTCTTGGCTGTGGCCGCTCTCCGTGTTCGACGGCATCCGTCACCCTGACAACCCCGAAATCAACTACTACTACCCCACCGCCGTGCTGATCACCGCCCCCGACATCATCTTCTTCTGGGTGGCGCGCATGATCATGGCCGGTCTGGAATGGCGTGGGGAAATTCCGTTCAAGGATGTCTATTTCACGGGTACGGTGCGTGACAAGCAGCACCGCAAGATGTCGAAACAGCTCGGCAACTCGCCCGATCCCATCCTGTTGATGGAAAAATACGGTGCCGACGGCGTGCGTTTCGGCATGTTGCTCAGCTCCCCTGCCGGCAACGACCTGCTGTTCGACGAATCGCTGTGCGAGCAAGGCCGCAACTCTGTGGAATGCTTTCCGCTTAGTGAGAGGCTGGGAGGTCGATGACAACCTGCCGCAGCCGTTGCACACCGCCACGGCCATCCAGTGGATGCATGAACGTCTGACCGAGGTGTTCCAAGGGATGCAATGGAACGTCCAGCGCTACCGCATTTCCGAGGCGCTGATGGACATCTACAAGCTCATTTGGGACGACTTCTGCTCCTGCTTCCTCGAAGTGGTGAAACCCGGTTTCCAGCAGCCCATCGACGGCAAGACCTACCGCGACATCATTGACATTTTCGAGATGCTGATGCAGTTCCTGCACCCGTTCATGCCGTTCATCACCGAAGAGTTATGGCAGACAATGCGTCAAAGAGGCGAAAAGGAGTCCATTATGATGACCCAGATGCCGGTTTTGGATGGGGAGATGGACCAGAAGGTCTTGGACGATTTCGCTGCCGCTCGCAAGGTGATTGAGCAGGTGCGCCGCATCCGCACGGAGAAGAACATCGCGCAGAAGCATCTGCTGAAGCTGCGCGTCTATGCCAAGCCCGAAGTCGCGAACCCCGCCACCGATGCCGTCATTGCCAAGCTCTGCAACTTGGAGAGCGTGGATTATGTGGCCGGCGAGGAGGTCGATGGCGCCACGTTCATCGAGAACAACATCCAATACTCCGTCCCGTTGTCAGGTTTGGTGGATGCTTCCGAGGAAATCAAGAAGTTGGAAGCCGACCTGAAATATGCCGAAGGGTTCCTGCAGGGGGTGCTGAAGAAGCTGTCGAACGCCAGTTTCGTGAACAACGCCCCGCAGAAGGTGGTCGAAATCGAGCGCAAGAAGCAGGCCGACGCGGAGGAGAAGATTCGCATTATCAAAGAGCAACTGGCCAAACTGAAATAGCATGAAAGCGGTACTGCGCTACTTTATCCTGCTGGCCGCCCTCCTGATTCCCTTCACCTTTTCCAGCGTGAAGCAGCGGTTCCCCATCTTAGTGGGCATCACCCTCGGCGTGACGCTCGCCTATTGGGGGATGTATTTCTGATGAAGAAAAAGGGAAAAACGAAAGAATAGGGAGCCATCTGCGTCCCCGCAGATGAGTTATAGGGAGCCATCTGCGTCCCCGCAGATGAGTTATAAGGAGCCATCTGCGTCCCCGCAGATGAGTTATAAGGAGCCATCTGCGTCCCCGCAGATGAGTTGTAAGGAGCCATCTGCGTCCCCGCAGATGAGTTGTAGAGACGCGCCATGGCACGTCTTTACAGGCTTACCCGCGGGTCAAGCCATCCGTAGATAATGTCACAGATAATATTGATAATCACGAGGATGATGGAGACATACAATAGAGATCCCATCACCACGGGGAAGTTGTCGAGGCCGTCGAGGATGACCACGCCCATGCCTTTCCAGTCGAAAATGTACTCCACGAAGACCGCGCCGGCCAGCAATCCCGCCAACCAGCCCGAAATGGCCGTCACCACAGGGTTCAGCGCATTCTTCAGGGCATGCTTCACAATGATGGTCTTCCGTGCCAGACCCTTCGCCTTCGCCGTGCGGATGTAGTCCTGCGAGAGGACCTCCAGCAGCGAGTTCTTCGTCAGCTCGATGACCACCGACAACGGCCGGATGCCCAACGTCAACGCGGGCAGAATCAGGTTCTTGAGGTTGACGTATTGCCCTGAACCATAGTCATCTACAGTGTATAAACTACCGAACATGTTGAGTCCGGTGTAGTCGGCCAGGAGGAAGGCGAACACCCACGCGAAGAGGATGGCCGAGAAGAACGACGGCACCGACATGCCCAACACCGAGACCACCAACGCGCTCTTGTCAAACCAGGTTCCCTTCTTCAAAGCACAAAAGATGCCGATGATGATGCCGACAATCAAGGCAAAAACGATAGAGACCACCGCCAACAACACGGTTTTCGGGAAAGCTTCGCCGATGATTTCCGTCACGGGACGCTTGCTCTGGTATGATCTTCGTAAGTATGGCGCTTTCAGCACGATGGCCGACTTTTTCATCGGTATCAGCTTGACGTAGTGGTAGTTGTCGTCATTGAGGTAGAAGAAGGAGGTCGCGTCGTCGGTTTTGTGCCATGAGATGGGCGACACATCGTTGAGGTAGGCCAAATATTGCACCCCGAGGGGCAGGTCGAGACCCATCTCCTTGCGGATGGCCTCCTCGGTCTCCAAGTCGCTGCGCTGCCCCATGATCATGCGCGCGGGGTCGGACGGCAGCACCGTGAACAGGAAGAACACGAGCGTCGTCACCCCGAGCATCAGCAGCAGCCCGTAACCGATCTTTTTGACAATGTATCTCAGCATACCCTTGCGAATCGGCGGCAAAAATACGAATTTTTGGTGAACAGCGAATAGTGAGCATCTATGGTTTTTCGGCAAAAAAAATGGAGTTTATGTTCAAAAGAGTGGGGGGGCTTGGACTGGAAGGATATGTGACCAACAGCAAGATCAAGGACGAGGAGGACGTGAGGCTGTTGGATGCCATCGGACTGAAATCCTTACCCTCGATTTGGGTCACCCCGTTGCGGAAAACAGGAAAGGGGATAATTCCAAAAAAAGAGCCGCCATTGCTGGCGACACACGTGCTTATGAAAAAAAAGTCCCGGATATTGTAACATCCGGGACGCTGGGGAAATCTGTTTGTGATTTTCGCCCGCCTCTCGGCGGGGTTTCCTTTCAGACCGCAAAAGTGCGAAGCACAAAAGCGGTCTGCTCTAATCGCGGAGGCAGCGGACGGAATAGCCGTTGCCCTTGATGCTGGCGTTGCTGCGCACGTTGGCTTCATTGCAGTACAGGCCGCGGTAGTATGCGATCGAACTATCACTATCATACTCCGTAGAACTCCAGAAGATGGTGTAGTTGCCGGAATTGTTGAAACTACTGCCGTTGTGTCTGCCCGCAGGCACAGCACTGAAACCGGTGACATTATTGCTGGCCGGCATATTCCCCACCTGACATTGGTATGTGCTGGAATTCCACCCTGTGGTGGAGGCCAACGCCTTGGCAATGCTCGTACTGCTGCTGTTGTTGCACCGGTACTCCGTCTGGCTGCCCACATATTCGGTCAGCTGCGTCCACTCCGCGTTGCTGGGAACATGCCAGCCTGTGGGGCAGATACCCTGCACACCGCTGGGGTTGATGCTACTGGAGGGCGCACCTTTCATCACTGCAGGCCAGTTGTAGAGGTAGCCACGCTGCTCCAACGGGATGCTGGAAGTAGTATAGTCGTAGTAGAATGGGTTTGTGTCGCTTAAGTTATTGCCGCCTTCAGAAATTGCAGTGCCGTCCGCGTAGTGCGTGGTACGCAGGTTCTCCTTCATCCAGCACTGGTTGCCGATCTGCACCGTGTTGTAGGTATTGTTGTCGTAGTCGGTGACGGTCGGAACTCCCGGACAAGGTTGTGCAAGGGTCGTGAACGTCGTATCCTCGCCATAGCTCGTCGTCCCGTCCGCCGTGGTCACGAACGCGCGGAAAGTGTAGGACGTGCTGGCGGTGAGGCCGGTGAGGCTGTAGGTGAGCGTCTCGCCCGTGGCGGACACCTGCGCGTAGGTGCCGCCCGCGGTGGCCTTCCACTCGAAGCCCTGCGCGGTGACGGTCACGTTGTCGGGGTTCGTGATATTGCCGTTGAGGGTGGCGGAAGTGTCGGTGATGTCCGTGGCGCCGCCGGTGGTCGCCGTGGGGGCTTGGGCGGTGCCGCCGCCATCCCCATCGCGGAGGCAGCGGACCGAAAAGCCGCCGATGCGGCCGTAGTCGCCCCGGTACACGACGGCGTTGTCGTAGTTCAGGCGGCGGCACCACGCGCTGCCCGCGCCGTCCTCGGAGGAGGACCAGAAGTAGGCGTTGTAGCCCGCGCTGATGAACTCGTTGGACCAGTAGCCGGCGGGAACGGCCCCGAAGCCCGAAGCGTTGTGGTTAAGGTCGGACGCGTTGCCGGGCGCACCTGCTGTGGATGAGCGACTCCAGCCCTCACCGGCCAGCTTGCCCGCATGGTCGCCGCGCCACCCTGCTCCCGTCACACCCATGCTGGTCTGCGTCTGCTCCATGGTCGTCCACTCCTCGTCTGTAGGCAGGTGCCAGCCCGCAGGGCAGGCTAACTTCGCCGCCTCCCAATTGTAATAGTAGCCGTAGGTGGAGGCATCCAACGCGCTGTTGCTGTTCACGTAGTAGTACGGATCCGTGGCGCTTTTCGCGCCCGAGGACGTGCCGTCCGTGGCGCCTGCCGGCTTCACACGCAGGTTCGTCTTCGTCCAACACTGGCTGCCGATCTGCACCGTCTCGTACTCGTTGCCGTCGGCGTCAACCATCTTGCCGGTGCCGCAGGTGAACGCGGCGGGGGCGGTACCGGCGTTAATCAGGCTGTCGAGCTGGCGCTGCTGCGCGTTGATGGTCGCCTGCTGCGCCTCAATCACGCCGCCCAGACTGTCAAGCTTCTGTTGGAACGAGCCGGCAAGGGAATCGATCTGCGCGGCCAGATAGCTCTTGGTCACGGCATCCTGCGAATCCGTGGGGTCGCTCACATTCTTCAGCTGTCGGTTGCCGGCGGAGTTGCCGGCGGCTGTCACATCCGCGAGGGTTTGGGTCTTGGTGTAGCCCGCATCGTTGATGAAAGCACTCACATTTGTGGGAACGGTAGGAATGGTCGGCTTGTTCTGGATGTAGGCTTTCGACGCGGTGTCAGTCTCCGCCCAGTCGCTCTGCACATAGTCGTTGTTGTCGCCTGTGTTGTCGGCGAACAAAGCGTAAGGCACCGCTGTCACCGGCATGATGTTCGTCACCACCTCGTTCGTCGGCAATGTGATCTCGGTCTTGATGCTCGCATCCGTCCAGTTCACATTGTCAAGGCTGTAGGCGCCCGTGGGGTGCTCCCCGATGATGAGGGTCAGCAAGCCGTTCTGGTTGGTGGTGGTCGTCTGCGTCTCGGCATACTGCACGGTCTCGCCGTCAGCGGCCAGGATTTTCAGCGACACGCTCACGGTCGTGTCATACACCAGCTCGTTGGCGCTGTTGCGCACCACGGCCTGGTAACTCAGTTTCTGGGCGGCAGCTCCGACCGCCAGCAGCAGAATCGCTGCAAAAAGGGTAAGGGTTCTTTTCATATTTACCGTTTTTTTTTCTTGTTTCTTCTCTATGCGCCCCACTCTGCGGCTTCGCTTATGGGGTTCATTGCACTCTGCGTGCGTTTTGCCTCTCCGAGGCTGTTCAAGGAAATGTCTTCCTCCAACAGGGTGCGGCGCCTTCCGCCACCAACTGCTAACTGTTTCTCACGCATCGGACGCTCACGGCATCGTTGGCGAGTCGGGTCTGGGTGAGCAGACCGTCGCAATACCAGGCACAGACACAGACATTGGCCGTGGTGGTGTGCGTGGAGGGGTCGTGGGCACCGCTGGCGCTCCACCAGTCGGTCTCCGTGCCCAGCCCCTCGTAGCGGAGCAGCGAGGCGTTGTATTTACCGGCGGGCAACGCGGTAAAGCCCGAGGCATTGGTGTTGTAGGCCGCATTGGGTCCCGTCCACAGGGTGGTATCGCTCAGGTCGGGCATGCTCAACGTGCGCAAGGCCTCCATCTCGGCGGCCGTGGGGATGTGCCAGCCGGCGGGACAGACACCCTGCACAAAGCCGGCGGTATCGACAGCCGGCGACGCGGAGCAGTCGTCCGTCACGTCCACCGCCGCGCACCACGTGTAGAGACGGCCGTAAACCGGCAGGTTCGCCGCATCCTCATGATAGCCCCTCGCGTCCGGAATCGCCCTCACCCCGTCGGGGTAATGCTCGGCCATGAGGTTCTTCCGCATCCAACAACGACCCGCCACGTCAACGGTGGGATATTCGTTGAGGTCAACATCCGTGACGGTATCGCCGCAAGAGAACGCCTTGACCTCGAGGGTCAAGAGCTTCAGAAGGTCGTAATGATACTCGGCGCCATACGCCACATAGCCGCTGTTATGATAGATGCCCGCAGGGGTTGTGGCCGGGTAGGAGAATCCGTCTTCGGCGTAGGCCTTGCCGGCCTTCACCACGGCGTTGATATGCCGGCGCACCAGCTGGGACTGCGCGATGCCCTCCACGACCTGGTAGCCGTAACCCTCGCTCGTGCCCACGAACGGTTGCCCGAGCACCGAATAGGTGTTGTTCTGCGTGACGGCGCCCGCCACGAATCCGCTCATCGTCCTGGGCTGTGCCACGACAACCGACACCATCATGACAAAAGACAAAGAAAGTAAAGGATGTTTCATACCTGATTATTTATTTGACTTCAAGACACGACAAAAGACCCGTAATTTTCTTGAAATTACGGATATGAAAAAACAAAACCGGAGAAAAGCCGGGCTGCGCTACACAAGCCTCTCGTTCACGGCGCTTACATGGGGGGGGGGTAATTTGCTTATTATCATATAGTTACAGAAACAAAGTCCAAATTTTCGGGTTGAAAAACAAACGCCGCAAAAGTAGTATTTTTTTTTTACACTGCCAAAAAGTTTCAGTATTTTTTGCAAAAAAAAATGGAGTTTATGTTCAAAAGGGTGGGGGCTTGGACTGAAAGGATATGTGACCAACAGCAAGATCAAGGACGAGGAGGACGTGAAGCTGTTGGATGCCATCGGACTGAAATCCTTACCCTCGATTTGGGTCACCCCGTTGCGGAAAACAGGAAAGATGTCTGTCATGCTACGCACGGACTACGACGAGGAGGTCATGATACTACTGGATGCCATCGGCCTGAAACCCTAACCCCCGATTTGGGTCACCCCGTTGCGGAAAACAGGAGGGTATGCAAGCCGCAGAGGAGGCCGAACAAAAAGTCAATGCCTGCCGCGACCGTCTCCGTGTCAATCACATTGAAGCACTCAAACAAGGACAATATGGCTACGAGGTAGGGAATGCTTATAGCAGTCTTTACGCCCAATACGAAAAACTGGCCGACTTCATCATAAATGTCAGTGAGGCCGCCGTCTGCAAGTGATAGCCGTCTGCGAGTGCCTTGCCAGCCGAAAAAAGTGTATCTTTGCAGCCCGAAATAGAAAGGACAGAAAGGCTTATATATGAACGATTTACTGGATAAATTAGAGCTCATTTACCAACGCTGGCTGCAGATCGGCGAGGAAATCACCAAGCCGGATGTGATGTCCGACATGAAGAACTATGTCAAGCTGAGCAAGGACTACAAGGAGTTGCAGGCCGTGGTGGACGCCTATAAAAGATATAAGGATGTCATTGACAATATAGCCAATGCGAAAGACATCTTAGCCAACGAAAAGGATGAGGAGTTCCGCGAGATGGCGAAAGCAGAATTGGATGCCTATCAGTCTGATAAAGAGACGCTCGAAGAGGACATTCGCTTGTTGCTGCTGCCTTCCGACCCGCAGGACAGCAAGAACGCCCAGATGGAGATCCGCGCGGGCACGGGCGGCGACGAGGCCAGCATCTTCGCCGGCGACCTGTTCCGCATGTACCAGCATTTCTGCGACCAGAAGGGTTGGAAGATCGAGGTGCTCTCCATGACCGAAGGCACCGTGGGCGGCTACAAGGAAATCGACTTCTCCGTGACCGGCAACGGCGTCTATGGCATCATGAAGTACGAGTCGGGCGTGCACCGCGTGCAGCGCGTGCCGCAAACCGAGTCGCAGGGTCGCGTGCATACCTCCGCCGCCTCCGTGGTGGTGCTGCCCGAGGCCGACGAGTTCGATGTGGAACTCAAGCAGAGCGACATCAAGAAAGAGACCTTCTGCGCCTCCGGCCCGGCGGACAGTGCGTGAACACCACCTACTCTGCCGTGCGCCTCACCCACATTCCCTCCGGCATTGTGGTCTCCATCCAAGACGAGAAATCGCAGATCAAGAACCTCGAAAAGGCCATGCGCGTGCTGCGTACCCGCCTGTTCGAGCGCGAATACCAGAAATATTTGGACGAAATCGCCTCCAAGCGCCGCACGATGGTCTCCACCGGCGACCGCTCCGCGAAAATCCGCACCTACAACTATCCGCAGAACCGCGTCACCGACCACCGCATCAACTACACGATGTACAACCTCGCCAACTTCATGAACGGCGACATCGAGGAGGTGATGCAGGC
>CAJOKR010000089.1:0-10626 GCA_905235135.1 uncultured Bacteroidales bacterium
GTGGCCACGGTCAGCTCCGCCAAGTCTTTCTTCTGCTGAATCATCGCGTCGATGCGCTCCTCGAAGGTGTTACGGGTGATGAACCGGTGTACCAGCACGTTCTGGTGCTGCCCGATACGGTAGGCCCGGTCGGTGGCCTGCGCCTCCACGGCAGGGTTCCACCACAGGTCGTAGTGGATGACATGGCTCGCGGCCGTCAGGTTCAGGCCTGTGCCCGCCGCTTTCAACGATAACAGGAAGATATGGTCGCCCCTGTTGTTCTGGAAACGCTCC
Organism: uncultured Bacteroidales bacterium; assembly: GCA_905235135.1. Classification (GTDB taxonomy): domain Bacteria; phylum Bacteroidota; class Bacteroidia; order Bacteroidales; family WCHB1-69; genus F23-D06. Next base: position 274 of record CAJOKR010000089.1, read on the forward strand.
ACCAGCTCCTTGCGCTCTTTCACGGAACAACCGCCGTGCAGGAAAAGCGGCCGTTCGCCCACCCGTTTCGTAATCATCGGTACCAACATATCCCCCATTTCTTTGAACTGTGTGAAGATCAGCACTTTTTGGTTGCTCTCCACGATGCTTTGCAGCAAGTCGAGCAGCAACATGCTTTTTCCGGAAAGCTCCGGCACAAAATCGCCGTTCTTGAGGAAAAGCGCCGGATGGTTGCATATCTGCTTGAGCGCAAGTATCATCTGCAGCACCAGTCCCTTTCGCTTGAAAAGCGAACGGTTGTCCGTGCTCTCGATTCCCTCAATTTCCTTCATGGCCTCATGCAGGGTTTGCTCATACAAAGAAGCCTGATTCTCCGTAAGATACACGTTCTCGTTCTGCTCGATTTTGTCGGGCAGGTCGCTGATAATACTCTTGTCCGTCTTCAGTCGGCGCAACAGGAACGGTGCGGTGATTTTGCGGAACAGGGCCGCCGTTTCCTGATCGCCGTTGTTCTGGATGGGGTGGGAGAAATGCTCTTGAAAATACTTGATGTTGCCCAAGTATCCCTTGTTGGCGAAGTCCATCACCGACCAGAATTCCGACAGCCGGTTCTCCACCGGGGTGCCGCTCATGGCGATGTGGGTGGCGGCGGGCAGACTGCGGGCCGCCTTGCTCTGCGCCGTCTCGGCATTCTTGATGTTCTGTGCCTCGTCGATGACCACCACCTGCCACTTCCGCTTCTTCAACGTGGCGATGTCGGAGCGCATCACGCCGTAGGTGGTGAGCAGAATATCCTCTTTAAACTGCTTGATGTCACGTTGTTGCCCGTGATAGACAAACACCGATAAATCTGGGGCGAAACGGGCGACCTCTTCCTGCCAGTTGGTGATGAGGCCGGTGGGGACGATGACGGCCGCGGGCGTTTTCCGCGTGAGCAACCCATCGTTTTTCAACTTCTGCAGCAGCGTGATTACCTGCAACGTCTTTCCCAGACCCATGTCATCGGCGAGAATGCTGCCGAAACCGATGCGCATGTTGCGGTACATCCAGGCGTAACCCCGCTCCTGATAAGGGCGCAGCGTCGCATGGATTTCCTCGGGTACGGGTACTTCCGTCTGCGCGGTCAGCTCTTGGATCAGTTTCCGCACCTCATCACTCAGCTCCACCCTGGCTTTGTCGTAAGTCTCGGAAAGCGCCGCCTGAAGCAGCTGGTTCGCAGGCATCTCCCGCCCGTTGGCGAATGCCTTTTGGAGTTTCGCCAGATCGCCCTCCTGCACGTAGATGTACTGATTCTTGAAACGGATGAGGCCGTTGGCGTTGCGCACGAGTTTCAGAAACTCCTTCTCCGACAGTAAATGGTCACCCAACGCCACCTGCCAGTCGAAAGAAAGCAGGTCGTCCAAACGCAGATAACCTGACGACTCCTTTTTGGAGATTTTCATCGACACACGCGGGCGAATCAGTTCCTGCAGCGACTTGGGCATCACCACGCGGACACCCAACAGCCTGACTGCCGGAATGATGTTCGTGAGAAACGGGGCGAAACTGTTCAATGTGAACAAGATAGGGTCTTTAGCCTTGTTGTTGATGTAACGGTCCAAACCACTCACAAACGGGGTGAGCAGCGACAACTCTTTCAAGGCGGGAAACCTTTCGGCTTCGTATTTCTTCTGCAACAGGACATTTCGCAGCGGTATGTCTTTGCCGTTGACTGTTACTGTCAGGTCGAGCGAAAATCCGTCATCGGTTTCGGAGACAATCAGCGTGGGGCGGTATTGCCCCGAGGAGAGGTGCAAACGGTCGAGCCAAGACTTGATGCCGCCAGGAATTTCCGTCTCCCCGACCCCTTGGAAAGTCTGTTCGCAGTCAGCAAAGAACATCTCCAAGACCTTGTCTCCAAAGCAGTTGTCCGACAACATGGACACGAGCCACGTGATAGTCCACGACAGGACATGCTCCGAGGGATTCACCACGGGAGATCCTTTCTCTCGGTCCGGACGGCGGGTGCGAACCATGTCGGCGGGTGTGATGCGGGCGAGGGCTTCCGCGACCGCTTTGACCTCGTCGTCCAACAGTGCCGGCAGCCAGCGGACGATGTAGTGGCTTTGCGGGATGGCCACGATTTGCGGGATGACGCAACCGTTGCGCAGCAGGTGCAGAGCGGCCATCAGCGATTGGTGCAGGGCGGCCACGCTGGGATCGAAATCGGCGATGTAGTCGGCGGGAATGGCAAGAACGGAGGCCGGGATGTCCTCTTCTTGGATGCAAGCCCTTTCGTCCTGTTCGTCAACGTATGTTAACGTTGGGAGAAGGAGTCCGCTTTCATCGATTGAAAACCGGACGTTGTCTGTACGATGTAGCGGAAGAGATTGGGTTTGGGTGAGTTCCGGGAGGCTTTTCCGCCCGTCGAGGATACGCTCTGCCTGCCGTGATAGTTTCAAAATCTGGTTCAGGTAAAGCTTCTGGAAGTCGCCCTGAGGGTGAAACGGCGGGTTCGGGGACAGCAGTTGGCACAGCGGTTCGGCAAGACGGCTCAGATGGGAGCAATCCACTCGTTGGAACGGACTGTCGGGCTGCGTTTTGGCTCTCTTTTTCGCTTCTTGGAAAAGGGTGCGCCATTCGGGGACAGCGAGGTCGGTTTTCGTATCCACGGTAATGCCCCGGTGTTCGAACTCCTGCTGGAAATTCACGCCGTGCAGCTCGAAAATCAGGAAGGGGTTGTTGTCAATTTCGCGGCTCATCATGTAGATGACGGCGGCGAGGTGTTTGCAGGGTACCGCCCAGTCAGGGCAGCTGCAACTCATGCCGAGGTCTTTCCACGAGGAGGGGAAAATGCGCAAGCCGATGGTTCGCGCGATGGTCATGATTTGCGGACTCAGCTCGCGGTTCATCAGTTGTGCCAGCAGTGTTGGGTTTTCCAAAACGTTGTCTATCAGCAGGTCTATCTCTTGTTGCTTGAATTTGGGGATGGTGATGCTGATGTCGTAAGGCTTCTTTCTGCTGCCCTGCACCTTGGCGGTGACGAGGTTGTCTTTCACGTCGATGCGCAGCACGGCACCCTTGCGTGCGTATGCGGCGCCGCGTGGCAGCCGGTTGCTGTAGTCGATGCGGGAGAGGGCGTTCAGCCACTGCTCCCCCCACCATGTCATGCCGAATTTTTGAGCCATAAACTCGTTTTTTTTAGAATGAAAGAAAATGCAAAAATACAGAAATTTCGGCAAAAATACAAAATCCAATCGTGCTTACGCTCCCGAAACGATTCATTCCTCCACCGACATCTGTCCGTGGGTGAATATGGAAACCGGAATAAGATCGGCGCCCGTTTTTTCATATTGGATTTTTTTGTAATTTTGCGGGGTTGAAAAAACGGACAACGGAATGATGAACAACAGGGACTTTTGGGAATCGGTAAATGCCATCATAGCGGAGGGCTTCACTCCCGAAGGTCTTCAGAAATTGGATGAATATGCGGAACAATTTGTCACAGGAAGGCTTGTATATCAACGATTTTCACCGGCGGAACAGCATGGCTGCGCAGCGGGAGGTCCTGCGCATGTTGTTGCATCCCTGCTCACGGGAGCAGAAAATCAAGCAGATAGAGCTACTTCACCTGATGTCGGAGGATTCCAAAGAGAACTCCAACGGGGAAAGAAACAGGCTGAAATCTTAGAACGATGGGCAAAAACCGTTGGTTGTTGGACAGATGATGTGAACAATGCCCTCCAAAATGTTTTAGGAGCGAAAATTGCAGAAGGCGGCGAGGCGATGGTATATGACCACGGAGCCACTTTAGTGAAATCCATAGGGCTTGATTATTTCCTACAGCCCATACTTGCACTTGACAGGATTACGTTGCATAACGCCTTTTTCCCTGAAACCACACTTTATGTTTTAGGATTTGGAAGAACATGTGGGAAGTTTAAAATCATTGTGGAGCAACCTTTTGTTAAGGGTACTCACGTCCCGGATAGCGAAATATCTGTTTTCGCCCAAAACATGGGATTCAAACAGATCAACCCCAAGAAGGACATACGCCACCCCGGAAATATACCTCAGCGACCTCCATGACGAGAATGTGATTCGCTCCGAAGAGGGAAACATCTTCGTGGTAGATTGCGACATCCGCATCAACATGCCCGAACTGCGCTGCGGGGGTGTGCGGGAACTGACGACGGAGGTGCGGTTTAACGAACAATGATATTAAACAAACACAGATAGTATTAACGAAAAAACAACGAAAAGGAAGAAACATACTAAAAACCAGGCAAATACATATTAGATAGCGTTTGTGGCTATCCTTGAGTTCAAATTTCCACATCGTCCTCGTTAAGAGGACAAAAACCAATCAAGGAGAGTTATAAATGCCGTAGCGATACGGCGTGGAATGACTTGTTAGATTGGTGGGGCGTGGAAACCCTGAACTCAAGCAAGGAATAAGTTCCACGCTTTTTTTATGACAGAAATCAACGACATACACATTGGCAGGCGCATTAAGGCGAAACTGAAAGAGCAGGGGCGAACCACCGTCTGGTTGGCCGCACAGATCCCCTGCTCCCCGAACCATCTGTACAAGGTGTATGCCAAGTCCTCCATCAACACCGACCTGCTGAAGCGTATCTCCAGAATCTTGGATTACAATTTTTTCGGAGATTTTATCCATAATGGATAGATTTATCTATTGGAATTGGATAGTATATTACATTGATTCACAAAGAAATAAGTTTTATTTTTGCGAAGTGAATCAGTTAAGAGGTTATTTATGAATTCAATTTATAGGCTTTTATTGTGCGTGGTTGTTATCCTACTTTTCGCGACAAAAGCACAGGCGCAAGAGTGGCACTATGAAATTTCGTGCGCTGGTGTCGGTGTGCAGGGCACCTATATGGTTGAGGTGACAAGCTACGGCAAAACAGTTGATGCAGCACTGGAGCAAATGAAAAAAGATGCAATTCATGGAGTATTGTTCAAGGGAATTAGCGGAAAATGCACCCAAAAACCGCTGGCCGGGAAGGCGGAGGCCGAAACCGAACATAAAGCTTTTTTTGACAAGTTTTTCAGTGCATCCGGCGACTATGCCAAATATGTTGTTGATGAACAAAATGTGAATTTCATGGTGACTAAAGTAAACAAAAAAGAATACAAAGTGACCAAAGTGGTATCCGTAAAAAAAGACATGCTCCGCAGAGATTTGGAGAAAGCGGGTGTTATTAAGGCTTTGGGCTTCTAGTATATATTATGGTAAAAAACATAATTTTATAAAAACTATGGGTAAGATGAAAAAAATTTTATGTACGCTGCTACTTTTGTTTTGTGGAGGGCTTGTAACCTTTGGACAATCAGGTGACTATTCGCTCCCCGCAACCGAATGCATGGGCGTTGAGGGCGATGGCTCCCAAACATTGAGAGTGTGGGGAATCGGGCGCAACAAAGTTGATGCTCTTGAACAAGCCAAGAAAAATGCCGTTGAAGAGGTGATTTTCAAGGGCATCAGGAACGGAAGTAAGGAATGTAATACGAAACCTCTCATTTATGAAGTGAATGCGGAAGAGAAGTATCAGTATTACTTCAATGTTTTTTTCAAAGATGGCGGTGATTATAAACAGTATGTTTCCATGGAAGACCGTCGTCCTATGACCAGCAAGAAAGAGAACACTGAGACACAAGTGAAATGTTGTGTCACCGTGAGAGTGCTTCGCGCTGAGTTGCAACAACGACTTATAGAAGATAAAATCATCAAACCCTGACAATATGAAACGAATCTTAACTCTTTTCACCTGCTGCTTCATGTTTGCCACATTCTTGAACGCACAGGATGTAATTTATTTGAATAATGGCAATGTGGTGAAAGGTAAGGTGGTGAAAAACACCGACGAAGTGTCTGTCGTTTTGGGGAATGGAGAAACGCTGACTTATCGAAAAGCGGAAGTGCGGGAAGTACAAATAGGCGGCACTGAAGTGAAGACCCCCAAAGAACCCAAAGGAGCCCAATATGTTGACTACTCAGATCTGGATAAAGGCTGGTGGTGCGCCGCAGAAGCTCATATTGGTGGATTGTGGTATGACGAAGATTATGGGACGGGCATTTTTTCGTTGACGTTTACCAACGGTTATCGTTTCTCGGAATATCTGAAAATAGGTGTCGGCATCGGCGCCAGGTATAACCTGAACAACGACCCAGATTATACTTTATATCGTAATATACATAAAATCAAGGCTCCTATGAGTGTGCCGCTATTTGTCAATTTAAGAGGTAATATCATCAGCCAGAAATCGCGAATGTGCGTGCCTTTCTGGAATGCAGACATAGGATACGCTATTCTTGACAATTTTTTCTTTAATGCTGGTGTCGGTTTCAGAGTGGGTGCCAAACGTAACAATTTTGCAATGAGTGCCAATTTTATAGGACAAATGGTCAATTATAAACTTGGCGACACTGATTTCGGTAGTGGTATTCTGCTTAAAATAGGTTATGAATTTTAATTTTCCTGATATGAAACGATTCGGATTATCCATAATTCTTCTCTGTTTCGTTTTGAGTTTATCGGCTCAAGAGAAGAAACCCACTATTATGGTGGTGCCAAGCGATGTGTGGTGTAACCAACATGGCTATATGACCACTTTTGACAATCAGGGCACAACACAAAAGGTTCCAGATTATAAAACAGCCTTGCAAAATGATGCGGATCTTTTATTGGTCATCGGAGCTATCAATACGTTGATGGCGGATAGAGGTTTCCCGTTGAAAAATCTTGAGTCGGTGTTAAAATCCATTGAACAACGTATGGCTGAGGACAATATGACGGTGAGCAAAACTTCAGGTGCAGAGTTGGCTGAGACTCCCCTTGACCGTTTGCGCCGCACGGCCAAAGCCGATATCATCATGCAGATCACTTGGACCGTGAACACAACGGGGCCTAAGAAATCCATCACCTATATCTTACAAGGGATAGATTCTTATACGGACAAGCAAATTGCCGGTGCGCAGGGTACAGGTGACCCGTCTTTCACGGCTGAAACACCTGTGTTACTGCAAGAAGCTGTGGTGACTCACATGGATAATTTTTGTTTCCAATTGCAAAGCTATTTTGACGATCTGATAGCAAAAGGTCGTGAGGTAGCTGTAGATGTACGAGTGTTCGACACGGGCGAAATGGATCTGGAAACAGAGTTCAATGGCGTCGAGTTGACCGAAATCATTGACGAATGGATGAACGCCAATACGGTAAATCACATCTTCAACAAATCCGACGCAAGCGAAAACTACATTCAATATGAGCAGGTGAGAATACCCTTGTACAAAACCAATGGTGCCTCAATGGATGCAGAAGGTTTTGTGCGTAACCTGCGCACTTACTTGCGTCAGGAATATCAGATTCAGTCCAAAGTGATGACCCGCGGCTTGGGCAGAGCCATTTTGGTGATTGGTGAAAAATAAAGATACAAAAAGATGAAAAAGAACATTTTTATAGTAATGGCTGTCATGGCCGCACTGTTTATGGGCAAGCTATCTGCACAAAATAATTTCATGGATGGGGAATCACGAATTGCCTTGTCCATTGCTTTGCCGGAGCAGGCCGACCCGCTGCCAGCAGGGGCCGAGACTTATTTGATTAATAAGCTGAAACAGGTGGCCGCACAAAACGGTTTGGCTGCTGAAGCTGGCTATTCCCGTTTCTTCATCACAGCGACCATCACACCGATAAGCAAAGACATCGTGGCAGGACCTCCACAACAAATAGCACAGAATATGGAAATCACCTTATACATCGCAGATGGCTTCGACCAGAAACTGTTTGCTACCACAACGGTAAGTGCAAAGGGTGTGGGTACGAACGAAACCAAGTCTTACATAGACGCAATAAAGCATATCAACCCCAACTCGAAACAGTTCAAAGAATTTGCCGAGGAGGGTAAAGCCAAGATTGTCGCCTACTACGAGGCTCAGTGTGACAATATTGTAAAGAAAGCGCAGTCGCTGGCCAAACAGAAGGATTACGAAGCGGCTTTGTATGAACTTGTCGCTATTCCCGATGTGTGCAAGTGCTACGATCAGGCTTTGGAGGCAACTGCTGATATTTACCAACAGTATGTAGATCATCTTTGTGATGTGAACTTGGCCAAAGCACGTGCGGCCTGGGCTGCTGAGCAGAATGTTAACGGGGCAAAGAAGGCCGGCGAACACCTGGCTTCCATCTATCCTGATGCCAAGTGCTATAACGAGGGCATGGCCTTGTACCGCGGAATCAAGGACAAAGTGCTTGATGACTGGAAGTTTGAGATGAAAATCTACCAAGACGGCGTTGATTTGGAGAAAGAACGCATCAAAGCATGGCGTGCTGTAGGCGTAGCATACGGCAATCATCAGCAACCGGTCAACAACTACGTAAACTGGCTGTTCCGATAACAAGACAATCTATTCAAATTTAATATTATTCACCTTAAAAATTCATTGTTATGAAACATTGTAAATTCTATGCAGCATCAAGCCTGAAAAAAACATTTTGCGTCATAATGTTATTCTTAGCAAGCTTTATGGCCTTTGGACAACAACCCTTTGAGGGCAAAATAGTTTATACCGTAAATACAACAAGCCGAGGATTGTACAAGATGTTTTCCGACATCCAAGGCACCTCCGAAGAAGTTGTCTATATTACGAATGACAAGTTTATCTTGTTTAATGTAGCTACACAGCTGATAAACTATATTGATTTGAAGGAGGATGCTGTGTATGTGGCATGTCCTGCCATTCAAATGACGCAAAAAAATACGGTGACTAACTTGATTGAAACCAACGAGAAAATCTTAAACAACGGGGGATATTTGAGAAAACTCGCCCAATGGAAGAAAACCGAGGCGCTTGAAGGTCTTGTAGATGGCTATCCTGCCATAAAATACAGTATTGATACATCCTTTACTCCTGAAGGAGCAAATTATAAAGTGACCTCTTTCGCATTCGATGTCTGTCTTAAGGATTTTTTGTCTCCAGAACTGCTCAAACCATACTCGTATTTTTACGGCATGCCTTATTATGAACATACTTCCGAAATCAAACAAGATTGTCCTGCTCCATTGTTGAAATCTGTCAGATATCAAACCCGTGTCGTGAAATCAATGGAGCGGATGACGCCCGATGCAAGTGTATTCACGGTGCCATCTAATGTAAAAGTTGTTTCGCAACGCGATTTTGAAAAAGCATACAACAAATACATGAAAGGACTTAATAAAACGCGTGAAAAAGAGGGTACCTCAGTTGAATATACAGCTCCTGAAGATATTTGGGATTTCTAAAAAAAATGAGGATGAAAAAATTATATTCACTGGTGCTGTTTCTTGTGGCGCTTGGCATCTGCCAGGCACAGGAAGGCCAGCTTGAACAAAGCTATCGAAGAAGTTCCCTATACTCTATCATGTTGAATACAGGCATAAAGTATAGTAATGAAATGGAACAGGTCTTCGCTGATTTTACTGTGCCGGATAAATTCAACGACCATAGCTTGGGTTTGAAATCCATAAAGGATGTGTCGAAGATAGAAAACAAACTTGTTCCTATTGAACGTTTTCTATACAAGTCGCAGCTCGCCAAACGTATGGTATCCAAGTGGTTCAATCGTGATAAGAATACTGGAGCTTTTTCCATGGAGTTAGTCGCAGAAAGAGGCAATTATAATGCGTCTCTATTGGATGTCGCTTTGGCGCGGTCGAGTGTTCGCGGAATAGCTATGTTGTCGGATGCCGGTGAGGAATTGATAGGCAATACTTTCCTGTTGGTCAATGAGATAAGTTACATTGACAAGGAAAGCAATGCCATAGCTGCCGCCGCGATTTTTGGCACAATTGCCGCGGTCGCTGGCTCTGTTAGCAATGCCTCAGGGGGGAATAAGACAGGTGCGGTGGCAGATTTAACCAAATCAATCGCTGACCTTGGTTCGAACGTTTCTGATTTGGTTGCTGGCTTTTCTGTCAAAGTCACTTCCTATCTTTATCAGTTAGAGTGGAATGACAGTATTGCCAATGTCTTCTATACCAATTATTATTATGACAAAGACAATATTGATGCCACGAAAAAGTCTGCGTATGAAAATGACACCGAACTCTTCAAACTTAAATTTGTAGGGCAACAGGCTGTGAAAAGCGACAAAACCTCGTTGCGGGGTGTACATACGAACGGTGACTTGATTAGTAAGACCATGCAGCGTGCGATTGACAAGTCTATTGTTGAACTGCAACGTGAAAATGAGGTCTTCCGAGTAAAAGTGCCTCTTATAGAGATTGCCGAAGATGGGATTCACGTCCAAATTGGACTTAAGGAAGGCGTGAATGCAACATCAAGGTTCGAAGTCTTGGAACAAATGG
>CAJOKR010000089.1:10640-11227 GCA_905235135.1 uncultured Bacteroidales bacterium
TACCAAATACAAACGTGTGGGTGTTATCAAACCTGTTAAAGGAAAAATTTGGGACAACCGCTACATGGCTGTGGAGGAAGAGGCGGAAAACGCCCTGCTGAAATATACCACGTTCGAGATTGTGTCGGGCAACGGATTCTATCCGGGCATGCTAATACGGGAAATCCGATAAGGTGCGTAAGAACAATGCACACCTGCAACACCCACGTGCAGCCCTTGACCTGCAACGCTATCTTGGCAACTGGTACGAACTGGCACGCTCATCGGCAGCAAGAGCACCAAGTATCTCTGGATTCTCTCACGCACGCTCGAACTGCCGCAGGAACCCCTCGAGACCATCCTCGCCGAAGCCCAAAAAACGTGGCTATGACACCTCCAAGCTAATCTGGGTGAAGCAATAACAGGTCAGGGCGGAATAATCTTTTGTCACCACAATTCCCCAATCACGGTTTCGATCGGACATCGGTCGCACCCGTTTTTTTGTATCGCCTAATTTCCGCAAACACCCCCTCATAGCCTCCGGCGGGTGCCCCAAGGCCGCGCGGGAGCGGCGTGCATGACCGTCGGGTGCGGTTGCGCGGCCTTCG
>CAJOKR010000090.1 GCA_905235135.1 uncultured Bacteroidales bacterium
ATCACGAGGCACCAGCCACAAGCATCTGCGGGGACGCAGATGCCTCCATAGTTGCCGCGCCAGAACGATCAGGTAAAATTTTGGTGCGGTCGCCGTGCCTTAAACCTTAAACCCTAAACCTTAAACAAAAAAAATTGTATCTTTGCCGCCACTTTATTGACAATAATAAAAAAACAGACAATATGAAAAAATTACTCCTCATCGTTTGCGCGGCGGCTTGCATGATGACCGTTCAGGCGCAGAACATCAACAAAGAAGGCGGACTGACGATGCAGCAGGTCAACATGCTGCGCGGCTCCTATAAATTGGACCCGACCAACAAGGCCCTCCGCAACGCCATCAACAGCAACGAAATCAACAAGTTGGCGGTGAATTACGACAACAATACGGCTTTCGACGCCCACATCTCGAACACCGTGCCCTCCAAGGCCATCACCAACCAGGAATCTTCCGGCCGCTGCTGGATGTTCACCGGCATGAACGTGCTCCGCAACAAGGCCATCCGCAAGTACGACCTCCCGGACGACTTCCAGTTCTCGCAGTGCTACACCTTCTTCTACGACCAGCTCGAAAAGGCCAACCTCTTCCTGCAGTCGATTCTCGACACCCGCGCGAAGTCCATGGAGGATGAGACCGTGCAGTGGCTCTTCAAGAACCCCATCGGCGACGGCGGACAGTTCACCGGCGTGGCCAACCTGATGACCAAATACGGCGCAGTGCCGAAAGAGGTGATGCCCGAAACCTACAACAGCAACCACACCTCCAAAATTTCGGAGCTCATCAAGCTGAAACTCCGTGAGGACGGCCTCATCTTGCGCGAGATGTGCAACAACAAGGGCATGTCCGAGGCGAAACTGCAGGCCACCAAGATGGAGATGTTGGAGACGATTTACCGGATGCTGGCTTACGCTTTCGGCGAGCCCCCGACAGAGTTCACCTGGACGCAGCGCAACAGCAAGGGCGAGATTGTGAGCACCGAAAAATACACCCCGATGTCGTTCTACAACAAGTTCGTGAATCAGGATTTCTCCACCTACTATATGATTATGAACGACCCGACCCGCGAGTACTACAAGGTGTATGAGATCGAGTACGACCGCCACGTCTATGACGGCCAAAACTGGAAGTTCCTCAACCTGCCGATGCCGGAGATCGCCCAAATGGCCATCGCCTCCATCAAGGACAGCACCATGATGTATTTCTCTTGCGACGTGGCCAAGTTCCTCGACCGCGACAAGGGCTATATGGACATCAACAACTACGACTACGGCTCCCTCTTCGGCACCACCTTCGGCATGGATAAGAAACAGCGTGTCAGCACGTTTGCCAGCGGCTCCTCCCACGCGATGACGCTCTGTGGTGTGGATCTCGATGCAAACGGCAACCCCACCAAGTGGATGGTGGAGAACAGCTGGGGCAGCAACCGCGGCCACAACGGCTTCCTCATCATGACCAACGAATGGTTCAACGAGTACATGTTCCGTCTCGTGGTGGAATCCAAATACATCCCCTCCGGCACGCTTAAACTTTTCGACCAGAAACCCATCATGTTGCCTGCTTGGGATCCGTTGTTCGCACCGGAAGAATAGCGGTTACGGGTTATGTAGAGACGCGCCATGGCACGTCTCTACGGGACGATAAACAATAAATTGTATGGTTATGAAAAAAATCGTATTGTTTCTTGTAATGGCGATGGTTTGCGTCGGCGGTTATGCGCAGAACGCGGATGACATCTGCGGCATCTTCCACTCGGTGGACCCGTTCTCCAAGGAAGGGTCGCAATGCGAGATTTACAGGGCCAAAGACGGCACGTACGAGGCCAAGGTAGTGTGGGTGGAGAACCCGAAGAAGAAAAACCAACTCGGGCTGGTGTTCATGACGAATCTGACGTACAATGCCAAAGAGAACGAATACCAGAATGGTAAGATCCAATATCCTGGGAAGAAGGGTACCTACAAGGCATACATCCGCGTTGTGGATGGCGGTAAAACCCTGAAGATGCGCGGCTATTTAGGCGTTTCGCTCTTCGGCATGACCGTTGACTGGACGCGCGAGTCGAAGGTGCGGGAGCAGAAATGATATGACATACGAGTAAAAAAAAACGCGGCACTGAGGCCGCGTTTTTTTTACGTGATTGTTCGGATTATCCTCTGAACGGGAATGCTTTTCCCGGGTAGATGGCCTGGCTGCCGAGCATCTCCTCAATGCGCATCAGCTGGTTGTATTTGCAGATGCGGTCGGTGCGGCTGGCGGAGCCGGTCTTGATTTGGCCGGTGCCGAGTGCCACGGCGAGGTCGGCGATGGTGGTGTCCTCAGTCTCGCCCGAACGGTGCGACATCACAGCGGTGTAGAAGTTGCGCTGTGCGAGCTGCACGGCGTTGATGGTCTCCGTGAGGGTGCCGATTTGGTTGACCTTGATGAGGATGGAGTTGGCCACCTTCTTGTCGAGACCCATCTGCAGGCGTTTCACGTTGGTGACGAAGAGGTCGTCGCCCACGAGCTGGCAGCGGTCGCCGATGGTGTCGGTGAGCAGTCTCCAACCGTCCCAGTCGTCTTCGGCCATACCGTCCTCGATGGAGATGATGGGGTACTTGTCGCACCAGCCCTTCCAGTAATCGACCATTTGGGCGGGCGTGAGCTCGTCGCCGGTGGACCATTTCAGCTTGTAGATGTTCTTCTCGACATCGTAGAACTCGGAGGAAGCGGGGTCGAGGGCGATGCAGATGTCCTCTTTCGGTTTGTAGCCAGCGTTCTCGATGGCTTGCAGGATCACTTCGAGGGCCTCCTCGTTGGATTTGAGGTCGGGAGCGAAACCGCCCTCGTCGCCCACGTTGGTGGAGTAACCACGGCCCTTGAGCACCTTCTTGAGGTTGTGGAAGACCTCGGAGCCCATGCGGACGGCCTCACGGAAGGTGGGAGCGCCCACGGGCATGATCATAAACTCTTGGAAGTCAACGCGGTTGTCGGCATGAGAACCGCCGTTGAGGATGTTCATCATCGGGACGGGCAGCACGTTGGCGTTGCATCCGCCGACGTAGCGGTAGAGGTCTTGGCCGGTCTCCTGTGCGGCGGCCTTGGCAGCGGCCAGGGAGATGCCGAGGATAGCGTTGGCGCCCATGGCACCTTTGTTCTCCGTACCATCGACTTCGATCATGCGGGCGTCGAGCTCAGCTTGGTCGCTGACCTCCATGCCTTCGACGGCCTCCGCGAGGGTGCTGTTCACATTCTGGACGGCCTTCAGCACGCCCTTGCCCATATAGCGGTCTTTCTGCTCGTCGCGGAGCTCCACGGCCTCATGCACGCCCGTAGATGCGCCGGAGGGAACCGCAGCACGGCCCACCGCACCGGCGGCGGTATAGACATCAACTTCCACAGTGGGATTTCCGCGAGAGTCCAAAATCTCTCTTCCGTAAACTTTAACGATTTGACTCATAGTGTTTTTCTTTTTATTCAGTATGATTTATAAAGCGGCGCGAAGATACGATTTTTTTGGTTAAATGGTTACACGGTTTAAGGTTTAAGGTTTAAGGTTTAAGGTTTAAGGTTTAAGGTTTAAGGTTTAAGGTTTAAGGTTTAAGGTTTAAGGTTTAAGGTTTAAGGTTTAAGGGGTTTAAGGTGATGGTTCGGATCCTTAAACCATAAACCTTAAACCCTAAACAAAAAAAATGTACTTTTGCCGTTTCAAAACGTAACGAAAAAAATGGACAAAAAAGGACTGTATCTCCCTGTGGTTGAGGAGTTTTACTCGTTGCAGGGCGAAGGTTACCACACGGGGAAGGCTGCGTGGTTCGTCAGGGTGGGGGGCTGTGAAGTCGGCTGCTCCTTCTGTGACGAGATGCGCACGTGGAACGCCGCCAAATACCCGAGGGTGGATGTGGATGAGATTGTGGCGCGGGCGGCGGAGAAGCCCGCACGGGCCGTGGTGGTCACCGGCGGCGAACCCTTGCTGTACGACATGAAGCCGCTTACGAGCAAGATGCACGAGCACGGCATCAAATGCTTCCTCGAAACCTCCGGCTCCGAGCCGCTTTCCGGCGATTGGGACTGGATCTGCCTCTCCCCAAAGTATGGCGCTGCCCCGAAATCCGATGTCCTCGCCAAAGCCGATGAACTCAAGGTCATCGTTGGCAGCGAGGAGGACTTCGCCTGGGCCGAGTCGAACTCCCAGAAGGTCAACCGTCGTTGCCTCCTCCTCCTCCAGCCCGACTGGAACCGCTGCAACGTCATCATGAGCCGCCTCGTCAACTACGTGCTGGAACACCCCAAGTGGCGTGTGTCGCTACAGAGCCACAAATATATGCAAATACTTTAGAGACTTAAGACTTAAGACTTAAGACTTGAGACTTGAAAGGTGATAAGTAATAAAAACGAAGAATTGTAATAATAGGGATACATACAAAAGTCTGAAATAACGTGAGACCTCAAAAGTCTAAAGTCTTACGTCTAAAGTCTAAGATAATGGATAGAGACAATCACGAAATGAACCTCAAGGAGTTGGTGGGACGATTCGTCAGCCAGTCGGGGAAGCAGCACCTGATGGACAAGCAGCTACTGTTCGAACGCTGGCCGGAATACGTCGGGGCTATCTGCGCCCAGTTCTCCAAGTGTGAGGACCTGCGCAACGGCATCCTCTACGTGCGGGTGCAGAACGCCGCCCTCAAATTCGAGCTCTTCGGTCATAAATCGCAGATACTGAAAAGGATGCAGGAGGACTTCGGCCCCCTGGTTAAGGACATCATGTTCCGGTCGTGAAGATATTATGAATTATGATTCCTTGAGCAGCCTCGGAGAGGCAAAACGCGCGAAGCGCAATTAACCCCACACAAGGCGAAGCCGCAGTGTGGGGCGTCAATAAAATAACCCATAACCTTTACCAATATGAGAATCGGAATGTCAGAAATCATCATCATCGCCCTAATCGTGCTGCTGCTGTTCGGCGGGAAGAAGATCCCCGAACTGATGAGCGGTCTGGGGAAGGGCGTGCGCTCCTTCAAGAACGGCATGGACGGCAAAGACGAGAAGCCGGCCGGCAAGGAGGAGGATACGAACGAAACGGCCAACAAGCCCGAGTAAAAGATGTCCGAGGCGGCGGAAAGCAAGTCGTTTTGGGATCATCTGGAGGATTTGCGCGGCAGCCTGATCAGGATACTGGTGGCTGCGCTCGGATTCTCCATGCTGGCGTTTTGTTTCAAGGATCTGCTCTTCAAAGTGGTGCTCGCCCCGAAGGACTCCACATTCTTCATGTACCGGCTTTTCGGTGGTGGCGACTTCTCCATCCAACTGATGAACACCGGCCTCACCGAGCAGTTTATGATCCACCTCAAGACGGCCTGCGCATTCGGGGTTCTGATGGCCTCCCCGTACATCATCTACGTGCTGTTCGACTTTGTGAGGCCCGCCCTCTACGAGAAAGAACGGCAGCATTCTGTCAGCATTGTGTTAGCCGCTTACGGGATGTTTCTCGTCGGGGTGGCGGTCAACTACCTGTTCGTTTTCCCGCTTACGGTGCGCTTTCTCGGCACTTACCAGGTGAGCGACGAAGTGCGCAACATGCTGACCCTGCAGTCATACATGGACACGCTGCTGATGATGAGCTTGGTGTTCGGGATTGTCTTTGAGATTCCCATAATCAGCTGGTTGTTAGCGCATTTCGGACTCTTGAAGGCAGAATGGATGACGCAATACCGCCGTCACGCCATCGTGGCGATCCTCATCCTCTCGGCCATCATCACCCCCACCGGCGACGCCTTCACCCTCATCATCGTATCGTTGCCGATATGGCTGTTGTACGAATTGAGCGTCGTTGTTGTTCGCCGCACGGAATTAAATCGCGTAACCGTGTAACCGCGTAATCCTTAAACCTTAAACCTTAAACCTTAAACCTTAAACCTTAAACCCTCAACCTTCAACCTTAAACCAACAATGTTAAAAGGAAAGAAAATCGTAGTCGTGATGCCGGCCTACAATGCGGCACAAACATTGGAACAGACTTACCGCGAGGTGCCCACCGACATCGTGGATGAGGTGATCTTAGTGGATGACTGCTCGTCGGATGAGACCGTCGAGGTGGCCCGTTCGTTGGGCATCCGGCATGTCATCCGGCACGAGGAGAACAAAGGCTACGGCGCGAACCAGAAGACCTGCTACCGCAAGGCGTTGGAGCTCGGTGCCGACATCGTCATCATGCTGCATCCCGACTACCAATACACCCCGCTGCTCATCGAATCCATAACCTACATGATGGTCAACGGGTTATACCCCGTCGTCTTAGCTTCGCGCATCCTCGGCAACGGCGCGTTGAAGGGTGGGATGCCGCACTACAAGTACTTCTTCAACCGCTGTCTGACCTGGTTCCAGAACGTGATGACGGGCCAGAAACTGTCGGAGTACCACACCGGCTACCGCGCCTTCACCCGCGAGGTTTTGGAGAAAGTCCCATTCATGCGCAATTCCGACGATTTCGTCTTCGACAACCAGATGTTGGCGCAAATCATTTACGCTGACTTCGATATCGGGGAGATTACCTGCCCGACCAAATATTTCCCGGAGGCCTCCTCCATCAATTTCCGCCGCAGCTGCCGCTACGGATTGGGCGTGCTTCGTACCTCCGTGCAGTTCCGCCTCCAGAAATGGCATCTCGGGCGGTTTGAGATTTTCAAATCGTAGAGACGCCACATTGTGACGTCTCTACACGTCGTTTTTTATGTCGGCAGGAGCGCCGAATCTCCTATAATTTTTATTCATTGCCTTTTCTCCAAAAAAGTGTATTTTTGCAATCTTTTGTTTAGAAATACGTTATTTGGAATATAAAATCTAAAACAATGAATAAATCTGTGATTTTCAAGCAGTTGATGCTTGCTTTGATGACTGTGGCTTTTTCCTTCGGTGGAAAGGTCTTTGCACAGAATGATGCCTATCCTGTGGATACGGTTTACTATTCGGTGTTCGGCTGCGACAGTGTTCTGCTGTCTGCCGACAATACGGTCTATTATGGCGACACGACCGTTCAGATACCCCAGTACATCCCTGTGCAAGGGCAGATTGTGATGAATGTCCTGAATATCTATAACATCACCATCGGGCAGAGTTATGATGTGAAGGACACGGTTACAGCACGGGTCTGCAGCAACAACTTGCCGTATGCTTTTCGGGAGAATTTCTATACCCAGACGGGCGACTACTGGATCACCAGCTCTACGGTGAGCGGCTGTGACAGCTCCAGCACCCTGCTTCGGCTTCAGGTGCTCGAAGGGGCGCACACGACCATCAATGTCCCGATGTGTCCGGGCCAAGATACGGTGGTTTATGACAATATCCCGTTCACTGAGCCGGGCAACTACGACATTGTCCTGGGTTATGATGAGGACGGCTGTCCCATGGTGAAAACCTACTCGGTGACGCGCTACTCGCTTGAGAGGGACACCGTTTATGCTGAGGTCTGTATGAACAAACTCCCCTACGTGTTCATGGGGAACAGCTATACGGAATCTGGCACTTATACCATCATTCGTAACACCCCCTACGGCTGCAAAGCTTTCACGATACTGGTGCTGACGGTTAATCCGGCCTCTTCGCTCGTGGACACGGTCAATGCTGTCGTGTGCCGTGCGGATCTGCCGTATGTCTATGACGGCCAACCCTATAACGAGTCGGGATCTTACACCATCAACTATACCAACGCTTACGGTTGCGACAGCCTGCAAGTGGTTCTGAACCTTACCGTTACGGTGCCGGAGATGGACACGGTGACCGTGACGCTCTGTCCGGACTCCTTCCCCTATACTTACGATTCCGTGCACGCTTTCGCTGCTCCTGGAACCTATTTCATCAACACGATACGGTTTGTGGAGATTACACCATGGTGGTAATCAACACTTTCCCGTCTATTTTTGACACTGTGAACATCTGCACCGCCGACAGTTCTTACACCTTTGGCGACACCACGTTCACGGTCTCCACGTTATACACATACACGGAGCCCAACGAGTTTGGTTGCACGGACTATCACACCCTTCGTATTATGCTGAATAATACGCCTGGGGTTGACACGGTGACCGTGACTATCTGTGAGTCGGAGCGGCCGTACGAGTTTTACGGCACCCCCTATTACACAACTGGCCTTTACTCCAAGATGTTGAAGAACGTCTATGGCTGCGACAGCGTGAATGTCACGTTGGACCTCACGGTGAGACCGAACCGGAAATACACCCATACGGCGACGGTGACCCGCAACGACATCCCGTACATCTATCGCGGCGTTCCTTACACGGAAACTGGTGTTTATCAGCAGATTGCGCCGGCAGCTACGGAGGACGAATGCGATACTGTCTATTCGCTGCTTCTTACGGTGTATCAGGTCTATAACACCACGTTGGACACGACGGTTTGCGCGAACGAGACGGTGGAGTTCCTCGGAACGCAGATTACCACCGCCGGACCGCACGTTTTCACCTACCATCTGGACGGCTATGACAGTGTGGTTACGCTGAACGTGCACCACAACCCCATCTACATTGCTGAGACGATCGACGTTGAGGTGGGTGAGTTTGATCTTCCGTACATTTTCCTCGACAGCGCCTACTACACGGGCGGCTATCACGAGCAGATCCTTACCACGGTGGATGGCTGCGACAGTGTGGTTTCCATCAATCTGACCATCCATCCGGCCGTCTTCAACTACGATACGATTTACAGAGAGGTCTGTTCCAACGAGATGCCGGTGACCGTGTTTGACAGTGTGCTTACGCAGGCTGGCGTTTATCGCTACATCGTGCATACCTCTTCGGCTTACGACTCTGTCTTTTACGTGAATTTGGTGGTGAAGGAGTCTCCCACGTTGGTTTTGCCCGATTTGGTTTATTTGTGTACGGGCAGTACTGTGACTTTGACCGCGCAGTCCACGGGCGGTGTCTATCTGTGGAGCAATGGCGCCACGGAGCCTTCCATCACGGTGAGCCTGACCGGACAATATTCTGTGACGGTCTCCAACGCTTTCGGCTGTTCCGCTTCTGACACGGTGCGCGTGGATCCTGCCGCGCTGCCTGCTGCGGAGATTGTGGGCTATGACCATGTCTGTTACGGCAGCAGTTTGCTATTGCAGGCTGTGGGTGGTGTGGATTTCCTTTGGGAGGACGGCTCTACCGACAATGCCCGCACGGTTTCCCCGACTGAGACTACCACCTACACGGTGACGGTTACGACTGCCTACGGTTGCTCCAAATCGAAGAGCATTACTGTCACGGTGAACTCGCTGCCCGAAATCACCATCTCGGGCAACACCAGCATTTGCGAAGGGATGAGTTCCCTCTTTGTGGCATTCGGCGCCAACAGTTACCGTTGGAACAACGGCTCGCGCATCGACCGCATCACGGTTATCTCGGCGGGCACCTATACGGTGACGGGTACGGATGGCAACGGATGTACCAACACTCAGTCGGTGACCTTGGAGGTCCATCCGATTCCCAATGTGAAGATTAATGGCCGCACGACCTATTGTCAAGGCGGCAGCACGACGGTTACCGCTACGGGTGCTTCCACCTATGAATGGAGTTCCGGTGAGGTGTCGCAGTCGATTACAGCTTCGTATGCCGGCACTTACACCGTCACGGGCACCGACCAATACGGCTGTACGGCCACCAAGAGCGTGTCCATTACCCAAGCCACGGTGAATGCCACGATTTCCGGAAACCGCTATTTCTGTCATGGACAGAGCACCACGCTGTCGGTGACGGGCGACGAGACCAACACCTATCACTGGTTCGACGGCAGCACATCGAGCGATATCACCATCACCTCCGCTGGTCAGTACGGCGTTACGGTGACCAACTCCAGCGGTTGTCAGAGCACGTTGTCGGCTATTGTGAGCGAATATCCCATGTCGTCGCCGACCATCAGCGGCAACTTGACCCTTTGTGAGGGCCAGTCCACCACTTTGCGCGCCACGGGTGGCACCACATACGAGTGGGACGATGGGACTATGAACGCGATGATTACGGTGAATGCCACTGGCACCTATACAGTGACGGCCACGAACACCTACGGCTGTACGGCTACCGCGTCGGCTACCGTTTTGGTGAACCCCGCACCGGTGGTGAACATTTTGGCACAGAATACGATATGTAGAGGCGATGAGGTTACCCTGACGGCCATCACCTCGGCTACCACCTTCAACTGGAATTCCGGACAGAACACGGCGACCATCACGGTTTCGCCTACAGTTACGTCGAATTACACGGTGTTAGTGACCGATGAGAACGGCTGTTCCGCCACCGCTTCCACGACGGTTACGGTGAACCAGCTGCCGTCGGCGTTTGTCAGCGGTTCCACTTCCATCTGCCAGGGCGACACCACCGTGCTGACCGCTTCGGGCGGCACGGCTTACCAATGGAGTACTGGCAGTTTTGAAGACCATATCACCGTTAGCAATTCAGGAAATTACACGGTTACAGTAACCGGATCGAACGGTTGTTCGGTTCCCGTGCAGAAGACTGTGTCGGTGAACACTTTGCCGGCGGCTACGGTCACGGAATCGGCAAGCATCTGCCGCGGACAGCAGGCGTTGCTGACCACCGATGCTCCGGCCGGCTGCACTTACCTTTGGTCCACGGGCAGCCATCAGAGCCGCATCACCGTGACGGAAGCCGGCAACTATCAAGTGACGATCACGAACGCAAATCTCTGCTCGCAGGTCTATCATTCCACGGTGACCGTTTACGAGCTGCCGCAAATCGGCATCATCGGTGACAGTGAAATTTGCGAAGGCCAGTCCACCACACTGACCGTTTCAGGTGAAGGCATCGCCCAGTATGCCTGGAGCAACGGCGACCATAACCCGAGCACGACGGTCACCTTGCCCGGACAATACTCGGTGACGGCCACCAGCGCTAACGGTTGTTCCTCTACGGCCTCCCGCGGAGTGGTGGTCCACGAACTTCCTACGCCGCAGATTAACGGCAACTTGACCATCTGCAAGGGCAAGAGCACTACGCTCACAGCCACTGGCGGAGTTTCCTACCTTTGGAATACCGGCAATACGGGCAGCAGCCTCTCTGTGGCTCCGTCCGCAAGCCAGTCTTATACGGTGACGGCCAGCAACGCTTACGGCTGTATGGCCAGCACCTCTGCAACGGTGACGGTGAATGCCCTCCCGATTGTGAACTTTACCGGTAACACGGAATTCTGCGCAGGTGAGTCCACCAGCATCACGGCTACGGGTGCGAACACGTATGCCTGGAGCAACGGCGGACAGAGTGCGACGGTGGTTCTCAACAGTGCCGGCACCTACACGGTGACTGCCACCGACGTGCAGAACTGCAGCAACACCGCCTCCGTGACTGTCCTGATGAATGCGAACCCCAACGTCCAGATTGCCGGTCCTGAGTACATTTGCCTCGGCAATGTCGCCACGTTGACGGCTTCGGGTGCGGCGACGTATGTGTGGAGCACCGACGAGACCACGGCGCAAATTTCAGTGACGCCTGCCGCCGTTTCCACTTACACGGTGACGGGTTACGATGCCAAGGGCTGTCACTCCACCTCCTCCAAGGTGGTGAATGTGGAACCCCTTCCGGTGATTTCTGTTACCGGCAACAAGACCATCTGTGCCGGCCAGTCCACTACGCTCACGGCTACGGGCGGCACTATCTATCAATGGAGTAACGGGGCCACCGGCAACACCATCACGGTGAGCCCGGCGGCAACACAGGCCTACGTGGTTACGGTGACCAATGCCCTCGGCTGCACCTCCAGCTTGGAGACGCAGGTGACGGTGAATGCCCTTCCGGTGATTACCTTTGGCGGCGAAACGGAGATGTGTGCCGGTCATTCCGTCACGATTTCCGCTGCCGGTGGAAATTCCTACCTCTGGTCCACGGGCGCTGCCACCCAGTCGGTCACGGTCTCTTCCGCAGGATATTACAAGGTGACCGTCACCAACGATAAGAGTTGTCAGCAGACGGATTCTATATATATAAATGTAAATCCGAATCCTAATGTGCAGATTGCCGGACCGGATTACATCTGTTATAGCAATGGGGCCACGCTTACCGCCTCCGGTGCGAACGCATACGTGTGGAGCACCAGCGAAACATCTCGGTGGCTCCTGCAAACACCACCACCTATACGGTGACCGGTTCCGATGCCAAGGGCTGCCAAACCGTCGCCTCCAAAGTGCTGAATGTGGAAGCTCTGCCGACGATTACGGTCTCTGGCACCAAGACGATTTGCGCCGGTCAGTCCACCACCTTGACGGCTGCGGGCGGTGTCTCCTACCTGTGGGACAACGGTGCCACCAGCAACAGCATCACGGTGACTCCCGCCGCATCGCAATCCTACGTGGTGACGGTGACCAACGCGAAGGGCTGCTCGTCCTCCTTGGTGACGGACGTGGTAGTCAACACGCTTCCTGAAATCACCTTCTCTGGCAATACGACCATCTGTGCCGGCAACACGGCCACGGTGACCGCTTCCGGCGCTTCCAGCTACTCATGGTCCAACGGTGCCAGCACTGCCACCATCGGTGTGACGGATCCGGGCTACTATACGGTTACCGCTACAAACACCCATAACTGCTCCTCCATCGACTCCATCTATGTGACGGTGAATGCAAATCCGATGGTGCAAATCTCCGGCAACAACTACGTTTGTGCCGGCAGCATCGGCACGCTGACCGCTTCCGGTGCCAATACCTATCTTTGGAATGCAGAGGAGATTACGCCCTCCATCTCGGTGACACCTTCCACGGCCACCACCTACACGGTGACGGGTTATGACACCAACGGCTGTAGTACTACGGTCAGCCGCGTGATGAATGTGGAACCCCTGCCGGCAATTCAGGTCCTCGGCACGAAGACCATCTGCGCTGGACAGTCCACCACGCTGACCGCTACGGGCGGCACGGCTTACGCATGGAGCACCGGCGATACCATCAGCAGTATTGTGGTGGCTCCCGAGACCAGCCAATCCTACGTGGTGACGGTGACGAGCGCTTACGGCTGTATAGCCAGCTCTGCTGTCACGATCACGGTGAACCCGCTGCCGCATGTGACCTTCAATGGCAATACCACCATCTGCGCCGGCAACACGACGACCATCACCGCCATGGGGGCCAGTACCTACCTCTGGAGTACTGGCGCTCAGACCGGCAACGTGAACATTGGCACTACGGGCACGTACTATGTGACGGCCACGAACGCCCAGGGCTGTTCCAAGGTCGATTCCATCTATGTGCAGGTCAACCCGAAACCTGTCGTGCAAATCGAGGGTAGCAACCACGTCTGCAGCGGCAGTTCGGTTACGTTGACGGCCACTGGCGCAAACACCTACTTGTGGAATACTGGTGAGGTTTCGGCTGAAATCTCCATCTCGCCGATTGCCAACACCACCTATTCCGTGACGGGTTACGACACCAACGGCTGCTCCACCACTGTGCAGAAGGTGGTGAATGTGGAAGAACTCCCGGTGGTGCAGATTCTTGGCGATCGCACCATCTGCCAGGGCCAGTCCACCGTGCTGACTGCCACGGGCGGTACCTCCTACGCATGGAGCAACGGCTCCAACACGCAGGATATCGCCGTCTTCCCCATGATTAGCACCTCTTACACCGTGACGGCTTACAACGACTTCGGATGTTCCTCTGTCGCGACGGCCATCGTTACCGTCAACGTGCTGCCGTCCATCATCTTCAGCGGCAACACCAGCATCTGTCAGGGTGAGAGCACTACCATTTCCGTGACCGGCGGCAACAGCTACGTCTGGAGCACCGGCACCACGGGCAACTCCATCACGGTTTCGACGCCGGGCGTTTACAGAGTGAATGCCACCAACTCCCTCAACTGCGTGCGCACCGACTCGGTCACCGTTGTGGTTTGGGATAACCCCGTTGTCAGTATCGATGGTCCGGGCCTCGTTTGTCAGGCTGCGGTGACGACGCTGATGGCTTCCGGCGCGAACACCTACGTCTGGAACAATGGCGAAGGCGGTTCGGTTATCACCGTGATGCCGTTGGAGACCACTACCTACAGCGTGATTGGTTACGACGAGCATGGTTGTAGCGCTACCATCAACAAAGTGGTGAATGTGGAGCCTGCACCCGAAGTTTTGATTTCCGGCAACCTCTCCATCTGTCACGGCGAAACTACCACGCTGACCGCTTCCAATGCGGCCTCCTACCTCTGGAGCACTGGCGACACCACCGCGACCATCACGGTGGATGCGCAAGGTGCCTACACCGTCACGGGCAGCTCCGTGAACGGTTGTCCGGGTTACGCCTCCGTGACGGTCATCGACAATCCGGTGCCGTACTTCACCCTCAATGCAGTGGGCAGCATCTGCGAGAACACCACCGAGGTGTTGTCGGTGACGGGTGACAATACCTACGTTTGGAGCACGGGCGAGACCACCACGAGCATCACCATCTCCGAAGGCGGCGTTTACTCCGTGACGGCCACCAATGCTTACGGCTGTTCACAGTCGGACAACACCCTCGTCACGCAATTGGCGGCTCCCACGCTTGAGATTGTCGGTGTGGCTGACCTTTGTCAAGGCGATACCACCACGTTGGTTGCCGCTTCCGATGCAGTCGAGTTCCTGTGGAGCACCGGCGAAACCACGCAATCGGTGGAGGTCGTTCCGGAAAACACATCCTACAGCGTTACGGTGACGGGCGCAAACGGTTGTACCTCCGATGCGGAGCACCACATTACGACGCTGCCGACCTACAACCTCACGGTCACCGGCAACGTCTGCGAGGGACAACCCTTCTCGCAGTACGGCTTTGACATCACGACGACGGATTCCGCAGGCACCTTCACCTACACCCGCGAGCTGCAGACGGTTTCCGGCTGCGACAGTATCGTCAACCTCCTGCTGACGGTCAACCCGCTGCCGCGCCTCGATACCATCAACGGTAACCCGAACATCACCCAATACGGCAATGTCTATTACTCCATCAATAACCCGTTGTATGTCAGCAACTACGAGTGGCGTGTCACCAACACGAACTGGACGCTTTCGGGTACCAGCTTCAGCAATGTGACGCTGAATGTGACCACCAACGGATACGGCACCCTCATTGCCCGCGGTATCAACAACTGCGGTTACACCGAGACCTCGCTGAGCCTCTACTGTAACGTCGGCATCGAGGATTACCCGTCCGCCACGGTCTCCCTCTACCCGAACCCCGTCCATCAGGCGCTGCACATCAACCTGGAGAACGCTCCCGATGTGAAGATGGTTCGCCTCTATGACGAGTCCGGCCGTCTGGTCTATCAAGCCAGCTGCGACGACACCCACCTCGAGATCGACTGCACCCGTTTCGCCAACGGCCACTACAGCGTGCACTTCCTCAACGAGAAGGGTGGGAGAGTGGAAAGCCGCAAGATCATTGTGAATAACAAGTAAGACTTAAGACTTAAGACTTGAGACTTGTAATTATACGATAAATAAAGAAAAATAAAGAAATAAGAAACAAAGGACTTCTTGACAAATAATCAGGACTTGACGTAAGACCCCAAAAGTCTTAAGTCTTACGTCTAAAGTCAATAAACAACAAACCATAATGGAATACAACTTCAGAGAAATCGAGAAGAAATGGCAGGCAAAGTGGAAAGAGACCGGCCTGTATAAGACAGAAATCGATAACAATAGACCGAAATATTATGTGCTGGACATGTTCCCGTACCCGTCGGGCGCAGGCCTGCATGTGGGGCATCCGCTGGGCTATATTGCCTCCGACATCTACGCCCGCTACAAACGGCAAAAGGGCTTCAACGTGCTGCACCCCATGGGTTACGACGCCTTCGGACTGCCGGCGGAACAGTACGCCATCCAGACCGGCCAGCACCCCGCCATCACTACCGAGCAGAATGTCAACCGCTATCGCGAGCAGCTCGACAAACTCGGTTTCTCGTTCGACTGGGACCGTTCCTTCAAGACCAGCGACCCCGATTACTACAAGTGGACGCAATGGACGTTTATCCAGATGTTTAACAGTTACTACTGCAACCAAGCAAATCAGGCCCGCCCGATTTCCGAGCTGGCCGAGGCTTTTGCGGCCAACGGCACTGAGGGGTTGGATGTGGCGCAGACCAAGCCGTTAGAGTTCACTGCTGGTGAATGGAACGCCGCTTCCGAGAAGGAAAAGCAGGAAATCCTGATGAACTACCGGCTGGCCTATCTCGCCGACTCGTGGGTAAACTGGTGCCCGAAACTCGGTACCGTACTCGCCAACGATGAGGTGGTGAACGGCCTTTCCGTGCGCGGTGGCTATCCTGTGGAGCGCAAGCTGATGAAACAGTGGATTTTGCGCGTCTCCGCATACGCCGAACGCCTGCTGCAAGGCCTTGATAAGGTCGAATGGACCGATTCCCTGAAGGAAATCCAGCGCAACTGGATCGGCCGCAGCGAAGGTGCCGCCGTTTGGTTCCCGTTAGCAAATCCGGAAAAGCCCGATTGGAAGAAGATATACATGGGTTGTTATGAAGGGGTGAAGAATGAGATGGCCTTCGAGATTTTCACCACCCGCCCCGACACCATTTTCGGGGTGACGTTCATGGTGTTATGTCCTGAGCATGAGATGATTGAGACCATTACCACGCCCGAGCAGAAGGCAGAGGTGGAGGCTTACGTCACTTGGGCCAAGAACCGTTCCGAGCGCGAGCGTCAGGCTGAGGTCAAGAAGGTGAGCGGCGTCTTCACCGGCGCTTTCGCCATCAACCCCATCACCGAGGAGCGCATCCCCATCTGGGTCAGCGACTACGTGCTGAGCGACTACGGCACCGGCGCCATCATGGCCGTGCCCGCTCACGACAGCCGCGACTTCGCCTTCGCCCGCCACTTCAACCTGCCCATCCGTCAGGTCGTGGCACCGGCAATCGATGAGGTTAGTAATCCCGACACCTGGGAGGAGAGCATGGACAGCAAGACCGGCGTGTGCGTCAATTCCGGCTTCATCACCGGAATGCCCGTCAAGGAGGCTGGCAAGGCGGTGATTGCGAAGATCAACGATATGGGCATCGGCTACGGCACGGTGAACTACCGCCTGCGCGACGCCATTTTCAGCCGCCAGCGCTACTGGGGCGAGCCGTTCCCCATCTACTATAAAGACGGTATGCCCTACACTGTGCCCGAAAACGAACTGCCGGTGGTGCTCCCTGAGGTCGATCAGTACCTGCCCACCCAGACTGGCGAGCCCCCGTTGGCACGCGCTAAGGGCTGGACTTGGAACGGCTACCCGCGTGAGTACAGCACCATGCCCGGATTCGCCGGCTCCAGTGCCTACTACCTCCGCTATATGGACCCGAAGAATGATAAGGAACTGGTTTCCAAGGAGGCCGACGAGTACTGGCAGAATGTCGATCTCTACGTCGGCGGCGCGGAACACGGCACCGGCCACCTTATCTATGCCCGCTATTGGAACAAATTCCTCTTCGACATCGGCGTCAGCTGCAAGGACGAACCGTTCCAGAAACTCATCAACCAGGGCATGATCCAGGGCCGCTCCAACTTCGTCTATCGTATCGTCGGCACCAACAAGTTCGTGTCGCTGAACCTTAGAAAAGAGTACGAGACCACGCCTATTCACGTGGATATCAACATCGTGAACAACGATGTGCTCGACATCGAAGCTTTCCGCAATTGGATGCCCGACTTCAAGGATGCGGAGTTTATCCTCGAAAACGGCAAATACATCTGCGGTTGGGAAATCGAGAAGATGTCGAAATCGAAATACAACGTCCAGAATCCCGATGATCTGGTCGAGAAGTACGGTGCCGATACGCTGCGCATGTACGAGATGTTCCTCGGTCCGGTGGAGATGGCCAAACCGTGGGATACCAACGGCATCGAGGGTGTTTCCCGCTT
The DNA here is from genome assembly GCA_905235135.1 of uncultured Bacteroidales bacterium. Taxonomy (GTDB): domain Bacteria; phylum Bacteroidota; class Bacteroidia; order Bacteroidales; family WCHB1-69; genus F23-D06. The sequence continues at coordinate 17,860 of CAJOKR010000090.1, forward strand.
TATCCGCAAGTTCTGGAAGCTCTACTTCGACGGCGAGGGCAACTTCTCCGTTTCCGATGATGAACCGACCAAGGGCGAGTGGAAGTCGCTGCACAAGACCATCAAGAAGATTGAGGAGGACAACGAGCGTTTCTCCTTCAACACGGCGGTGAGTGCCTTCATGATTTGCGTCAACGAGCTGCAGGAGGCCAAATGCCGCAAGCGTGCCATCCTGGAGCCCCTTTGTATCTTGATGTCGGCTTACGCGCCGCACATCACCGAGGAACTCTGGTCGCTGCTCGGACACGAAGAATCCATCCTGAAGGCTACCTATCCGACTTATAATGAGCAATATATGGTGGAGGATGAATACCTCTACCCGGTTTCCTTCAACGGCAAGATGCGTCTGAAGATGTCGTTCCCGGCCAGTTTCGGTCCGAAGGACATCGAACCGAAGGTGCTGGAAAGTGCTGATGTCCAGAAATGGCTTGACGGCAAAACGCCCAAGAAGGTGATTATCGTCCCGAAGAAAATTGTCAATATTGTGTTTTAAGGTGTTGTAGAGACGCAAAATTTTGCGTCTCTACACGTTAATAATCTATACCTTTTCAAGGTGAAACAGAAGGATTTCGTATTCAACCTCTGCCTTCTCATCTTTCTGAACCTCCTGGTCAAGCCGTTCTGGATGCTTGGCGTGGATGTGGGGGTGCAGAACAGCGTGGGGGCGGCGGATTACGGACTCTACTTCTCCATCTTCAACTTCACCATGCTCTTCAGTATGGTGTTGGATATGGGCACCACCAATTTCAACAACCGCACCATTGCCCGCAACAACCAGCTGTTAGATAAACACTTGTCGGGCTACATCATCTTGCGGCTGTTGCTCGCGGTGGCCTATTTCGTGGTGATTTTCGCGGTGGCGCTGCTCATCGGCTACCGAGGCTTCCAGCTCAAGTTGCTCTTTTGGATCGGGCTGAACCAGTTCCTGAGCGCCTTCCTGCTTTACGTGCGGTCCAACATTTCCGCCCTGCTGATGTTCAAGACCGACAGCGTGATTTCCGTCACCGACAGGCTGCTGATGATTCTCTTCTGCGGGCTATTGCTTTGGGGAAATGTCACCGACGAGCCCTTCCGCATCGAGTGGTTCGTGTGGTGTCAGACGGCGGCCTATCTCATCACCATCGCCATCGCTCTCACCATCGTGCTGCGCAAGGCGAGCCTGCGTCGGCTGCGCTGGAACCGGGCCTTCTTCCTCGTCATCATCAAGAAGAGTTTCCCGTATGCGCTCATCACCCTGCTGATGGCCAGCTACTACCGCATCGATTCCGTGCTGTTGGAGCGGTTGCTGACCGGCGATATCGCGGCGGAGCAGGCCGGCATCTATGCCTCCGCCTTCCGCCTCTTGGACGCGTTAGTGATGATTGCCTACCTTTTCTCGGTCATCCTGCTGCCGCTCTTCTCTAAGATGCTGAAACAGAAGGAGAATGTGGTGCCGGTAGTGCGCACCTCGTTCTCGTTTCTTTTCCTCTTCTCGGTTTCCGCCGTCGTGATTCTGTACGTCTGCCGCGAACCCCTCATCCAATTTTTCTACCCTGAGATTATGGAGAGCAGCGTGGCGGTCTTCCGGCTCATCATTTTCGGGCTGATCCCCATCTCCATGAACTACCTGTTCGGCACGTTGCTCACCGCCAATGGCAGCATGAAGGTGCTGAACATCACCGCCGCCGTGGGCATTGTCATCAACGTGGCGGTCAACCTGCTGCTCATCCCGCGGATGCAGGCCTGCGGTTCCGCCGTGGCCAGCTTCTGCACGCAGTTCACCGTCTCCGTGTTGCAGTTCCTGCTCGCGATGCGCATTATCGGGGTGCCGTTCTCATCCCTGCCGTGGGTGCGCTGCCTGATCTTCATCGTGGTGCTCGTGCCCGTTGCCGCCATTGTCCCCAATATCCTTCATTTACCCCTGTTCTGGCAATTGGTGGTCCTCGCCTCCTTTGCGCTGTTGCTGGGATTTGCCACGGGACTGCTGCGGATACGCGATCTCCGCGGGGAGATGATCCGTCGTTAACGCGGCAATATTTTTTTTCTTTGGATATTTCATTTATTTTATGTACTTTTGTTGCCTAAAATTATAACCTTTTCATAAAAGGTAGTAAGAGGTGTATTTGCTTGATTTATAATTATTTGAGAGACTCCTTGTTCTTCTATATAACAACTGTTATGTTGCCTGTTTGTAGGAGTGTCGCCATTCCTGGCGACTTTTTGCGGCAGGAATGCCGCAGCTCCTAAGATGCTGCAAAGATACAACACCAAAACGCCTTTGTCAAGGGTTTTCGAAGATTTTTTGTATGCTGTAAATCAGAGTTTTGGAAAATCCAAGAATTTAAATTAACAATTAATAGTTAATTTTTGAGGTGTCGTTTCGCAGGTGATTGGAAGAGATGGCGCATTTTTCATCACTGCCGGTGTGTTTCACGGGGTTCCGTTTGGCGGTCAGGGGAGGTGTTGACTCGCCGGGGCATGTGTGAACGAATGTGGCAGGGGGTGGCTCGCGAGGGCACACAGGCCAAACGGAATCTGGGACTCGCAAGGGCACGTGAATTACGAGAAAGCGTCGTTTTTGAGAATTCGTGGCTGTTTCGTGGGTGTTTTTGTGCCCGG
>CAJOKR010000091.1 GCA_905235135.1 uncultured Bacteroidales bacterium
TTCTGAAATTATACAGTATATTGAGCCTCGGGAGACCATCTTGGTTGTTCCTGGGGCTTTGGTTACCGAGCTGGCCATCGACAGCCGCAAGGTGACCGCGCCGGATCGCACGCTCTTCTTCGCCATTGAGACGGAGAAGAACGACGGACATCTCTATATCCCGGCATTGTACGAGACGGGGGTTCGCAATTTTGTGATTACCAAGGTGATGGAAAGCTACGCCACCTGCTTGGAAGCCAACTTCCTCTTCGTGGAGGACTCCGTGGCGGCGTTGCAGCAATTGGCACAGCGGCATCGCCAGCAGTTCCGTTATCCCGTCATCGGCATCACCGGCAGCAACGGCAAGACCATTGTCAAGGAGTGGCTGACCTCCATTTTGGATGACAAATACAAGGTGGTGAAGAGCCCCGACAGCTACAATTCCCGTCTTGGAGTACCGCTTTCTGTCTGGCAAATGTCTGATCAGCACGACATTGCCGTCTTCGAGGCGGGGATTTCCCGTCCCAACGAGATGCGTGCCCTGGCGGAAATCATCAACCCTACCATCGGCATTCTGACGAATATCGGGGCGGCGCATGCCCAGTTCTTCCCGAGCAACAATCGCAAGATCATAGAGAAGCTCAAGCTTTTTCAAAATGCGGATGTTCTGATTTATCATAATGATAATCAAGAGCTTAATATGATTCTGCAATTGCCGGAATATGCCCATTTCGACAAGATTTCCTGGGGAGACTCCCACAGCGTCTATCCCGTGAAGATGCACAGTGCTGAATCCGGCGGGACCGTCATCTCGCTCGGCGGCTACGACTACACGGTGCCGTTCATCGACAGTGCCTCTTTGGAGTCACCCATGTGATTGTCACGTTGCTCCAGGTAGGATTCCAACCCGAGGAGATCAACGACCGTTTGGGACGGCTGACCCATATCAGCATGCGGTTGGAAATCATGGAGGGTCGCAACCATTCGGTGATTGTCAATGATACCTACAGCTTGGATATCAATTCGTTGTCGGCCGCCCTCAACTTCTTGGACACGCAGACGCAGATGACGAAAAAGACCCTCATCATCTCCGATTTCGAGCAGGTCGGGAAATTGACCGAGGAAGATTTCCGGCGACTGAATGCTCAGCTGAAACGGCATCATATTTCCCGCCTGGTGGCAGTCGGCGGCAGCTTTGAGGGCTACAGGGGCGTCTTCGATTTGGATGAGCAGCTGTTTTTCCACGACACTGCCGAGTTGCTGGCGCATTTGCCCGGCTTGCCGATCTCCTATGAGATTATCCTGGTGAAAGGCGCCCGGAATTTCCATTTCGAGCAGGTTGTCAACGCTTTGCAGCACAAGACCCACTTGACCATCATGCAGGTGAACCTGCCCGCGTTGGCCTACAACCTCAATTTCCATCGCAACCGTCTCCGTCCCGACACGAAGATGGTGGCCATGGTGAAAGCCTCCTCGTATGGGCTCGGCGATGTGGAATTGGTCAACACGTTGTTGGACCAGGGGGTTGACTATCTGGCTGTTGCCTATACCGACGAGGGAGTTCGTTTGCGCAAACGCCGCATCGACACGCCGATTATCGTGCTCGGTGCCGAAGCCCACAGCTTCGAGGTGATGGTCAACCACCGTCTGGAACCTGAAATCTTCAACTTCTACTATCTGCAGCAGTTGGAGGAGGTGCTGGCGCGGCATCCCGAAATCCCGACCTTCAACATCCACGTCAAGGTGGATACGGGAATGCACCGCTTGGGATTCGACATGCAGGATCTCCCCCGTCTCATCGACATCGTGAAGCGCAACCCGAAACTGCGCATCGCGTCGGTGTTCTCGCATCTGGCGGCTGCCGAAGATCCCGCCGAGGATGCCTTCACCCGCCGGCAGATTGCCTTGTTCGGTCACATGACCGACGTGCTTTGCGCCGCGTTCGACTACAAGATATTGCGCCATATCCTCAACAGTGCGGGCATCATCCGCTTTCCGGAAGCGCAGTTCGATATGGTGCGGCTCGGCATCCAGCTCTACGGATGTTCGGAAATCCCGGAGATGGCGATGAAATTGCATAACGTGGTGACGCTCAAAACGGTCATCACCCAAATCAAGCAGATTCCGGCAGGCGAGACCATCGGTTACAATCGCACGTGGAAGTTGCGGCGCGACACCCAGGTGGCCATCATCCCCATCGGTTATGCCGACGGCTACCCTCGGGAGCTTTGCAACGGACGCGGCAAAGTGCTGGTCCAGGGACAGAAAGTGCCGGTCATCGGCAAAATCTGCATGGATATGTGCATGTTGGACATCACAGGACTGCGCGTGCACGAAGGCGATGAGGTCATTGTCTATGGCGAGGGCAACACCGTGTCGGAGATGGCGGCGGCGGCAGGTCTTATCAGTTACGAGCTGATGACCCGCATCTCGCAGCGCGTTCCCCGCGTGTATGTTCAAGAATAGTGGTTGAGTCCCTTAACTGCTTACATCTTCAAATTCCGGCATAGCGCAAATGCCTCTTTCCCAATGAATTTCGCGGAATCGGGCAGAACGGCTGTCTCCAAGCGTGCGCAGCCGAGGAACGCGCCGGTGCCGATATGCTCCAATCCTTGCGGGAGAAAGATTTTCCGCAGATGCAGACAGGCGGCGAAGGCGTAATCGTCGATGGTCTGCAATCCGTCCGGGAGGATGACGCTCTCGATGGCGGAGCCGAGGAATGCGGCGCGGCCGATGCTCGTGACCGTGTCAGGCAGAATGACCGTTTTCAGAGGCGCACCCAAGAAACCGCATTCGGCGATTTCGGTGATGCCTTCCGGGAAACGGACGATTTCTTGGCCGTCGAAAATGGCGATATAGGGGGAGGTGATGTTGTCCGTTTTTTTTTCTCGTTTTAAGAAGCTGGATGTCAGCTGGTTGTTCCTGTCGGCTCTACAGGAATCATTGCACAAAGAAAGTGGAGCCTACCATTCACGGTATCTTCAGTGTAGGGCTTGAACCTTCCCTGTATGCAAGACACGGATGAACGAGCCCCACCTGATTGTTGGCAATTACACAAAACAGGCAAGCTCTATTCACAGTATCCGTGCATACCGAAGTGAATGGTTCAAGTTCACACTGACGGATAAGCGAAATGCGCTTTCTTTCCATAAAACGCCGTGCGCACCATACGCGAAACGGCGGTGCAAAAGTACAAAAATTCCGCAAAGGGTGTGCAGTAAAAAAGGCGCACCATTGCTGGCGCGCCTAAATCATCTATTCGTATGACGCTGGATGTTTTCCCGAAGCCTTACTTCGCTTGGATGTTCTTGCCGCAGTCGCGGACAATCATCCGGTACCAGGCATCGGGCCATTTCGGTTGGTCGGGGAACACCACCTGCGGTTTCTCGTTGCCATTGGTCACGAACTTGCCATTCTCCTCTTTCTTCACGTTTCCGTCGTGGTATTTCACCAACAGATACTCAAACAGACCGTTCCACTCTTTGCAGACCTCGCGGGAGGCCATGATGGAATACTTGTTGAGCTCCTTGCGGGCAGCGTCGGGGTTCTGGGTGCACAAATCCTTCATTTTGGCCGACATCTGGTCAATGTCCTTCACGAATTTGCCTTCCCACTTCGCCTGTTTTTCGTTCACATGCTTGATCATGTCGTTGTAGCGGGTATAGACATAGTTGCTGACCTTGGTGAAGGTCCAGAATGCAGCGGTGGGGGAGTATTCAACCATGGAACCGTTACCCTCGGCAAACTCCTTCGGGATTTCGGTGATGCCACAGAACATCGGCACAAAGCAGTTGGAACCGGCATCATCGACACCGAACCAATAGATGCCGCCGAACATATCCGGCAGCCAGCTACGGCACTGTGCAACGAACACAAAACCAGTCTGTTGTGTGGCAGTAGCACGTTCGTGGATGTAGTTCTGACCATCCACCGACCAGGTCATCGGGCGCCAACGGTAGGGGCAGGCGTATGGGCCAGCGCCAAGATCCTTGCTCATATCCATCGATGTGCCTTCATAGTGATCGCGCATCATCCGCATCATGAACTGTGCGTCGATTTCGTTCTTGTTGGCGGGCTTGATCCACAGCGGCATACGATGTTTGAGGTTGTCGCCACGGGCATAGTCCTCATACTGAGCTACTTCCGCATGATTGACGTGGTTGAAGAAAGCCCACACACGGGCGTCGCAGAAACGTGCCCCGTCGAATGTGATGGGGTTGTAGGTGTCGCAGAAGCTGAAATCAGCATCCGGAGCAGCTTTCACGTCCTTCGGGTAGAGCCCTTTCAGACGGGCGAAGGAGATCACATCGTAAGAATAGACCGTTTCCACCGTGGGGAGGAAAATCTTATCAAGCTCCTTGTTGGTGATGGAAGTTTTGCCATCGCGCAGCGGGAAAGTGCTGATACGCGATTGGTTAGCATGTCCGGAGACATAGCCGTCGGGGATACGACGGGCCACCCAAACGGCACCGTTGCTCCAACCTTTCACGACTTTGCCCTTGGCATCCACCATCTTCTCACCCTTACCGATGAGATCCATAATCCAAGCTTCGTTGGGATCCACGATGGAGAACGATTCGCCCTCGCTTGCATATCCGTATGCATCAAGCAGTTCCGAAATTACCTTGATGGCCTCGCGGGCATTCTTGGCCCGTTGCAGTGTGATGTAAATCAGGGAACCGTAGTCAATCTGACCCTGTCCCTGCTCCAGCTCGGGGATGCCCCCGTAGGTGGTCTCGCCAATGGCCAGCTGGAATTCGTTCATATTGCCGACAACCGAGTAAGTGTGAGCCACTTGCGGGATTTTGCAAAGCCATTTGCCCGTGTCCCACTCAATGACATCCATCATCGTTCCGGCAGGATAATTCGCGGCCGGACGATAGTACAACTCCCCGTAAAGTTGGTGGGAGTCAGCGGCATACGTCAGAAAACAGGAACCGTCCTTGCTGGCCCCCTTCGTGACGATGAAATTAGTGCAGGCCATCGCGCTTCCAAACGCTATCAAGCTGCACAACAGTGTGAGTACAAAATTCTTTCTCATAAGGTTTTATTTACGTTATTGATACTTTCGACAAAAAGCGGGGCAAAGGTACATTTTTTAAAGACATCCTAATGATAATATGTGTATTTTTGCTGCCAGATATTCATAAAAAACGTCTTCGAAATTAAAACCCGCTCATTATGAAGAAATTATGTGCCATCATCATCGGATTTGCCCTTCTGTCAGCGTTTTACGCCTGCCAGAAAGACCCGCTGGGCGTATATAATCCCAAACATATAATCAGTGAGATCTACGGTGAGTTGGAGGGCCATCATTTGCAGGAACGATGGATTTGGGACGGCGACAAGCTCATCAGAATCAATTTTTATAAGAGAAACGGCGACCTTAACTATGCTCATAATTACATATACGACGGACAACGGGTGGCGCGAATGATGACCTGCATTCCGATTTCTTCTATGATGGGAAGAAGCTGACCGAAATCAAAACGTTCGAGGGGGATGAACTGCTCGACACCTACGTTTTTTCATACGAGAAGAACCGATTGTCCCATCTTTCCATCAATCAACGTAGCAAATCCGCCGCGGTGGGTGAACTTTTGCCTCTTTTTATCCCCGGTTATGAGCAACTTGAGGCCGAAAGAGTGCGTCTTGAGGAAGAAAAGGGAAATTCGTATTATTTCACTTCGGCTGAGATCGATTTTATATGGATGGGGAACGATGTCCAAAACATGAAAACGGTTCTTTCTTCTCCGTATGGTGTCAAGCATTATGTTTTCACCTATGTTTATGACAATAACGTCAATCCGCGGTATAACTTTCTCGCCATGTCCGTAGGCCAGCAACTCGTTACTGAGGATCCTGTCAATTTGTTTTTCAGCCAACATAACGTGATAGGAATATACGTGACGGATGAGGATTTGCCGCCCCAATTGAACACGCAGTCGCTGACCTACTCGTATGATTACTACGATAAGTGCCCGACCAAAATGTACAGAACTTATCTGGACAATGAGGATTATTCGGTGGATAGTGTGCTGATGTATTCGATTCGGTACTGATCCCGCTACTGGCTTTTCTTCATCTGGATGCGCATCGTGGTCCCTTGGTCGATGACGGAGGATTTCACGAACAGTTTCCCTTTGTGGTAGTTGTTGATGATGCGTCGGGCGAGGGTCAGCCCAAGACCCCAACCGCGGCTTTTGGAGGTGTAGCCCGGGGAGAAAATCCGCCGCTGCATCTTCGCGGGAATGCCTTTGCCAGTGTCCGTTACGTCGATATAGACCTTGTTTTTGTCCTCCGTGATAGTCACGGTGATGTCGCCTTTGCCGTTCATCGCGTCGGCGGAATTCTTGCACAGATTTTCGATGACCCATTCGAACAGCTGTCGGTTCAGAGGCAGCACCACCGGATGGTCGGGTTTCTCGAAATGGATGTTCACCATCGACGAGATGCGCGTCTGCAGATAGTTGGTGAATTCGTCAATGATGGGCACAATATCGGTCTCTTCCAACACCGGCACGGAGCCGATTTTCGAGAACCGTTGCGCGATAGTCTCCAACCGGCGCACATCTTTCCCGATTTCCTGCGGAATCGACTGGTCCACAGGCATTTCCTTCAACAGCTCTGTCCAGGCCATCAGCGATGAGATGGGGGTCCCCAACTGGTGCGCAGTCTCTTTCGACATACCCACCCACACGCGATTTTCCTCCGAACGTCTTGACACACTGAACAATAGGTAAGCGATAAGGATGAAAACGAAGATGATGCCGTATTGGATGTAAGGGAACAGCCGCAGCTGCTTCAGCACGGTCGATTCCTCATAGAAGACGTAGCACTTGCCATGGTCGAGCCAATCCAGGACGATGGGCTCGTTTTCCTCACGCATCTCCTCCAACAGGGCGTTCACCTTGAAGGGGGCATTGACGATGTTCGAATCGATGTTGCCGGCCGCAATGACGTTGATTTGGGTGCTGTCGGTGATGATGACCGGCACCGAAGCCGAATTGATGACCGTCTCTTCGAAGAAAGACTCCAGCAGATTGTCGATCATCTCCCGGAAATCGCCGTAAATGTGCGAGTTTTTGTAGTAGATCATCACATAATCGTGACCGTAGTACGCTAACTTCAAGCTGTCAAAATCTTGTATGCCCTCGCCCAATTCGCGGATGTTTCGCATCCGTAACACGCTGTCTGGTAGATTGATAGCTGCGTCAATATCGCCGTTCCGGTTGGCAATAATGGTAGGCACCGTCTTGTTGGCGGAGATAATGTCTTGGTAAAAGGTGATGTCCTCGTAGAGGGATGCCTCGGCCACTTTTTTCACCGCTTTGGCGAAAATGAAGGCCTGATTGCCCTCTTCGATGCGGATGGAATCGAAAAAGCGTTCCGTTTCGTTGATGATTTGGGTCTTGTAGGTGATGGCCCCGGCCCAAATCTCAATGCGCTGCCGCTCCTCCTGCGCGATTTTCCGGATCAGCTGGTTGGAATAGATGATGATGACCGTGAAAATCACCGCAGCGGAAGCGAACAGCAGCCACTTCCAAAACGGTTTCCGCAACCTGTTCATCGTTGTTTATTGGGTGTTTGCGGCGGTCAGCAGCTTGTCGATAATTTGCTCGACAGTGATGCCTTCGGCCTCGGCCTTGTAGTTCTTGATGATTCTGTGGCGCAGAATGTTGTAAGCTACGGCGCGAACGTCCTCAATATCAGGTGAATACTTGCCGTTCAGCACAGCATGGGTGCGGGCACCGATAATCAGGAACTGCGACGCACGCGGACCTGCACCCCAGGAAAGGTAGTCGTTGGCCCATTTGTGGGCTTTCTCCGTGCCCGGACGGGTCAACGTGGAGAGGTTTACCGCATAGCGATAGACATTCTCGGGGACGGGCACCTTCTGCAGCAGCTTCTGGTAGAAGATGATCTCTTCCACCGTCAGCACGCGTTTCGGTTCCGCCATATCGCCGTGGATAGTACGTTTCACGATTTCCACCTCCTCGGTCGTGCTCGGATAATCCAACATGATGTTGAACATGAAACGGTCCTGCTGGGCCTCGGGTAGCGGGTAAGTACCCTCCTGCTCGATGGGGTTTTGCGTGGCCAGCACGAAGAACGGGCTCGGCAGGTCGTACGTCGTACCGTTCATACTGACGGAACGTTCCTGCATGGCCTCCAACAGGGCGGACTGCGTTTTCGGAGGGGTACGGTTGATCTCATCCGCCAGCACGATGTTCGCAAAGATAGGTCCCTTCACGAACTTAAAATTGCGGTTGTCATCCAGGATTTCCGCACCCATGATGTCGGACGGCATCAAGTCGGGGGTAAACTGGATACGGTTGTAGCTCATATCTACAGCCTTCGCTATCGTGGTGATCATCAATGTCTTGGCCAGTCCCGGCACACCAATCAGCAATGCGTGGCTGCGGCTGAACATTGCCATCAGCACATTCTTCACCACCTCGTCCTGACCCACAATCACCTTCGCGATCTCTTCGCGCAAGGTCTTGTACTTCTCCACAAACGACTCAATCGCCTCAATGTCTGTTTTATTTTCCAAATCCATATTAATTATAAGGTTTATGGTTTAAGGTTTAAGGTTTAAGGTTTAAGGTTTAAGGTTTAAGGTTTAAGGTTTAAGGTTTAAGGTTTAAGGTTTATGGTTTAAGGTTTATGGTTTAAGGTTTAAGGTTTAAGGGTTTGGTAGAGACGCAAAATTTTGCGTCTCTACATCTTCCATCTTCCATCTTACATCATCCCTCTCACGGAATCTGCCACTTTGTAACGAACGGGCAGTACCGATATTGTTCTGAAATCTTAATATTCGTCACTTTTACTTTGTCGAGCACCCATTTCTCCATCGCCTCGTATTTCTTCGCTTCCAAGGCGGCGTTTTTAATCATGTCGTAATCTTCCACCAGGTTGGCCTTATGTTCCAGCACCCGCTCTTTCAGGAAGATGAGACGATAGGCCATCACACCGTCGTCGTTCACGAAAGGCACGCATTCGGAATATTCGCCCGGGATGAGCTTGCTGACGGTGGTGTAGGTAGCCTCGTCAAGTGATTGCCGGTCGAAGGAGAGCGAATTGTTGTAAGGGTTTACCACCATACCGCCGTTGAGGCGGGTGGTGCCTTCCGAGAATTTCTTGGCAGCCTCTTCCAAGGGCATTTTCTCCTCGATGATGATTTTGCGCACGCTGTCCAAGAAGGTGATGGCGCGAACTTGTTCGTCGGTGGAGGGTTTGGGCTGGATGAGAATATGGGCCACGCGGATAGCTTCACCGCGGCGTTCGATCATCTGGATAATATGGTAGCCGGCTTGGGTCTTGACTACCTGCGAGATTTCGCCGGTTTTGAGGTTGAAAGCCACCGCTTCGAACTCGGGATAGAGGGTTCCGCGTTCCACAAATCCGAGGTCGCCTCCCTTGGAGGCACTGCCCGGATCGTCGGAATAGAGACGTGCCAGGGCACCGAATTTCTCACCCCGCAGGACGCGCTCGCGATAGTTGGTCAGCTGCTCTTTCACGGCCGCAATCTCCTCATCGCTCACGGGCGGAATCTTCACAATTTCCCCGAACTGGTAGGAGGTGCTCACGATCGGCATACTGTCGGGACTGAATTTCGACGCAAACTGGCTGACTTCCGACGGGGTGATGGTGATGCTGCTGGTAATGCCAGATTGCACCTGGTCGATAAGCGCCTGCTCGTACATCATCTCGCGCATATCCTTCTTGATGTCCGCCATCGACTTGTTGAAGTAGTTTTCGATGTACTTCACGTCGCCGCCGGTCTGTTGCAGGAAGTACGAGATGCGGGAATTCAGCATATAATCCACCTCCTCGTCGCTGACCTCGATACTGTCGATTTCTGCTTGGTTGACCATCAGTTTGTTGTAAACGAGGTTTTCCAGGATGGTGCAATAGACTTCGTCGGGGTCCTCCACGGTACGGTATTGTGCCGTGTAGTCCTTGAAGTGTTTTTCGAGGTCGGAGCGCAGGATGACAGATTTACCGATGACGGCCACGATGCCGTCGATAGAGGTTCCGCCGCCCTGTGCGAATCCGCAGAGAAGGGTGGTCGTCAGTAGTGCGCTCAAGATTATTTTTCTCATTTTTTCACTCGTTTTGCCGCATTTTAAAAAGCGTGCGAAAATACAAAAAAAAAGAAGACCACTGCCTTCTTTTTCCTACAATAATCCCGTTTCGTTCGGATTATTTTCTGCCCAGACTCTCATCTGACACGGTGAGTTTCTTTCTGCCTTTTGCTCTGCGGGCGGCCAAAACGCGACGTCCGTTCGCAGTGGACATTCTCTCACGGAAACCGTGTTTATGTCTGCGTCTCGTGTTTGAAGGTTGGTACGTTCTTTTCATATTTCTACTAATTTTACCTTGACTTTTTTGGAGCGGCAAAAATACACTTTTTTTCTTTTCAACAGCCCACTATGGAAAAAATTTTTTTCAAGGAGGTGCGAGGCTTGTGAGGGTGTGTCAAAAGTCCAAAAATCGTCATTTTTTTGACTCGTAACTATTTGATAATCAAATAGCGTTATCTTCGCCTTCAGCCCTTCCATGAAGAGCTGTGAAAGTTGTAGATTCTGCTCAACGCTGACGCGTCGCGCGGAATGGTGCGACGCACGCGAGGGCTGAGGGAAAAAGAAGGTCTGCGGAGGTGTGGAGCAAACTGCGTCCCGCAGTTTGAACGGCCGTCAGGCCGTTGCCTATACAGGCACCGCCAAACGCAGGTGCAGGGATTCGCAAACGCAGGTGCGGGAATTCGCCAACGCCCGTACAGGCATCGCCCAACTCCTATATACGCATAAGCCAAGACGTATATACGCCTCGCCCATCCTATATAAAAATAAATAATTGTATATATTTTATTAATGTTAATTATCCTTAATTCCATTGTTAACCATTTAAAAACATATATCCGACTGATAAACAGATAGATACAACGACGTAAAATCATTAAATCTCAGATTAACAGCGAGTTGTTAAAAAATTACACTAAAAACGGTCCTGTTTTAGTCGGGCGATTTTCGATTTTTGCGGACGAAAGCCGAAAATCTGCGAAATTTTCCGACTACACCACCCCTGATAACCCCCAAAATGAGCCAAAAATGACCTTTTTTGAGGCTATAAAGCAAGAAAAATACAACTTTATTTTGTTGTGATACAGCGAGTTACAAAGAAAATGAAGAAAAAGTTTAAAAAAGTGCGCAGGGTGTGCTGTATGTGTGAGAAAAATTCTATTTTTGCAATCCCAAACGACGACGACACGAGGCGAACGAAAAGAGGGGTTGTCAACAGGGAATTGTTCATTGAAAGAATGGAAGAATGTAGCAAATACTCAAGTAAAGGAATTTGAGATTCGCAAGC
>CAJOKR010000092.1 GCA_905235135.1 uncultured Bacteroidales bacterium
ATTGGGGGAATTTCTTTTACGTTGCAAAGATACAAAAATTTATAATACGCTGGGTATCAATTTGCTATGCTTGTTTTGGTAATTTACGACAGTCCCTAAGAAGTTACGTGTTCCGCAGCCCAGAGGGGGAGGTGAAAGAAATCGAATGGTAATTTTTATACACAATGCATTGCGTAGAGACGCAAAATTTTGCATCTCTACGGTCGTTCGTCTCTACAATTTTTTCAGCAACGGTGACCGGCTTAGGTCGGTGGGATTGGTGCCGGAAACGCCTTCTGGCACGGGAATGCCGAGTTTCTCGAAATGCTTCTGCCAGTACTCAGGCAGGTTGCCGTCGGCATCGCGCCAGTTCATGGGTTTCGACGGGAAAAGGCCGCCGAAGACCACCTCGATAAGTTCCGAACAGTAGTAAGCGTCGTTATCGGGCAGGAAAGCATCGTCGTAAGGTTTCCCAATGAGGTTTTTGGCTCGGGCAATGACCTCAGCAGTATCAAAGGGCATGGTGAGGCGGTAGATGCCGCAGGATTCCAAGTGAAACCATATAAGGTGCTCTCTTTTAAATTGCTCGTAGGATATGCGCCGCACGCCATTCTCCGGATAGGCCTCGATGACCCACACATCATCCGCACTGTCGCGTTCTACCAGCGCCACGTGCGTGTATTCGCCGGTGCTGGCGGTGATGGCCTTCTCCATGGCCGAACTGTTTTCAGCCAGGAATAGGAGGTCGCCGGTTTGCAGGGTCGCTAACCGGTCGCGCTGTTGTGCCTGCACGGCAACAGATAGCAGGAGGGTGAGGAAGATAAGGAGAGCTTTTTTCATGTATAAGCTTATTTTGTTTCTTCTTCCGTCAACTGTTTCAATGCCGCTTGTCTTTCGCCTTCTTTGCAAACTCGAACAGCGATTGCGGCAAATGGCAGTAACCCGTTGGGTTCTTGTCGAGATAGTCCTGATGGTAGTCCTCCGCCGTATAGAAGTTCTCCAAAGGAAGTTTCTCCACGGCCAAGGGCTGCTGATAGTGCTGCTGCTCTTCCTGATACACTTTTTCGATGATGGGCAAATCCTCAGGATCAGTGTAGTAAATCCCTGTGCGATAGCGCGTTCCTTCATCATGCCCTTGCTTGTTCAAGCTTGTCGGGTCGATGGCCTTGAAGAACATCTGCAACAGAAATTCAAGCCCGACCACTTCGGGATCGTATTGAACATGAACCGTCTCCGCAAAGCCCGTCGTGTCGGTATAAACTTCCTGATACGTCGGATTTTCTGTATGCCCGTTGGCAAATCCCACTTCCGTATTTACCACACCTTCAATCTGTTTGAAATAATGCTCCGTTCCCCAGAAGCAACCTCCGGCGAGGTATATTTCCTTTGTATTTGTCATTTTGTCAATTCTTGAATTTGGCTGCAAAGGTACGTTTTTCTCTCATTTCAACGCCTTAACCGGACAAGCCTTCTTGCATTTCTGGCAGAGGATGCACTCGGTGGCATTTCCCCGGTTGCGGGCATCTTTGTTTACCTCAACATCCATCGGGCAGACTTCCAGACACTTGCCGCATTGGATGCACTTGTTTTCATCGCATTTCACGCGCAACACCGAGAAATAGCTCATCGGTTTCAAGAACACCGTGATGGGGCAGATGTATTTGCAGAAAGCGCGGTTGTCTTTCAGAACGAGAGCAAGGAGGATTCCAACCACATAATATACCACGTTGCCGGCCACGAAAAGGTAGAACATCGTAGTCTTGTTTGCCTTTCCGAGGCAGATGAGCAGGATGACAATCCCGAGCGACAGGGCAAACATGATGTAACGGATAAATCCGATTCGTTTCCTTGGTCCGGCGGGCTTTTTGAACGGTAACAGGTCCAGAATCATGGCAGTCCAACAGGCATATCCGCACCATCCACGACCAAACAACAGCGGTCCGAAAATCTTGGCAATGGCGTAGTGCAACACACCAGCACCCAGCACGCCCGAGAACAAGTAATACCAGAACCCCTCAATCTGCATGTTCTCCCTGCATATCAGCCCCAGGAACACTAACATATAGGAACCTACGCCGAACTGCACAAATTCACGCGCATATTTCCATCCTGCCGCCGACAAGGCAAGTCCGATGCCAAGGATGCATCCGATATAGGAGAAGTTGAGCAGATAGAAGAGGCTGCCGGTAGAGAGCCACAGCCATACCGCGATTGCTTCAAAAACAGCGAAAAGGATAATGGCGGATTTGTATTTTTTCATCATGCTTGATTTTCTGTCGGGCTTCGCAGGTCGGATATTGAAGCGGCAAAGATACTCTTTTTCTGCAAAACAAAACCGCCGCAAAGGTCACGAAAACCCTTGCGGCGGTGTCATTTGCGATAAGAGATGATAAACGGCCCTTACCGGTCAAACTTCACGTATTTCTTCCCGTTCTGGATGTAAACGCCTCTGAAACCTTCCGGCAGGGTGGTTCCGAGACAACGGCCGTCGAGGGTGAAAATGCGAGGATCGTTCACCTGCTGGTTCAACTCATAATCTTCAATTCCGACGGTGCCGCCCATGTAGGTCAGTGAGACCGAACTGCCGCCACTGACCGTGGCATCCAAATAGCAGTTGTCCTCAAAGATGCCGGTGCCCGTAGCCGTCACGCCGCTCTTGAGAGTCGGAGTGGAAGGGACGGAAATCACCATTCCGGACGTGTTACCGCCACCAGGACCACCTCCGGGACCGCCGCCACCAGGACCGCCGCCACCACCAGGACCGCCACCAGCGTTAATGGTCGGCGTATAGAACGCTACAATATCGTTGCCGTAAGTCAGTGAATACCAGGTGCTGCTACTCACCGACGAGGTTTGGTAGGTAGCTTGGCTCATGACGCTGCCACTCTCCACTCCGCCGACGGCTATAACGATGCCGCCGTTGAGATAAACCTTCTTGTTTTCCTCGCTATTGGCGTCGATGGCTACTTCGGGCGAGGAGGAGCCAATGGCGTAAACCAAGCCGCCGTTGAGATAACAGTTGCCGTTGGCGTCCATACCGTCATTATTAGTGGCACGCGAATAAATGTAACCACCCGAGATGGTCATATCCCGCCCCGAGTTGATGCCGTCGTCGTAGGCATTGACAAAGATCTCACCACCAGTGATTTCCAGTGTGTTCTTGCACTCGATGCCTTCGCCGTTGGTGCCGGTGGTGGTCACCTTCACCTTGCCGTCGCTGATGACTATCCCGCCGCTGTAGGTGTAGCTGTTGCCCACCTGCGTCTTGAGGCCGGCCTTGATGCCCTTGGGTGACGAGTAGTAGTCGCTGCTGACGTTGTCGGTGTTGCCCGTGTAATTGGTATTCTCGGTCGTACCATTATTATAATAGAGACCGCCGCTTGTGGAAACAGTAATGTCGCCACCGCTGATGGTGAGGATGCTGTCGCACTTCAGGCCCTTGCCGCCTGAGCCCGTGGCCGTGAGCGTAAAGGTGCCGCCACTGATGTTGATGTCGCCATCTGCGCTCATCCCGCAAGCGGCTTTGGTCTCCAGGTCGTCCTCGTCCCAAGTGCCTTTGCCGGTGGTCGTCACGTTAATCACAGGGTCACCGGAGATGAAAATGTCGCCTTCGCATTTGATGCCTTTGGCCGCAACGGCAGTGCTGTTGATGGTGATGGTGCCGCCGCTGATATACATATTGCCCGAATCCTCGTCCTCGTGGTCCTCGGTTTCGCCCGTCGAGGTGTCGCCATCGAGGTCGCACTGGATGCCGTCATCGCCCGTGCCACTGATGTTAATGGTGCCGCTCTCCATCAGGAAATACTCGTTGCACGAGATGCCGTCGCCCACAGCGGAGGTGATGTTGAGGGTAGCGTTTTTCACCGAGATGTACTCGCCGGCCTTGATAGCGTGCTTCACGTTGCCCACCACATTGAGCGTACCCTGCTGCTTAAACTCGGCGTGCCCCTTCACGTAGAGGCAGCCCTTCTGCGAGCCAGTGGCGGCATCGGCGAGGGTGTTGGTGGTGCCGGTGATGACCTTTACGTTGATGCGCTTGCCGTTCTGGATATGGATAGCAGCGCCGCTATAAACCGGAGTGGCGTTGGTCAACGTCAGACCGTTCAACTCGACGGTGGCCTTGTAAGACCCCGACATATAGAACTCGCCGTCGGTTGACGAGCCGCTCAGGTTGTAGGTGATTTCTGTGCTCAGGCTGTCGCTTTGCGCAATGGAGACATGCGCCCCCTGCTGCGTCACCGTCAGATACTGGCTTACATTGTCAGCTACAGCTACCGTCGCCGTCGTGCCGTTATAGACGACCTCGACCGTATTGTTGCTGGGTGATTGCGCCATCGCCACCGACAACGTCAGGCAGAGTATAGCTACGAGGATTTTTCTTTTATTCATAACCATTTTATTTTGTGAAATATTCCGCAAAATAAAGAAATTAATTCCATTTAGACTATATCCTTGTTTTATTTGGCAAAAAGCCCGATAATGATGTCGATGTAAAGAAAATCCGTATTTTTGCAACATGAAAAAGAGGAAACACTATCAGCACCCGATGCTGGTGAATGCACAGAAAATAAAGGAGAACGGCATCGTTATCTTTGACGACGTCAGGGGGTTGCCCTCGGGCAAAGAGCCATTCACCTCGCCCGACTACGTTATCTGCATCGGCCATCGCGGCAACATGCAGATGACGTACGACGACATGCCCGACCATTCGTCGAAGCAGACTGTGGCGGTGATTTTCCCCAACCACACGATCCGCATGGTGAGTAAGAGCGATGACTACCTCGCCACCTTGGTGGTGGTGAATGCCGCGTTGCTCGACGACCCGCTGCTGCGCATCATCAATCAGTTGCGCTACCGCTACGAGCTTCATACTTGGGTGGAACTCGACCGCCGCGAGTACAGTGTTATCATGCATATGGTAGGCGTGATGCGCGAGACGGCAAATATCGACATCTCCAACCGGCAGCATTTCATGATGAGCCAGCTGGAGTTCTTCATGCGGTTGCTCAGTCACTACCGTTCCGTCAGGATGAACGAGACACTCGTCGAACAGCGTGTCAGCACGCTGTTCAGCAACGATTTGGCTCAGCATTTCCGTGCGCATCGCGACGTGGAGTTCTATGCTGGCAAGGTCTGTCTCTCCACCAAACATTTCAGTGCCGTCGTCAAGCAGGAAACGGGTCACACCCCCGCCTGGTGGATACGCTCACAGGTCACCAGCGAGGCCAAGAAATTGCTCGGCATGCGACCCGACCTCAATGTGCAGACTATCGCCGACATGCTGGGTTTCGACAATCAGGCCACCTTCAGCCGCTTTTTCAAGCGCGAAACCGGCCTCTCTCCCACGGAATACAGGCAGTCGCTATAGAAAACCGCCGCAAAGGTGCAGAAACCCTTGCGGCAGTTTCTCGTTTCCGCTATTCATTACGTTAATGGTTTAGTCTTCCGTTTATTCGTAACGAATACCACAAAGCTGCTCACTGAGTTCAAACAGCCGTGCGGCATTTTCCGTTGTCACCTGTTTGCTGTACCTTTTAGATTTGCCATGATGAAAATACAAACCTGCCGGCGGCTCGCATTGCTCGCATAGGTACAGATAGTCCTGTGCAGGGACGGTTGGACGCACTCCGAAGCGTTTGCGGAATTTCCACACAAAATCAACGATTCCTGTTGTTTTGTTTCCGATGTCCGTATTCACAAGGCCCGGATTCACGCCGTATGCATGGAGTCCATTGGCCCCGTAGCGGTCGTTCAGTCCCTGGGCGAAGAGCATGTTGCAAAGTTTAGACTGCTTGTAGGCGAGAAGCGGATTGTAGCGCTTTCTCATCATCACATCACTCCACCGAACTTTCATATTCTTGTGGGATTCGCTGCTGGTCATGATTACGCGCCCTCCTTCCTTCAGAAGATACGGCAGCAGTTTATATGTGAGCAGGAATCCGGCAAGGTGATTCAAGGCAAATTGCTGCTCATAGCCATCTTCGGTGGTCATATACCGGCTTCGAGCGCATCCGGCATTATTGATGAGCGCGTACAACGATTCGGCGCCTTTCTCATTCAGTCGTTTTTTTATCTCACTGGCTACGCGAACGACCTCCCTCTGCTGCATCAAGTCTCCGGCGAACCAAGAGATATCGGCATCAGGCATGCCGAACCTGATGTCCCGGTCGGTTTTTTCACAGTTGGCGGTACTGTGGCCTACGGCGAGAATGCAATATCCCTTACCCGCCAAAAGACGGGCGGTTTCAAGGCCTATTCCAGATGTAGCGCCTGTGATGATGATGTTTTTTTTTCATAATAATGCGGAATATGGATATTCTATTCTTCCGCAAATCGTTTCAGCACCCTCTCGTCCAAACGCTGCACGGTCCATTCATCCATCGGCATAGCTCCGATGCTACGGTATACCTTCAAGGCGGGCTCGTTCCAATCGAGGCATATCCACTCCATGCGGCCGCAGTGACGCTCCACAGCAAGGTTGGCCAAGTATTTCAGCAGGGCCTTGCCGTAGCCTCTTCCACGCTTTTCGGGCAAGATGAAGAGGTCTTCAAGATAGAGGCCTTTGCGACCCACGAAGGTAGAGAAGTTGTGGAAGAATAAGGCGAAGCCGACCACCCTGTCGTCCTCTTCGGCAAAGACCACCTCGGCGGAACGCTCCACAAAGAGGGAATGGTGGACAGTAGCCTCATCGGCCACCACCTCGTCGGCACATTTCTCGTATGCAGCCAGTTTCTTGATGAAATCAAGGACTAGTCCAGCTTCATCTGGATTCGCGGGTCGGATATTGAAACGGTTTTCCATTATTATGAGTCTTTTTACGAGTCGCAAAAATACGATTTTTCTCAGCAGGCGGAGAGCGGATTTCAAATCTTTACGTCAAAGCCCAAATAAACGCTTCTCGGCCGGACCGTAAATATAGCCTGCGTCGCGAAGAACGCCGTAGTCCAAGTCGGGCTGGTAGGCATTGGTGATGTTCTGCACACCTGCCGTCAGGCGTAACATAATCTCGTTGTAGCCCACATCAGACGGGCGCTGTATCACAGAAAAACTCTCTTCTGACTTGCGCTGAATCTTGAAATGGAAATCGTAGGAAACCTGCGCATTGAGGACGAAAAACGACTGCGTCTTCACCAAAACAGGCGGTTCGGTCTCGTGGGGCACCAGCATCGGGCCGGTGAAATTACCCGTAACGTTCAAGGTTAGGTGCCGCCAAGGGTTGCTCTCAAGTATCAGATAGCCATAGACATTCGGCGTTCTGAGCATCCGGATTTCGGGAGCGGCATCCTCACTCCATTCCACCGGCTCTGTGTAGCGGCTCACCTGCCAAGTGGCTCCGAGTTGACCAGAAATCCAACGGTTCCAGCTTACTTTCACTGCACCATGTATGCCCGTCACATAACCGCGACCAGCATTGTAACGTTCTGATACTTCGTTGCCTGCGGCATCCTCATATCGTCTTTCAGCAAAGATGTCCTTCAGGTAGGTGTAGAAGCCCTCGCCGGTCAAGTCCACATCCACGCCGCCTTTGTAGAGACAGTAGTCGGCGGAAAGGGAGACGCTATGCGAACGCTCCTCTTTGAGGTCTGGAGCGAGGGTGCTGATGATGCGCTCGCCGCCCGCCAAGGAGACGTGCAGGTCTTCGTCATAAGTTTGCGGGGCCCTGAATCCGGTGGCGTAACTCACTCGCAAGGAAAGTCTTCGGATTGGATTATAACGGATGTTCACCCTCGGGGAGAAAATCGGACGGCGAATGAGCGAGTGCTTGTCCATGCGCACGCCGGCCAACAGCGACCATTTCTCGTTTTTCCACTCGTTTTGCGCATAAACGCTACCAATATGCACGTCTTGGTGAAGATATTGTGCGTAACCTGGGATCGAGTCGGTCAGGTGGTCGAAATTGTATTCCGCACCCACAGTCAGGGAAGCAGGCATAAACCACAGTTTGTCAAAGTGATAGCGCCATAGTGCCCCAGTGGCGAGGGTGAAATTGGTAGTATATCCGTAAGCCTTCAACGCGTCTATACGCTCTTCGGGAGTGCCTTCTCCGATACCGCCATAATAGCTGTTGCGGCGGATGTGCTGCAGGGCGGTGTAAGCCTCCACATGCTGGTGCCCGAAGTCGATATGGTAGTCAAGGTGCCCGCTATGGATAAGGTGCGCCGCGCCCTCGGAGATGTTCGATTCATGCGGCTGCAGACTGAGATTGTTGCCTCCCCGGTGCTCGTCGCTGACGATGTTGTAGCGGACGCTCAGTTTCGACAGCCGCGTAGGCCGCACAAATGCATTCAACCCGACGGAGAGATTGCGCAGCTTCGGGAGATCGCTATAGGCATCGCCGTTGCGGTCGTATGGGTCGCGGTGGCGGTCCTGCGCGAACAAGTAAATGCCTGCGTTGTGATTCCGGGTGACTGCGGAGGCATACGCATGCGTGGTGTTGTCGAAGGTGCGCGTGAAGTCGTAGTTGCTAAACGTGTGGCCGAATCCGCCGCCGTTCTCCGTGGCCTCCTTGGTGATGATGTTGATGACGCCCGCCACCGCCGATGCGCCGAACAGGGCACTACCGCCACCACGCATCACCTCGATACGGTCAATCATCTCCGCCGGAATTTGCTCAAGACCGTAAACACCACTCAATGAGGAAAATATCGGCTTTGAATCGATGAGGATTTGCGAATAGTGGCCGTCAAGTCCGTTGATACGCACCTGCGTGAAACCGCAATTTTGGCAGTTGCCCTCCACACGCAAGCCCGGCATAAAGTCGAGGGTCTGCGCCAGACAGACGGCATTGGTGGCAATCATCGTGCGCGGCGTGACAATGTCAATCAGTGCCGGTGCCTCCCGTCGTAGAGTTTGTTCGCGATTTGAAGATATGGTGATTTCGTCCACGTGCAGCGTGTCGTGCTCGTGGTCATGGTGCGGCAAATCCTGGGCCCCCGCACCAAGGGCCAGCACCCCGAACAGAATCGTTAGGGCGCAGATTATACGTCTTTTCATTATTTGTTTGCTTGTTCGTAACCGGTAGAGACGCAATGCATTGCGTCTCTACATTATTTTTCATTCTACATTCTTCAATCTACATTAAGAAGAATGGCGGTGCCCGTAACAAGCTCACCCCTTTGACGGAAAGAATCTCGCAGGGGGTGGAAACAAAATAATGGAGGAATAGAGTGAAAGTCCCGCCGGAGAAATGTTGGCACACCGGCAGAACAACTTTCGTAACGGTAAAATGACAGATGGCGCAATCGCTGTCGTCATCCTCATCGACAGATTGCAGGATGGTGTGCGCGAGCGTATGGTGCGACATCGAAACGCCGTCCAACGGGCAGACAACATCCTCCGCCGCCGTCCAGTGATGGTGGTGGAGGGCCTTGGTGCCGGTCATGCCGCAGAACGCGAGCAGCAGCACCCACGCGGTTATCTGTCTCAATCGTGTGCTCATTTCGGCGGCAAAAATACATTTTTTTCTGCGTAAATAATAACCGCCGCAAAAGTCACAGAAACCCTTGCGGCGGTATCAATAGTCGTAGCTGTAATTGAGTGAGTTACTTGTCGATACTTACAATGCGGTACTTCTTCGTTCCAAGTCCAATCTTCTCGGCCCAGTCGATGGTGTGGGTGCCGTGCTGCTGGTCGATGCGCGAGAGCAGGTCGGTGGGATCGTTGGTGGCGGTCACCTTCTGCTGGTTGATGATATCGACACAAGCCTGATCGAGGGCCACGGGGTCGGCGGAGGCGAGGATGCCGTAGTCCTCCAGCTTCACGGGTTCGGGATGGTCCACGCAGTCGCAGTCGATGCTCATGTTGTTCATCACGCTGATATAGACGATGCCCTCCTTCTTCTGGAAGTAGTTGACAACGCCCTGTGCGGCTGCCGCCATACTTTCAAGGAAGCCGTCCTGATCGCCGATATATTCGGGCGTCCAAAGCTTGGCCATATCGAGCTTCTCCATTTTGCCGGCAGAGTGGATGTAGGCCTTGCCGTTCTGGCTGGCGCAGCCTATCGAGAGGTTTTTCAATGCACCGCCGTAACCGCCCATGGGGTGACCTTTGAAGTGGTTGAGGGCAATCATGAAGTCATAGTTGGCGATATGGCCGCCCACGATGTCGTACTTGATGTGGCTCTGGTCCTTCACGGGGATGCGGATTTCGTCGTATTCGTCCATGATGTCCACGGGGAAGAGGTCGAGGAAGCCGTGCCGACGGATGACCTCCCAGT
Source organism: uncultured Bacteroidales bacterium (assembly GCA_905235135.1). Taxonomy (GTDB): domain Bacteria; phylum Bacteroidota; class Bacteroidia; order Bacteroidales; family WCHB1-69; genus F23-D06. Next base: position 10,196 of record CAJOKR010000092.1, read on the forward strand.
GGTTGGCGGAGGTGTTGCGATCGTCCTGCAGATCGTTGGGACCGCTGCTGTAGGCGGTGTTGCACTCCACGATGGTGCCGTCCACCAGCAGCACAAGGTCCTTGATGAGTTCCGGCTTGAGGTAGTTGGGGTTGCTGCCTTCGCCGGTGGAAACCTTCACGGCCACGCGCCCTTTAGCTTCCACGCCCAGCGCCTTGTAGATATTGACAAGCCCTTCGGGACTAATGTCTTTGGTAAGGTAAACGACGGCCTCGCCGTCAGCTTTTGCGGCAGGCGTTTTTTGTTTCTGTGAATGGCAGGCGGTGAATATCAATGCTGCAGCTACCATTAATGCTACTTTTCTCATTATTCTGGAATAATTCTTAATTTTTAATTCATCAGTCGGCTCTCGCCCCAAGTGTACTGCGGATACGCCTTCTTAAGGTCGGCCGCGCAGGGTCCAACAGGACTTCCGCCGCTGGTGGCGAAGACGTTGAGCACCTTGCCGCTGAGGTCGTGGGCCTCGATGAAGGTGTTGACGATGGTGGGGGCGGTGTACCACCACACGGGGAATCCGATCCACACGGTGTCGTAGTCGGCGATGTTCTCGCAGCGGCCCTTGATGGCGGGACGCGAGCTCTTGTCCTTCATCTCGATGGTTGAGCGGGAGGTCTTGTCGCGCCAGTCGAGGTCGGCGGCGGTATAAGGCTGCTCGGGAATGATTTCATAGAGGTCGGCGTTGTGCTCTTTGGCCAACCGTTGGGCAGCGGCCTTGGTGGTGCCGGTGGCTGAGAAGTAAACGATCAGGGTCTTTTTCATTTCGGGGTTCTCCTTTCCTTGATTTTGGGTTTGGTTTTTCTGTGCGCAGCCACTCAGACTCATCGTCAGAAATGCTGCCATGATGAATGCTAATTTTTTCATTGTTATTTCATTTTATTGATTTCAATTGATGCTGCAAAGATACGCATTTATCTTATATGTTTTTACCCATTTCATACGCCTCTTGCAACTTGGCGTTGCCCTCAATCTCTTTCGGGCCGCCAACGTCACCGCAGAAAAGGTGTCCTTTGAGTTCGGACTTCTCGTAACACTCAATCCAGCCCATCAGACCGCTCTCAGTGCGTTTCGGCGTGAAATCCTCGTTCTCAGCCGCTGTGGTCAGCAGATAGACCTCGCGGAAGCGGTAGTTCTTCGAGTACATCGCGTTCATGCGGTCGATGAGGGTCTTCATTTGGCCGCTCATCTCGTAGTAGTAGATGGGTGTCGCCCAGCAGACGACATCGGCGTTCAGCACGCTCTCCATAATGGCGGGCACATCGTCCTTGAAGACACATGCGCCCGTCTTCTGGCACGACAGACAGCCAATGCAGAATTTAATTTCCTTGCCGCGCAATGAGATGAATTCCACTTCATTGCCTGCGGCTTTCGCCCCTTCGGCAAACTGCTCCGCCAGCATGTTGCTGTTCGAACCAGGACGGAGGCTGGTTGAGATGATGGTTACTTTTTTCATTGTTATTGATTTATGTTGATTTCTCTGATTATTTTGGCGGACTACCAGCGACGACCGGCCGGTGTTCATCTCGGCCACGAGCTGCATCGTGCGCTGCACATCGGTATAGAGGGCATCGCTGCCCACATAGTCCTTGCCTGTGGGTTTCCCCTTGGCCGTTTTATTGGCTTTCAAGATGCCATAGTCTTTATAAACCTCTTTCACCACATCGTCCCAGTTGATATAGAGGTCGTTATGAGCGGCTTTCGCGACGCGCTCATAGCCCTCGGCATCGGCCAGAATATCCATGATGGCTTGGGCGTAGTTGTCCTCACCTGCGGGCGACACGTAGCCGTTGACGCCGGCCTTCACCGTGGCGGCTGTCCGCGCACCTTCCAAGAACAACGTGGGGGTACTTTGGCAGGCGGCCTCGATTTGCACGAGCGAATTGGCGTCGTAGAGCGACGGGAAGAGGAAAAGCTTGGCGCGTGAGTACAAGTTTTCCAGCATCGTTTTGTCTGAGACGAGGCCGCACATCACTACCTCGTCAATCAGGCCTTGCTCTTTGTCCAATTCTGCCAATTTTTTCTCGTCTTGTCCCTTGCCTACAAAGAGCATACGGAAGTTCTTCAGCCCCAACTTCTTGGCACGAGCCAACGAACGCACAGTGAAATCGATGTTCTTGATGAAATTGATGCGTCCCACGAAAAGGAAAACCGTGGTGTCGGCGGAGATATGGTACGTCTCGTTGACGATACGAGCAGCCTCTTGCGGGTCGGCCACGGGATGATGGTCGGTGCCGTTGAGGCGCACTTTGCATGGGACAGTGAGGCCGTATTCCTTCTGATAAAGCTCCTTGATGCCTTCGTTCACGGCCCAACATTCGTCGCATTGGTTGAACACGCTCATGATGGTGTTCAACGCCACATTGACGGCAGGCTTGAAGTTGCCCAAAGGCTTCTCGAAGTCCTGCTTTTGGCTGTGCAAGGTGGCCACCACAGGCAGCTTGTGCATCTTGGCATAAAGCACGCCGGCCAGTCCGACGGTGAAAGGCGAATGGATATGGACGAAATCGATGCCGCTGCGCATCAGCTGTGCGTTAAACTTGGGGTCCAAGGCCGACATGGGGATGTCGTAGTCGTTGTTAATCAACGGCAAAGAGGAACAGCGCACCACCTTGTAGGGCAATTTGTTGTCTTCAGCCTTGCTGTAGCCGCGAGTGGCGGGACAAAACACCACCACGTCGCAATATTGCATGAGTCGGCGGGCATAGTTGTCCACCACTTTGATGACACCGTCCACCATGGGATACCAAGTGTCGATGAAGAGACCTACTTTTTTCATATCGGCCGGTTGTTTCATAATGGATCTTCTTTTCTTTGATGATGGTTGCAAAAGTACGAAAAACTTTCTTTCTGGTCACCACTTTTTCCCGTTTCTTCCAACGCATGAAGGGCATGACCCCGAGGGAGTTTAGGAAAGGAAAATAAACCAAGCCAGCAGTCGCTCAGCATTTTTCACACCATCAACTCTCCTTTCGCCACGATGGTCGCAGTGCCACCGACATAGATTACACCGTCTCCACTGATTCGCGTGGCGACCACCGAAGGCCGTCCCATAGCTTCGCCCTGCAGGAATGAGAAATCTCCCGTCGATGGAATGCGGCCGTTCTGTTGCAAATAGTGGGTTAAGGCGGCATTGG
>CAJOKR010000093.1:0-593 GCA_905235135.1 uncultured Bacteroidales bacterium
GCGTCGGGACGGAATCCATGGTGATGTACTGCGCGTCGTTGCTGAACCAGGACACCTGCGTCGGGACGGAATCCATGGTGATGTACCGCGCATCGTTGCCGAACCAGGACACCTGCGTCGGGACGGAATCCATGGTGATATACTGCGCGTCGTTGCTGAACCAGGACACCTGCGTCGGGACGGAATCCATGGTGATGTACTGCGCGTCGTTATTAAAGGCACTAACATTTTCGGGAATTGTGGGTATCACCGGCGTGTCCGTCAGCGAGTTGTAGCTGCCGTCGAAGAGCGTCGGTGTGTCTGTCAGCGAGTTGTAACTGCCGTCGAAGAGTACCGGCTTGTTAGTCAAATCGTTATAGTCGCCGCTGAAACCCACCATAGCTGTCGGTAGTTTCACGTAGCCGCCGTTGGTCAGATAGATGGTATCATTGCTGATGCTAAGTACCTGATAAGCGGGTATTTCCGGAATGGAATCCATGGTGATGTAGCCAGCATCGTTGGTGAACGCACTCACATTCGTCGGCACCGTCGGGATTTGCGGTTGGTTGGTCAACGAGTTGTAGTCGCCGTCGAACAATATCGGCTTGTCGGTC
>CAJOKR010000093.1:621-7154 GCA_905235135.1 uncultured Bacteroidales bacterium
GAAGTTTCACGAAGCTGCCGCCGGTGAGGAAGATGGTGTCGTGACTGATGGTCAGGATCTGCTGTTCAGTGAACGAGGTGAGATAGCCGGCGTCGTTCGTGAACGCGCTCACATTGGTCGGCACGGTCGGAATGTCCGGCAGATTGGTAAGGTCGTTGTAGTCGCCGCTGAACCCGTTGGCCGCTTGATTGGCATAAAGGGCATAGGGCACACTCAGCAGCTGTTGGGTGCTGACGATGGTGTAGTTGGTGCCCCCGTTGGGATCCAGCTCTGTCTTCAGGAACACGGGTCCATTACTCCAGTCGATGTCGGTAAGCGAACCCTGGAGCAGATTTCCGCTGCCGATCGTCACAGTGAGCAGGCCGTTGGCATTGGTCACCCCGGTATGGGTTTCCATGAATAATACCGACCCATTGGCGCCGCCCAGCAGCAGGCTCACTTGAACACCCACAGGGGCGTTCATCACCAAATGATTGTTTGCATCGCGCACCACTGCCTGATAGGTGAATTTCTCCGGCGACTGCGCAAAAACACTGGTTGCAAGAAACCAGAATAAGAAAAAAAGAAGTAGCTGTTTTTTCATATTGCAAATGATTATAGTATTCCTTTAATTCCGTAAATTAATTTCAAATTTACCTGTTGATAAACAAGTAAGCCATTGTTAATAAGTATTTTAGCAATGACTTGCTTTTCTCATATTTTTCACCTATTTTTGCGATTGCAAAGTCTAACAAAAATAGATATGACAAATATGACGGCAAAAGTACAAATTAAAAACGACACCATCAACAGTTTCGGCGGAATTTTTTTCGCCATAGACCAATTCAGAGCTTCACGCCTTGCCAAACTTGTCAACAACACACTGGGCTCCAAGGGATTAAATGCGAGGTTCAAATTCTCCGACACCTTGGAGAACATGGCTTCCATCTTTCTGAGTGGTGGCGAAGTCCTGGAGGATGTGAACTTTTTCCGTACATTCTATATCAGGGCTATGGGTTGCCAAAAGCTGGAGAAGCGCATTGCGGAGATCAAGGAGGAGGAATGGCAGACGACGGAAATCAACTACCAAGAGTGCGGGCTGGCGAGCCTGCCGTTCACGGCCTTCTTCGCAGAGCGCGGCGCTTCGGAGCGCACCTTCGACATGCAGAACAACGACTTCGGATGGAAGCACCTTCCTTTCTCGTTCATGAAGGAAAACACTGTGTTCATGATACTTACCGCCCTCATCCGCAACTTCTACGTCTGGCTCGTCGGGAAAATCTCCGCCAACAAGGCCTTCGGTCTGGAGGCCACCTCGCGGGTGAAAAAGTTCGTGTTCCGCTTCGTGCATGTCCCGTACCGCTGGGTGTTCCGCAGCCGGCAGTGGCATCTGCAGCTGTTCACCTGCCGTCCCTACGACAGGCTTCGTTTATAAAGCGTGCTTTTCTTACTGTCTCCTCTCTCTCCCATTCGCTTGGGTGGGGGGATTTGTACCCGCAACCTTCAAAAACGCCCTTGCGAAGGCCGCGCAACCGCACCTGCCGACCAACCACGCCGCTCCCGCGCGGCCTTGAGGCACCCGCCGGAGGCTATGAGGGGGTGTTTGCGGAAATTAGGCGTTAGATAAAACACAATGGATTAATAATGTAGAGACGTGCTTTGGCGCGTCTCTTCTGTTTTAAACAATCAACAACAAGGCGCCGATACTTAATCCCAACGCCATCGTTATCCCTTTCATAATCAGGAAATTATTTCTGGATTGTGCCATGAGCGGAATACCGGCGTGACCATTTTGCGCGATGGAATTGGCTAACAGGATGGAAAACGGAATGCTGCCTTGAAGGAAAAGCATCACAAAGATGAGATGCGGACCGGAAACCGGCAGGAAACCCACCCCCACGGCAATCAACAGCAGCAGCCACTTTGTCCAAGCGTTAGTCTCCATAATCGCTTGTAAATCAATAAAGTGGTTGATTATTCCCAGCACTAACAGCGTACCTAAAGCATAGAGAAAGAGTTTCAGCGCATGTTGCTTGATAATGTGCTCCCACACATGCTCACGCAGGTAGTGCGTCAAACGCTCGCGCCAATGATTATTGTGCGTTTCGATATGCTGGTGCTGATGTTCCTCATGGATGACAAAATTGTGATTTTCGATGGTAATAATCTTGTTCTCAGGAACTTTCAACAACAAAACCCCGACCACAAAACCGATGGCGAAGAGGATGCCGGTGAGGATGAGGGCATCTTTCGGACTTTGGGCGGCCAAAAAGAGTGCCTCATCACCGAAAGTGGCCACCATACCGCCAATCAGCGCCCCGAAGGAAAGCAGCCGATGGGTAAACAGCGACACCACGACGAAACCGCCCGCGCATCCAGGAATAGCTCCCAGCAAACACGCCATCGCCACCTCCAACACGGGTTTCCCATGCAATTTCTGAAATAAACGTCCTGAGGATGAAATGTTTATGGATTCCACCACGGCCATCAGCAACAACACCAACAGCGTGATGGAAATCGATTCCTTTAGTGCCTCGAAAAAGATCTGGAAAAAAACTGACATATTGTATGAAACGATGTAGAGACGCGGCGCGCCGCGTCTCTACACACGTCGTCGTTATAGGTTCAAATTTTTCGCAATAGACGGATCGGTTTTTTTCGAACCCCAAACTTTGGCAGAGATGTCGTGTGCCTCTTTGGGGGTGAGCAGGTCGTAATGCTCCATAGCGCGTTGCACGAAGATGCACTGCTGAATCTGGGCTTTGTCGTTGACTACAGCGTCGGCGAGAGCCTTGCAGGAGGGATAACCACAGAGGTGGCAATCGACCTGCGGCAGGTTCTGGTTGATTTCGAAGGCCCGTTTCATCTTCTGCATAGCGACGGCCACATTGTCGTCCATTTTGTCCATCGAGCGCGGCTCCACAGTACCCACATGCCGTTTGTCGGCCAGGTAATCGAAATAGTTCAGCAAATCGTTGTCTTCCGCATCCACCTCCTCGGAGCATTTCTGCATACGCTTGCGCTGCCGCTCAATCATGAGGAAGCGGTTCTCAGCGGTAAGGATGCCTCCGCAGCAACTGCCGTCGCAGGCACGAAGTTCCAAGAAATCGATGTCTTGGATGTCCTCATCCTCCACCTTCTCCAAAAATTCGGACACGTTGTGGATGTCATCAATGGCAAGGTTACGGCCGGTGCGCAGCATCTTGGTCTCACCGCCGGTGAGCGGGTAGGTAATACTGGCCTTCGACAGCCGGTGGAAACGCACTGATTCGTCACACATCTGATATTCACCCGTCTTAATCACGCGCATCACCTTGCTATACAGATAGTTCATGTTGATCACACCCGACACGGGAGATTTTTCTTCACCCACGGGGCTCTTGATGGCGGCAATCTTCGCAGCGCATGGCGACACGTAAAAAATACCGATATCCTCTTCCTTCACCCCCTGCTCAAGCAGGCTCTTCTTGATGTATTCGGCGGTCATGTCGAAGGGTGCCTTCGAAAGGTAGATGTTATCGACCAGCACGGGAAATTTCACCTGTATGAGGCGCACGATAGCCGGGCAGAAAGACGAAATGACCGGTTTCTCGCACGGCGCTTGCCCGCCTTCCATATCGCGACGGAGATACTCCTTGAGGAAATCCACACTCTTCTCCACTTCATATACATATTTAAAGCCAAGATGAAGCAGTGCGGAAAGGATGGTACGCTCGCGAATCTTCTCCTCAAACTGCGCCAAGAAGATGGACGGCACCAGCAGGACCGGATATTGGTAGTCATAGACCGTCTGGAAGTCGTCCTGCTCGATGTAGATGGCGTTCATCGGGCAGGCCACATAGCACCTGCCGCAATCGACGCAGCGGTTTGGGTCGAGCACCGGATGCCCGTCCTCGACATGTATCGCGCTCGTGGGGCACACGCCCGTGCAATGCGAGCATCCAATACAGAGGTCGTATTTGAATTTCAATGCGTGGTGGAAATCTTCGGCCATGATGGTTTAAGGTTTAAGGGTTAAGGTTTAAGGGTTAGGGTTTAAGGGTTAGGGTTTAAGGGTTAGGGTTTAAGGGTTACGAGGTTAACGGGTTAATTGGTTAATTGGGTGTTGTAGAGACGCAAAATTTTGCGTCTCTACGCCGCGTCTCTACTGGAAATAATTGATGAGTTCGATACGGGTGCCTTTGCCCACCTCGGAGGTGATGTTGAGGGAATCGGAATTGTTCTTGATGTTGGGGAGACCCATGCCTGCGCCGAAGCCCATCTCGCGGACCTTCTGCGAGGCGGTGGAATAACCCTTTTGCATGGCGCGGTCAATGTCGGGAATGCCCGGACCCTCGTCGTCGAGCACGATTTTGATGTGATCCTCCTCCAAATCGACGGTAATGTCGCCACGGTAGGCATGGGCCACAATATTGACCTCCGCCTCATACAACGCGACCACCGTCTTCTTCACTATCTCAGGGCTTACCCCGATTTTCTTAAGCATGCGCTTCACCTGGCTGGATGTGGACCCCGCGTTGGTGAAATCGCCGCCTTCTACATGGTAAACAAAATTCATTATGTCAGATTTGGTTAATAATCAGGTTAATAGACTGCAGGAAGACCCGCACCGTACAGAATACCAGCGGTTTTGTACATGGAAAATTTCGTCCGGATAATCACCATGTCGTTGTCCTCGGCCAACTCTTTCATCTCGTCGGTAACCGCCTTGCCACGTACGACAAGCATGTAACAGATGTCGGACATTTCGCACGTCCGAATCGATTGCAGGTTGCTCAACCCCGTGAGCAGCAGCAGGTTGTCAACATCCCTCAGGGTAAGAACGTCGCTCATCAGGTCAGAAGCGAAAACGCACTCAATCTGTTGGTCCAGATTGTCTTCGCCGCAAATAATCTCGCCTTGCACCAGGTCTTTAATCTCTTTGAGTGTCATTTCAAAAATGGTTTTCTAAAATGTTTTGAAAAAATAATCCGCAAAGATACTTTTTTTTTTAAATGTCGCGTTCACCTAATGTTTTGTGTTTTTTATGTACTTTTGCCGCTTCGTTTTGTATATGGTTAGAGACGCAAAATTTTGCGTCTCTACGAACCTTAAACCCTAAACCCTAAACCTTAAACCCTAAACCTTAAACCCTAAACCTTAAACCCTAAACCTTAAACCCTAAACCTTAAACCTTAAACCTTAAACCCTAAACCTTAAACCCTAAACCTTAAACCCTAAACTATAATGAACATATTAGGAATTTGCATTTTAGCGAGCGTCGTGATTTTGGTCGCGGGCGCAGTGTATGTCACGAAAATGGTGATGGAGGCGAAAGCGAAGATCGCCGCATTAGAGACCAGCAAGCAATCGGGCGGTGATGTTGCCATTGCGGCTGCAGGCTTACGAACGTATGGCCCTCTTTTTGGAGCGCATCGACCCCAACCAGTTAGTATTGCGCATCCACAGTGCCGGACTTACCGTCGCACAGGAGCAGAACCTCCTGCTGACGGCCATCCGTAGTGAATTCGAGCACAACATTTCGCAACAAATCTACCTTTCCGACTCCGTCTGGCAGAAGATCTGCGAGGCCAAGTCCGACATCGAATCCATCATCAACACGGTGGCCGCGGATTACGACAAGGATGCCGAAAGCCGCGAATTTGCCGAAACGGTGCTGACGGGCACCGCCCAAAAACCCGTCGTGGAGCTGGCTATCCAAATTTTAAAGGCCGATATGCAAAAATGGGCGTATTAGCGGAGACGCAAAATTTTGCGTCTCTACGAGGTATTAGACAGCAACAAACAACGGATATGAAAAGAATAACGATACTTGCAATTGCAATCGCCGCCTTCCTCGCCGCCTCCGCCCAGGGCGAGTGGATGTGGGCGAACTACTGGACGGGCAACGACGACCCGCTGAACAGCAACAACCCATACAACTACGTGGTGCGCACCGCGTTCGACGATGACGGGAACGTGTATGTTTATGGCTGCTTCGGCGGCAATGCGAGGGTGAGTGACCAGAACACATCGGATTGGCTCTGCAACGATGTGGCCGTGATACTGGCCAACACAAAGGGCTGTGCCCTGATGAAGTTCGACTCGTTGGGAAACCTCTTGTGGAGTCGGACTATCAAAAAATCAAGCCAGGGGGAATGCCTGCCCTACGACATGGCACTCCACAACGACCGAATCCTGATTTCCGGACAATATGATTTGGCATACGGTTCTGAAGACTTGTGGTTCTTGGACACATTGATTACGCAGCAGACCGCTTTTGACCATTTTCTATCAGGAGAAATATACCCTCCGTATTCCTATACGGACGGAACTTATACTTTTATTTCTATATTGGATCTTGACGGTAATGTGTTGGAAAATCATTTTGTAAAAACATTGTCAAGAGCAGCAGAAAACAGAATCGTTCTGCCCATCTACACGGGGGGTGTGGGTTGCTCTATGTGCGTTGACAATTATGGCAACATTTATTTGGCAACAGGAATCGCATACGGCGGTCCCGACACTCTCCCTTGGACTGTCGTGATAGATGAGGACACCTCCAAAACCTACGA
>CAJOKR010000094.1 GCA_905235135.1 uncultured Bacteroidales bacterium
TAAGCAAAAAGTTCATCACCCCTTATTTCGACAAGCATGATTGCGAACATTTGCGTTGGGCAACACGTCTTCCGCACTGGCATCAAGATGACAAATATGTTTTTGTCACATTCCGGCTGGCCGATTCCTTGCCCCAGGCAAAACTGAGAGTGCTACAAGAAGAAAAAGAACTATGGATTAAAAAGCATCCGAAACCGTGGGATGTAGAGGATGAAAATGATTATTATGACAAGTTTGTATCAAAAATAGACGAATGGTTGGACTCGAATTATGGTGAATGTCTGCTGAAGTACCCCCAAAATAGAAAAATCACAGAAGATGCGCTACTCTTTTTTGACGGAGAACGCTATAATCTGAAAGCTTTTGTGGTAATGCCCAATCACGTGCATCTGCTCATGCAGTTGAAAAAAGGAATCAACATAGAGAACGTCATGCGTTCGATAAAAAGTTTCACCGCCAAGCAAATAAACAAGGTTATGCACAGATCCGGTCGGCTATGGCAATCTGAATATTTTGACAGAATCATTAGATCTGAGGACCATTACAAGAATGTATTGAAATACATCGTTGCAAATGACAAAAGCTTGGCAAAGGTAATGGATGACAGTATCCCTTATTGCGTGGAGGAGGCTCTTGATATGGAGGCAACTGCGTCCTCGCAGTTGCAAGACACTCATCTGCGGGACGCAGATGGCTCCATAATCGATCGGTACTCAATGAATGAAACCTCGTGGCGGGACGAACTCTTTCATATAGTTTCGGATTACTCTTATGCGCTACATCTGCTTGACCAATATGACTATCAGCAACTTTCTGTGGATAATGTCACCACAGAAACACGATTTCAGGCTACATACGACAATGCAAAGCAAGCCATCGCGGCTCTCAAGGAGCGCTTCTGCGAAAGTGCCCTTTTCGGCAACGAGAAGGACGGCTCGTTCAAGAGTTCCATCGGTCAAATATACCAGACGTTTGACGGTAAGGATCTCTATCCCAGCGTGGAGGAGAAGGCCGCCATGCTACTCTACTTAGTCACCAAGAACCACTCGTTCAGCGACGGCAACAAACGCATTGCCGCCACGCTGTTCCTTTGGTTCCTCAACAACAACGGCATCCTCTATCACGAAGACGGCACCAAGCGCATCGCCGACAACACGCTGGTGGCTCTCACCCTGATGATTGCCGAAAGCAAGCCTGAGGAGAAGGATGTGATGGTGAAAGTGGTGGTGAACCTGATAAACAAGAACAACTGATACAGACACCAGCACAACTCCAACTCCATCCACTACTCTACGGTCCTCTCCCGCGTGGCCGCCGTGAAGCACACCCTCTGGATCGGCACCGCCGACATCAAGGACCTTTTCGTGGAGGTGGGCAAGGAGAAGAAACCGTTTCTCGCGCTCATCGCCCAGCTTATCAAGCGTGGCGTTGAGGTTCGCCTTATTCATGAGAAGGAGCCTGGTCCGAATTTCAGAGAAGACTTCGACAAGTATCCCGTCTTGTTCAATCGGTTGGAACGAGTGCTTTGTCCGCGTGTCCACTTCAAGCTGATAGTCTTCGACTGCCAGGAGGTCTATATCGGCAGCGCAAACCTCACCGGGGCGGGCATCGGCATGAAGTCCGACGGCAAGCGAAACTTTGAGGCTGGTATTCTCACTGACGAACCCGAAATAGTGGAACAGGCGATGAACCAGTTCGACGATGTATGGATCGGCAAGCACTGCAAAGCCTGCAAACGGCGGGAGTTTTGCGCGGATCCGATAGCATGATTTCCTTCGCAACTGCGAAAACGCAATTGTCAAAGACTATGCCATTATCTTGCACACCTGTACGCTATTTTTGCCAGCGTAAAACAAGTAAGATATGGCAGATTATCAAGATGATAATATTATAACCCTGAATTGGGACGAGCATATCCGGATGCGTCCTGGTATGTATATCGGCAAACTCGGCAACGGTTCATCTTTCGATGATGGTATTTATGTGTTGTTGAAAGAGGTAATGGACAACGCAATCGATGAGTTCATGAACGGTTACGGCAAGCTCATTGAGGTTACTGTTAAAGACAACTGGGTCACTATTCGCGACTATGGGCGAGGCATTCCTTTAAGCAAGGTGGTGGACTGTTACTCCAAGATAAACACAGGACGCAATTTCAAGGGTGATTTTGCATCGATCGGGATGAATGGCGTTGGTGTGAAAGCTGTTAACGCACTTTCTGAACATCTGCTAGTACAAAGTGTTCGCGATGGAAAAATGAAAAAAGTGGAATTCTCCAAAGGCAAAGTGACAATAGATCATCCAATCGTGGACACTACAGAGAAAAACGGCACGATGGTTACTTTTCTGCCTGACAATACACTTTTTGTCAACTTTGACTGGTACACGGAATATATTGAGAATTTGCTTTGGAATTACGTGTATGTGAACCATGGACTCACTATCAGCTTCAACGGTAAGAAGTTATACTCTCAACATGGTTTGCTGGATTTGTTGAGCAAAGCAACCAGCAGTGTTCAACTACTATATAATCCGATCTTTCTAAAAGATGGGGATTTCGAATTCGCCATGGTTCATACCAATCGTAAATATGGAGAAGATTACTACACTTTCGCAAACAGCCAATTTACAAGCTATGGCGGTACTCATCAGCAAGCTATGCGCGAGTCCATTGTAAAAACCTGTAGGGTTTTTTATAAGAAAGACTTCGAATCCAGCGATGTGAGAAATTCTATCATTGCCATTATGTCGGTGAAAATCAATGACCCGTTGTTCAATTCTCAGACAAAAACCAAACTTGAATCTGAATATATGGTTCCTGGCGGGCAGACTGTTCGCAATTACGTGAACGAGATGGTCAGCAAATTGCTCGACAACTATCTTCATCGCAACCCCGATGTGGCGGAAGCCTTATTAAAACGCATCCAAGAGTCCGAAAAAGAGCGCATTGAAATCACCAATATCAAAAAGCAGTCCAAAGAAATCCAGAAAAAAGTAAGTCTTCATAACAAAAAACTACGTGATTGCCTTTTCCATTACAATACTAAAGATTCTCGCGGAGAGGAGAGTATGATTTTCATCACGGAGGGAGACTCTGCGTCTGGTTCAATCACACAGTCACGAGATGCCAAAACAGCGGAAATCACTCGTTTTAAGGGATTGGGTGAGATTTCCCCTCCGGAATTCAAAGGGTTCATTGGAAAAAATATTCGCTTGTCACCTGTTGTTTTGGATACAAAAATCAATATTGACGAAGTGATTGAGTTTTACTTGGGAAAAAACTCCCCTCAGCGTCAAAAGTTTATCATGGAAAACCTGCGGGAGGAAATCAACAACTTCTCGGAAGAGTCATAAAATGAACCAATTCGACGATGTATGGATTGGTAAACTGTATATGGACCGGTATGGCTTTGATTATAAGAAGGCTAATGCCACGAAAGCTTGGTTTGACTACGAGCGATTGGACTAAAACCACCAAAACATCCAAGAGGAGTAGTGGATGAAGAAAGAATCCTCGGCATCCTCCTCGGCGGGCTGATGAGTCTCGAGGAGTAACTTTGCAAAGAAACATTTTACACATTTTGCGTTACGCATTTTGCGTAATCGAAGAAAATTGTGTATCTTTGCAGCCGTTATAAAACAAACCGTCATGGATAACCCATTCAAATCGTACGAAACAAAGGAATTGTTCTGTGATCGTGAAGAAGAACTCCAACAACTGCTTCGCAATGCCACCGGCCACACCGACATCACTCTTATCTCACAAAGACGCATCGGCAAAACCGGACTGATTCTGCGGCTGTTTGACGAACTGTCGTCCACACACCCCGATATCCAGACTATCTATATGGATATTTTCGCCTCCCAAAGTTTGGACGATTTCATCAAGATGATGGCGGAAGCGGCTATGCGGGCTTTTCGTCCCAAAAGCTCCATATTGGACAAGCTTATGGTTTTCATCAAGGCGCTCCGTCCGCAGATCTCATTTGATCCCATTACGGGCGAGCCACAGCTGCAGATTTCCTACCAGACAACCCACGAAAAAGAGTACACCCTGCGCGGTTTGTTCGAGTTTTTGGACGGCCAAAACACCCCCATCGTGATGGCTATCGACGAGTTCCAGCAAATCCGTGAATACCCGGAACAGAATATGGAGGCACTGCTGCGCACCTATATACAACAAACAAAGAACATCACCTTTGTCTTTTGCGGCAGTAAGAAGCACATAATGGCCGACATTTTCACCAATGCACGCAAACCGTTTTACTCCAGCACCTCCTTCCTTGCCCTTGATAAAATCCCTTTAGAAAAATACAAAGCATTCATTGTCAATGTTTTCAATAAAGGAAATCGCAGCATTCAACCTGAAGCGGCGGATTTTGTACTTGAATGGACTCGCAGGCACACCTATTACACCCAGCAACTTTGTCACACAATTTATAACGACGGCGCCACCAACATAGGGCTTGACGAAGTGAAAAGCGCCTGCGCCCAGTTGCTACAGCAAGGGGAGGCGGTGTACCTCCAATATCGCCAGATGCTAACCGAAAAACAGTGGCGGTTTCTCATCGCTATTGCCAAAGAGGGTGCAGTCACTCAGATTACCGCCGGCGATTTTTTGAGAAAACATAAAATCGGCACCCCGTCTTCCATACAACGCCTCGCCGATTCCTTGTGCGAAAAAGGATTGTTGAATGCCGAGACCACCCTCCATCGCACTGAATACACAGTCAACGATGTTTTCTTTTCGCATTGGTTAGAACGGCTTTGAAATTTTTGCATTATGCTCACCTACATCTCCAATCTCCAATCACCAACCACAATGACCGATTTTGTAGCCATAGATTTCGAGACCGCCAACGGGCACCGCAGCAGCGTGTGCAGCGTGGGTGTGGTGGTGGTGCGTGGAGGTGTCATCACCGACACGTTTTACTCGCTCATCAAGCCCGAACCCGACTACTACGCGTGGTTCTGCCAGCAGGTTCACAGGCTCTCGCACGAGGACACAGACAATGCGCCTGTGTTCCCCGACGTTTGGCGGCAGATTGAGCCGCTGATCGAAGGTCTGCCGCTCGTGGCCCACAACAGTCCCTTCGACGAGAGCTGCCTCAAAGCCGTGTTCCGCGTCTATCAGATGGACTATCCCGACTATCCGTTTCTCTGCACCTGCCGGGCCTCGCGCCGCCATTTCGGCCGCCGTCTGCCCGACCTCCAGCTGCACACCGTGGCCGCCGCCTGCGGTTGCCCGATGACCAACCACCACCACGCCCTCGCCGACGCGGAGGCCTGCGCGAGGATTGCGATGCGGCTGCTGTAGGATAATAATTGAGAAACCGCAAATTGCAAACCGAAAAATCAAAACATTCCGGAGCACGGTTTGAACTGTATATGGCAAGTCCTTCCCAAGTAGTACCCAAGTACTTCGCAAGTCCAAGCAAGCCCTTTGACTTGCGTAGAGTATGCCTGCACTATGCCTGCACTATGGGTAGGACTTAGGAACGGCTTGGGAACGTGGGTGCTGGGAGGGTGCTGGGACTTGGGGAACAGTTTCTGCCAAATCTCGTGCTGGATTTTAACAATTCAACGTCGAATTGTTAAATCAAAACTCACATTTCTCTAAAAGTCAACCTGATAAAAATCTCACAAAACTCTTGACAAACGCTTCGTTTTGTTGTATTTTTGCAACCTAGAATTCTTTGAACCTATAAACGAAATTTATAACAGTATGGAACAGAATATAGACTTACGACAAAACGGCGAAATCATCCTCTACCAACCCGACAGCAGCATCCGGCTTGAAGTACGGATGGAAGAGGACACGGTGTGGCTGAACCGCCAACAAATGGCCACACTGTTCGATAGAGACATCAAGACCATTGGCAAGCATGTGAACAATGCTTTAAAAGAAGAGTTGGCCGGTTATCCAGTTGTCGCAAAATTTGCGACAACTGCCAATGATGGTAAAAACTACCAGACAGAGTACTATAACCTTGATATGATATTGTCGGTTGGATATCGCGTAAAATCTAAGAGAGGCATCGAGTTCCGACGTTGGGCAACACCCGTTCTGAAAGAATACCTCCTTCGCGGTTACGCAGTCAGCCAGCGGATTGAGAGATTGGAACAGCGTGTCAGCAAAACGGAGGAACAAATCGGCCTCTTCGTCCGAACTGCCCTGCCGCCAGTAGAAGGTGTCTTCTTCGACGGCCAAATCTTCGACGCCTACGCCTTCGCCTCCGACCTGATCCGGTCGGCAAGAAAACGCATCATCCTCATCGACAACTACATCGACGACTCGGTGTTAATGATGCTGGCGAAACGAGAGGAGGGAGTGACAGCGGAGATTGTCACACGACGCGTCACCGAGTCGCTAACCCTCGACCTTGAGCGGCACAATCGGCAGTACCCGCCACTCACCATTCGGGAATGCGACCGCTACCACGACCGCTTCCTCATCATCGACAAAACGGTGTATCACCTCGGCGCGTCGCTCAAAGACCTCGGGAAGAAGCTGTTTGCGTTCAACAGGATGGAGATGCGGGTGGAAGAAATACTATATGTTATTCGCTGATTTCAGATTGTCGCTTCAGTGCGCACCTTCCGCCAGCCACGCGCCACAATCGTCACGTCGTTCCAGACGCGGTAGTCACGCACGTACAATTCCTCCGTACGAGCCAACATCTCCTCGGAGAAGACGCAATCGGGGTAGGCGTCGGCGGGATGGAGCACGCCTTCGGGAAGGGGTGTCTCTGCGGATTGTGAATTTGGACGCAAGCCGACCCAGCTCTTGCGGCCGCGCAAGACGGCGAAGAGGTTGCGCACAAACGCGCCCTTGTGGTCCACGAACCAGATGTCCATGGGGAGGAACAGAATCAACAGCAAAGATGCCGCAATGTCGAAAGCGCGCTTGCGACGGCGGTTCCGCGGCTGATAGACGGGCTGCAGGGGGATGGTGTAGAGGTCGTCGGTGGTGAAAATAGAGTTGCTGCCGATGAGCGACAGCGTGTCCTCGGGGGCGATCTTGAACTCCACGGGCCTGTCCTGCAGACGGTTCATCCACCCGATAATCTGCTCGGCGGGGATGTCTCGGGCACAGAAAATCACCTCATTGATCTGGTAAATGGTAAGCAACTCAGAGAGGTCCTCCACATTACCGATGCACAGATGGTTCCCTTTATCAGCCGCTTCCGTGGTCACAATACCGACAAACTCGCGGGGAGTGTTCATCGACTGCACCATATTCAGCACCCGGGTCGTCTCCTCCGGTCCACCCACAATGGCGATGCGCTGCCGCAGACGGCGGGCATCCGCGTCCAAAACGTGCCAGCGGATGAGCAGGTAACGCAACAGGTTGACCGCAATGAGCGCCCACACCGCCCCGATGACGACCACGGCGCGGGAGAAGCGCATGGTCTCGGGCAACAGCGCGTAAATCAACAAGATAACGACCACCCCGATAATAATGCCGCGGTTCAGCAGCGAGCGGTTCACGGGCTTGCGGTAACCGCCCCGGAACCATATCGCGAGCTGCCAGACCAGCACATAGCCGGGGAGCACCGCATAAAAGTAGTAGTCGGGGAAAAAGGAATTCCGGTGGTAGAGCACCGCATGGTCCCAATATTTCGAGATGGCGAAAAGTCCCGCATAGATGAGGACAAAGTCGAGCAACGGTAGCAGAATTTTGCCGAAAAGCCGCTTGATAGCAGCCAACGCTGCTCGAAACCAGATCGCCGCATCCACCGCCACATTGAAAATCTTCGCGTTGTTGGCCGAAAAATGCTTCTTCGCGAAGATCTGCATCGCCTTGTAGAAAATATAGACGTAGTTCAGACTTCCTTTCTTCGTACTCTCACCCTTGTAGTGGATGATGCGCGTCTGCGGGAAGTAGTAGTTCTTGTAGCCACCCTTCAAAATCCTGTATGACAAGTCAATATCTTCCCCGTACATGAAGTAGTCCTCGTCTAAAAGCCCCACCTCGTCGAGCACCGACCGCCGCATCATCATGAACGCGCCAGCCAGCACCTCCACCTCATGGGTTTCGTCCTCGCCGATGTAGGTGGCGTGGTAGGCCCCGAATTTCTTCGATTTCGGGAAGAGCTTCGACAGTCCGAAAAGCTTGTAAAACGACGCCGACGGATACGGGATGCCGCGCTTCGATTCGGGCAGGAATCGTCCTTGCCCATCGACCATCTTCACGCCAAGACCGCCACAGTCGGGGGTTTCATCCATGAAACGGATGCACTTTTCGAAGGTATCTTCTTCAACTAAGGTATCGGGATTGAGCAGCAGCACATATTCGCCCGTGGAGATGCGAATGGCCTGGTTGTTGGCTCTCGCAAAGCCCACATTTTCAGTATTTTCAATCAGCTTTACCTGCGGAAACCGCTCCTTCACCATCGCCACGGAGTTATCCACCGAGTGGTTATCGACCACGAAAATCTCCCCTTCGATTCCGCGCATAGCTTTCACCGCCGACGCGAGCGCCTGCTCCAAGAACGCCGAAACGTTGTA
>CAJOKR010000095.1 GCA_905235135.1 uncultured Bacteroidales bacterium
TTGCAAAGATACAAAAATTTATAATACGCTGGGTATCAATTTGCTATGCTTGTTTTGGTAATTTACGACAGTCCCTAATGTAGAATGTAGAATGAAGAATGAAGAATGGGACGACGTAACCATGGAGGTGTACGATGTGTACGGCAAGGTTGTCCGTTCCGTTGTAGAGACGTGCCATGGCACGTCTCTACAAACCCGCATCAACGTTTCCGGGTTGGCCGAGGGGATGTATTTCGTGCGGGTGACCACGGAGGCTGGAATGGTGACGAAAACGTTTGTCAAACGGTAAAGGTTATTGTAGAGACGCACGGCCGTGCGTCTCTACAAACAACGCAAATCCAGGGAGATCCGAATGGGTCTCCCTTTTTTCATCATTCATATACCCATTTTTATTACTTTTGCAGATTCAAATTTCGGAACAATTAAAACCCCAAAATATGAAGAAACTTTTTATCGCAATTGCGTTGCTGACACTGATTTGTGCCTGCAACAAGAAACAGGAGCAGACCGGTGAGAAGGTCATCGGGAAGCCCGAAATCCAGGTCCAGGACGGCCGCTTCACCCCCGAAGTGATGTGGGCGTTGGGCAAGATGGGCGAAAAGGCCGTCTCCCCCGACGGCAAACAGATCGCCTACACCGTCACCTACTACGACATGGAGCAGAACAAGGGCAACGCCGAAATCTACCTCATGACCTCCGAGGGCAAGAATGTGGCGCGCCTCACGACCACGCCCGCTTCCGAGTTCAACCTCGTGTGGGACGATGACGAGACGCTGCTCTTCTGCCGCGACAACCACATCATCTCGATGACGGTGAAGAACGGCAAGGAAAAGGAGATTGCCACTCACGAGCGCGGTTTCGAGGGCTTCAAGCTCGCCCCCGACGGCAAATCCATCGTCTTCATCACCACCAAACCCGTGGTGCGTCCGAACCACCTCGACAAGCTGTACGCAGGTCTCGACAAGACCACCGGCCGCATCAACGAGGACCTCATGTACCGCCACTGGGACTGCTGGGTGGACGAGTACCCGCAAATCTTCCTCGCCGAATTCGGTGACAAGGTGGATGTGGAACACGCCGTTTGCCTCATCGATAGCACCTTCGAGTGCCCGATGCGTCCGTGGGGCGGTGTGGAGCAGTACAACTACAGCCCCGACAGCAAAAAAATCGCCTACACCTGCCGCAAGAAAACCGGCTACGACTACGCCCATTCCACCAACAGCGACATTTTCCTCTATGACATCGAGAAGAAGACCACCACAAACCTCAGCGAGGGCATTATGGGCTACGACCAGAACCCCGTGTTCAGCCACGACGGCAAGAAAATTGCGTGGGAGAGCATGGAACGCGACGGCTACGAAAGCGACCTGATCCGCCTGATGGTGATGGACCTCACCACGGGTGAGCGCACCAACATGTCGGAGAATTTCGACTACTACTTCACCGGCATCAGCTGGAGCAACGACGACAAGGAAATCCTTGGCGTGGTCTATTACCGCGGCACGGACCAAGTTTTCGCCTGCAACCTCGCCACCAAGGAGTTCCGCCAAATCACCTATGGTTACCACGACATCCACAGCTTCGAGCTGGTGAACGGCAAGCTCTACTGCGACCAAGTCTCCATGCAGTATCCTTCCGAAATCTATGTGTATGATGCGAACGGCAACAAGGCGGAGGGCAAGAAAATCTCCGCCATCAACGACGACGTGCTCTCGCAGGTGCGCATGGGCAAGGTGGAAGAGCACTGGATCAAGACGGTCGATGGCAAAGACATGCTCACGTGGCTGATTTACCCCTACAACTACGACAGCACGAAGACCTACCCCGCCCTGCTCTACTGTGAGGGCGGTCCGCAATCCGAAGTAGGCCAGTTCTGGAGCACCCGCTGGAACTTCATGGTGATGAGCGGTGCGGAATACTTCATCATCGCGCCCAACCGCAGAGGCACCGTGGGCTTCGGTCAGGCTTGGACCGAGGAGATCAGCGGCGACTACGGCGGACTCTGTATGCAGGACTACATGCGGGCGGCTGATTTCTTCGCCGACAGCGTGAAACAGATTGACAAAGAGAGACTTGGCGCGTGTGGTGCCAGCTTCGGCGGCTACAGCGTCTATTGGCTCGCCGGCCACAACCACGACGTGAAGGGCTACAACGACGGCCGCCGTTTCAAAGCTTTCTTGGCCCACAACGGCATGTTCAACTTTGAGCAGCAGTATTTGGAGACCGAAGAGATGTGGTTCGACAACTGGGACATCGGCGGTCCCTACTGGGATTGGAACAACCCGCAGGTCAAGAAGAGCTACGCCAACTCCCCGCACCTGTTTGTCGATAAATGGAACACCCCGATTTGCGTGATCCACAGCGAGTTCGACTTCCGTATCGTCGCCTCGGAGGGCATGGCCGCCTACAACGCCGCACAGATGCGCCACATCCCGAGCCGCTACCTCTACTTCCCGGACGAGACCCACTGGGTGCTGAAGCCGCAGAACAGCCTGCTCTGGCACCGCAACTTCATCGACTGGTTCGACATGAACTTGCGGTAAGACAAAAGAAGAGCCGCCACAATGTGACGGCTCTTCTTTTTTTGGCCATTGACCATTAACCGTTAATTCTCGGCAACGTGTCCGGAATTCACTAACCAGCGTCCCGCTTGGGTGAGGAACGGCTCGATGAGGTCGTAGGAGATCACGCAGTTGGGAAGGCCGGCAGCGTAGCAGGCAATCTCGTACTGTTGATAGATGAAGACCACCCCGTCGGCGGTGAAATAGGGAGCCGCTTGCGGCAGCGGGAAATAGTCGTTATTCTCCATCGTCAGGAGGCTCTCCATCTCTTTGGCATCCGATTCGAAATACTGCGTGAAGATGTTGTCCTTGACAAGCTCGGCCAGCTCATCCTTCGATTCCTCGCGGAAGATGTCGTAGTCGATACGGCGGCCGTCGGATTTGCGGAAGGTCTGTCCTTGGGCGATGTGCCAGCCGTGAGCACCGCCCGCGTAGCCCTCCTGCATGTAGGAATAGGTCACATAGCGTTCGGTCTCGTCCGTTTTCTCGAAATCATACTCCCGATAGCAGGCCATCCCCTCAATTCGGGGCATATCCGGAATCACCGTCTCCTTGAAATCGCGAAGGACGGCGTTCTTGTAGTGTTCCAGCATCTTGGGGCCGTTCTCCATGTCGCCCTCGAAGGTGCCGCCCATCTGTTCCGACATCCACTCCCGGATATTGTTGACAACGAAGAAGTTGCCAGATTCCGGGAAGTCGGCTTTGATTTTCACCGTGCCCGTAATGTGGTTTTGCGTCACCGAATCGGTGAGCGACATCGAACGAGTCTTCACATCGGCAGGGGTGATCTGCGACAACGAGGTGAGGTCGTTAAGCGCCTGCGTGTCAACGATTTTGGTCTTACATCCGGCGAGGCTCAAGGCCAGCGCACAAAGGATTCCTACGGTGAAAAGGGTCTTTTTCATGACGGTTTTGGTTTGATTATTTACGGCGGCAAAAATACAAAAATAGTTTCAAGTTTAAGGTATAAGGTTTAAGGATTAAGGATTAAGGTTGTCAGATCTTTTGAGGGTTATTTGAAACTATAAACCTTAAACTATAAACCTTAAACTATAAACCTTAAACTAAAAAAGGCCGCCGTTGAAGGTAGCCCTTTGCGTATAAAGAGATTGTAATTTCGATGGAAGATAACCTAAAATCCGATAGATTACGGATTACTTGGAACCTTTGTCCTTTTGACCGGCGTGGCCGCGGAAGATGCGGGTCGGGGCGAACTCGCCGAGCTTGTGGCCGACCATATTCTCGGTGACATAGACGGGGATGAACTTGTTCCCGTTATGCACAGCGATGGTGAGACCCACGAAGTCGGGGGAGATCATGGAAGAGCGGGACCAAGTCTTGATGGTCGATTTCTTCCCGGACTGCTGGGCGGCGATCACGCGTTGTTCCAGTTTGAAATGTATATACGGTCCTTTTTTTAATGAACGGCTCATAATCGATAGCTTTTAGGTTATTTCTTTCTTCTCTCCACGATGTATTGGGAGGAGTTTTTCTTCGGATGACGGGTCTTGTAGCCCTTAGCAGGCATACCGTTGCGGGAGCGCGGGTGTCCGCCGGATGCACGGCCTTCACCACCACCCATCGGGTGATCGACAGGGTTCATGACGACACCACGGTTGCGCGGACGACGACCGAGCCAGCGGCTGCGGCCAGCCTTACCAGACACCTCCAGGCTGTGGTCTCCGTTGGAGACGATACCGATGGTGGCCTTGCAAGCGCAGAGGATCATGCGGGTCTCGCCTGAGGGCAGCTTGATGATGGCGTAGCGACCGTCGCGGGACATCAGCTGGGCGTAAGAGCCGGCGCTGCGGGCGATTTTGCCACCCTGGCCGGGGCGCATCTCGATGTTGTGGATAATGGAGCCGAACGGGATCTCGCCGACGGGCAGGCAGTTGCCGAGGTCGGGAGCCACGCCGCTGCCGCTGACAATCTGTTGTCCCACCTTGATGCCGTGAGGAGCCACAATGTAGCGCTTCTCGCCATCGGCGTAGAACAGCAGGGCGATGCGTGCCGAGCGGTTCGGATCGTACTCAATGGTCTTAACGGTGGCCGGAACACCATCCTTATTTCTCTTGAAATCAATGATGCGATACATCTGCTTGTGACCGCCTCCGCGGTACCGTATCGTCATCTTACCACTGCTATTGCGGCCGCCCGTGCTGTGGTTGGGGGCCAGTAAGCTCTTTTCGGGCTTGTTAGTGGTAATGTCGTCATAAGCGCTAATCACTTTGAAGCGCTGACCCGGCGTTACAGGTTTGTACTTTTTTAATGCCATTTTTATACTTTGGTTTAATGTTTATGGTTTAAGGTTTATGGTTTGACAGGTCGGAAAAGACATCCTTAAACTTTCAACCTTAAACCTTAAACTAATTAGATGTTACTGTAGAAATCGATCTTGTCGTCTTTATCCACGAAGACGTAAGCCTTCTTGAAATTGTTCTTTTGTCCGAGGATGACGCCGGCCTTGGTGTTGCGGGCGGTCGTCTTGCCGCGTTGGATGAGGGTGTTCACGCGCACAACCTTGACGTTATAGACAGCCTCGATCTCGCGTTTGATTTCGGGTTTCGTGGCCTCGCGCGTCACCATGAAGCCGTAGCGGTTGTACTTCTCAGCCACGCCGGTCATTTTCTCGCTGATGATGGGTTTTATGATGCAACTCATTGTTCTGACTTTTTAAGGGTGAATGAATTTATTCGCCTAACATTTTGTCCAACTCCTTGAGGCTGCTTTCGCAGATGATGAGGTTGTTGGCGTTAAGCACGTGATACGTATTGGCCTCGATGGCGCGCATGATGTTGGTGCGCTGGAGGTTACGGCCGGACAGATAGACGTTGCGGTCGGTATCCGGGAGAAGGAGCAGGGTCTTCTTACCCTCAAGGTTGAGGTTCTTGAGCATAGCCTTGTACTCCTTGGTCTTGGGCGCGTTGAAGGTGAAGTCCTCGACGACGGTGATGCAGCCTTCCTGTTGTTTGTAGGTGAAGGCGGAGAAGCGGGCGAGGCGTTTCACTTTCTTGTTGAGCTTGAAGCCGTAGTCGCGCGGATGGGGGCCGAACACGGTGGCACCGCCGCGGATGGTCGGGCTCTTGATGCTACCGGCACGGGCGCCGCCGGTGCCTTTCTGGCGTTTGAGCTTGCGGGTGCTGCCCGACACGGTGGAGCGTTCCAGCGTGTTGTGCGTGCCCTGGCGTTGGTTGGCCAAATATTGTTTCACGTCCAGCCAGATGGCGTGGTCGTTCGGTTCCACGTTGAAGATTCTGTCGTTCAGGGTAACCGTCTTTGCAGTTTCGCTGCCGTCTATTTTATAAACTCTTAGCTCCATCTCTCTATAATTATATATGAACCATTGGCTCCCGGAACGGAACCTTTAACTAACACTAAATTCTTCTCCTTGACAATCTTGATGATCTGGAGGTTGATGACTTTCACCTTGGCGTTGCCCATCTGGCCGGCCATGCGCATGCCCTTGAACACGCGTGACGGGTAGGAGGATGCGCCCATGGAGCCGGGGGCTCTGAGGCGGTTGTGCTGGCCGTGGGTGGCGTCACCGACACCGCCGAAGTGGTGGCGTTTCACAACACCCTGGAAGCCTTTACCCTTGGAGGTACCGCTGACATCGACGAATTCGCCTTCTTCGAAGACGGTGACGTCGAGCACGTCGCCCAAAGATTTCTGATGGCCTTCCTCGAAGCGGGTGAACTCACGCAGAATCTTTTTCGGCGTGGTGCCGGCCTTCGCGAAGTGACCCTTCAGCGACTTGGTCGTGTTTTTCTCTTTCTTCTCGTCGTAAGCCAATTGGATAGCGCTGTAGCCGTCCGTCTCGACGGTTTTGACTTGCGTGACCACGCAAGGACCAGCCTCTATCACCGTGCACGGCACAACCTTGCCGGAGGCATCGTAGATGCTAGTCATCCCAATTTTTTTTCCTATTAATCCTGACATTTTTGGTTAGATTTATAAAATTATTTGTCTTTTCTCGCCCGTTTCGACGCTTAGTTTTATCATTCAACCCATTGAATTTCAGCAGATTAAACTTCAAAAACCAGCTTTTCTAACGAGCGTGCAAATATACACTTTTTCTTTATACTCAGTCACTTGCGTGAAAAAAAGTTTCACGGCGTTCGTTACCGCATTTTTTTCCGACTGTGTATTTCCGAAATTTATTACCTTTGCGGCTTTAAAATTGAAACTATTTGTATATATATAACAATTGAAAATACAGATAATTACAATATGAGAAAATTTATCCAACTCGCGCTTATTTTGGGGTTATGCGCCAACGTTTTCGCACAAACACTGCACATTTCAGAGAACACCTACGAGAAAGTGGCCGTCTCGTTCCATTCGGACACGCTCTCGGTGGAAGAGGTTTCCGCCAACGGAAGTCTGTTTTCGCGGATTTCCATGCCGGACTATGATGCCTCCAACAACCCCGGTGCGCCGCAGCTGCCCTTGTTCTCCAAGCTGTTGCAAATTCCCGTGTGCGACTCGGTGGTTGTGACCATCGTCAACGCGGAATACATCGAGTACGCCGCCGCGGACCTCGGGATCACCCATCCGTTGTATCCCGCGCAGCCGAGTTTCTCGAAGAGCGCGACTCAGCCGCCGTTCTCCTACGACCCGACGGTTTACGCCACCGACACCTTCTACGCGCTGCCGTTGGTGAGCGTGGAGAAAGCCGGCATCCGGCGCGACATCGCCCTGGCCAACGTCTATTTCTCCCCGGTGCAGTACAACCCCGTCACCCAAAGGGTCCGCCTCTACACCCGCGTGGATGCGGAGTTCACCTTCGCGAACACCGATATGGCGACGACCAACAGCCTGAGGAAGTACGCCTCGCCGATGTTCACGCTGGATTCCTCCCTGGTAATCAACAAGATGAAGAGCACCGCCAAGAACGAGTTCCAGGGCGTGCCCATCAAATATCTGATCATCGCCAATTCCACGTTCTCGTCAAATACCGATCTGGAGGCTTTTGTGGAATGGAAACGCCGTCTGGGCTATCTGGTGGAAGTGGCTTACACCAGCAATTCCAGCGTGGGCACTACGACGACCTCCATCAAGAGCTTCATCCAAAACAAATACGACAACGCCACTACCTCGGACCCGGCACCCACTTTCCTGCTGTTGATCGGCGATGTGGCGCAGATTCCCGCATTCGCCTCCACCGTGGACCCGGGAGGCAGTGAAACCCACTACACCGACCTCTATTATTCCACCCTTACGGGAAATGACAACATACCGGACTGCTATTGCGGACGTCTTTCGGCCACGAACGCCACCCAACTGAAGAACCAGCTGGACAAAATCACGATGTATGAACAATATACTATGCCGGATCCGTCCTACCTCGGCAAGGCAATCCTGATTGCCGGTACTGATGACAACTGGTCCCAGACACACGCCGACGGCCAAATCAACTATGCTTACAACAACTACGTCAACCCGAACAGTACAACCCACAATTACACAACTGTTTACAAACACAACTACAACTGCAGTTCACAGGCGGCCACTATCCGAAACGAAGTAAGCGCTGGTGCGGGTTGGGTCAACTACACCGCCCACGGCAGTGAGACCGGTTGGTATGACCCGTCGTTCCAGACTTCACATGTCTCTTCCCTGACGAACACCAACAAATACGGTCTTTTAATTGGAAACTGCTGTCTTACAGGTAGCTTCCAGCAGAGCGAATGTTTTGCGGAAGCAGTTATGCGTGCGCAGAACAAGGGTGCCATGGGGTACATTGGTGCCTCGAAGGAGACCTATTGGGACCAAGATGTCTATTGGGCAGTGGGTGTGCGCAGCAACATCACCGCAAATATGTCCTACAGCTCTTCCAATTTGGGCATGTATGACAAACTGTTCCACACGCATAATGAAGCCCAGAGCGTCTGGGTGTCCACCATCGGCGGCATTCTACAAGGGGGTAATTTGTCGGTGCAGTCCTCTTCCTCCTCCAGTACCTACAAACAGTACTATTGGGAGATCTACCACTGCTTCGGAGACCCCTCGGTGCGGGTCTATCTGGGCATCCCCAACACGATGACGGTCACTGCCGACGAGACCATACCCTTGAGCAGCGGCACCTACACCGTGCAAGTCCCCGCCTACGCCTACGTCGCGCTGAAGAAGAACACCACCGAATATGTCGTCGCGGGCTTTGCCAACGCCAGCGGCGACTTGACGCTCACCCTCCCCTCCTCCATCGAGACGGGCACCTACGAGCTGGTGGTCCTCGCGCAGAACTACATCCCCTATTTCCAGACCGTGGAGATTGCCGATGACGGGAGCTGCGCTGCGCCGACCAACGTGAGTGTGACCGACATCACCCCCTACACGGCCTCCTTGAGCTGGACGGGTGATGGAAGCCAATACAACATCGAGATCCAGACGGGTAGCGAGGGTTGGACCTCCGTGGCAACCCATGTCACGGCTGCCACCTACTCGCTCACGAGCCTGCAGGACAACACCGCCTACCAGGTGCGTGTGCAAGCGGTCTGCGACGATGAGACGAGCTACTGGAAGAACGTCTCCTTCAGCACCCCGATTGCCTGTCCGGTCCCGACCGACCTGCACTGCATCACCATGAACACCACCGCGGCCATGCTTGGCTGGACCGAGAACGGGAGTGCTGACAACTGGATCCTGCACCCAGAGCTCCTTCGCCACCGGGACCTACACGCAGGTGACCGTCACCTCGAACCCCGTCACCCTGACCGGCCTCACCACCGGGACCACCTACTACGCCCGGATCCGGGCCAATTGCGGCAGCGTCTATGGCCAGAGTTCGTGGAGC
Organism: uncultured Bacteroidales bacterium; assembly: GCA_905235135.1. Lineage (GTDB taxonomy): Bacteria > Bacteroidota > Bacteroidia > Bacteroidales > WCHB1-69 > F23-D06. The sequence goes on from CAJOKR010000095.1 coordinate 9,358, forward strand.
GATGTATGCTCGTTCACCCCCGCAAGCACCCAAACCGTGGAAATCGGCAGCGGCACGGGCACAAGCAACTACCTGCCCACCAACAACTACTACCGATACTCGCTGACCCAGCAGATTTACACCGTTGCTGAACTTGGAGAGGCCGGGGACATCGTAAGTGTCGATTTCTACAAGAACAGCACCACGAGTTGTAACCGCAACTTGGACATCTACATGGTCAGCACCAGCAAGAGCAGCTTCGACAGCGGTTCCGACTGGATCACGGTCACTTCCTCCGACAAGGTGTTCAGTGGCACCGTGAACTTCTCGAACAATGCCTGGACCACCATCCAGCTCAACACGCCCTTCGCTTACGACGGCGTTCACAACGTGGCCATCATCGTGGACGACAACACGAACAGTCGTGTGAGCAACACGCCGTTCCTCTCTTTCAGTGCTTCAAGCCAAGCCATCTACATTTCCAGCAACAACACGAACTATAATCCAGCCTCTCCGCCAAGCTCAGGCACGGCAGCGAGCTCGAAAAACCAGATCCGCGTCACCAAAGAGATGGGCTCTTGTCCTACGCCTGTTGATGTCGCCGTCAGCGATGTCTCCGGCATCAGTGCACAGGTCAGCTGGAACGGGGTGGCGGACAGCTATACTGTTCGTTACAGGCCTGCCGCCGAAGAAACGACTTATTTCTCCGACGATTTCGAGAACGGGATAGACAACTGGACGGTCATCCGAAGCAGCGGTGGCACCGAGTCCACCGACTGGCGACTTTTTAACGGCAGCTTCAGTTCAAGCTCAATCGAGCCTCACAGCGGTTCCTACATGTTGATTGGAAGAAGCTGGGCTTCAGACGCTTATACTGTTGACAACTGGCTTATTTCCCCTGCCGTGACGCTGAACGGAACCTTGTCGTTCTGGGTAAGGGATGACGGCACCTACCATGAGCACTATGACGTTTACGTTTCCACGGGAAGCAACGCCATCAGCGACTTCACCCTGGTCCATTCTCCCGGAGACGCCTCAGCGGAATGGACGGAGGTCACAGTGGATCTCAGCAGTTATCATGGGGTCACCGGATACGTCGCCCTGCGTCTTACGGACAGTGACCAAGATTACCTTTTGGTTGACGACTTCAGTATTTACGGGCAAGCATCCTCTCCCAGCGAATGGCAGTCCACAGTCAGCAGCAGCGCCACTGCCGCCATCACGGGCCTTCTGCCGCTGACCAACTACGAGGTGCAGGTACAATCCAACTGCGGCGACAGCGAAGAGAGTGACTGGAGCGATGCCGTGACCTTCACCACCGGAGAGGGCAGCCTCATCCCGTCATACGTCCACATCAACGGCGAGAGCAGTGTCTGTCAGGGCAACACCACCACGTTGACGGCCAGTTCCGACGTGCCGGTCAGCTACTACTGGAACACCGGCGCGACCACGGCCTCCATCACGGTTCCGGCGGGCGACTACACGGTGACGGTCACCTCCGCCACCAACCACAGCCTCGTCTCCGATGTTTTCACGGTGACGGAGAAGCAGAACCAACAAATGGCGGTTTACGAGACGGTTTGCGAGAGCGAGCTACCGTATGTATGGAATGGTTCGAATTACACAGAGGGAGGCCCCTACCAGCAGACGCTCACGGCGGCCAACGGCTGCGACAGTGTCGTGACGCTGCACCTCACCGTCGACCACACCAGCTACGGGGATACTTCCGTCGTGGAATGTGAGAGTTTCGTGTGGTACGGGGAGACGCTGACCGAATCAGCCGTACGGACCCAGACGATTACCAACACGGCGGGCTGTGACTCTGTGGTGACCCTGCATCTGACGATCAACCACGGCACGCACGGCGCCGAGACCGTGTCCGCCTGCGAGAGCTACCTCTGGTACGGGGAGACGCTGACCGAATCGACCGATCGAACCCGGACGTACAACAACGAGGCCGGATGCCCCAGCACGGACACCTTGCATTTGACGATAAACAACCCCGTGCACACCGCCATCACCGTTACCGAGTGCGGTTCCTACACCTGGACCGACGGCGACGGAGCCACCTACACCACCTCCGGCGACCACACCTACAGCCACCCGGATGCCAACGGCTGCATGCAGGTGGATACGCTTCACTTGACCATTAACAATATTACCTACGGCGACACCACCGCTGTAGCCTGTGAGAACTTCACCTGGCAGGGCGAAACACGCTATCAGTCTGGCGATTATACGTCCCATTTGTCCAATGCAGCGGGATGCGACAGCATCGTGACCTTGCACTTGACCATCCACAACCCCGTGCATACTGCCATCACCGTTACAGAGTGCGGCTCCTACACTTGGACGGACGGCGACGGAGCCACCTACACCACCTCCGGCGACCACACCTTCAGCCACACGGATGCCCACGGCTGCACGCAGGTCGATACTTTGCACCTGACGATTAACAATCCCGTGCACACCGCCATCACCGTTACCGAGTGCGGTTCCTACACCTGGACCGACGGC
>CAJOKR010000096.1 GCA_905235135.1 uncultured Bacteroidales bacterium
AAACGGACAGTTATGAACAATGCTGTTCCGAAAAAACGGAGCAAATCCGTTCATAAGCGACCGACAAGATCAAAAGGAAAGAATTAAACGACAGTCCCTTCTTACCTTCTCTTGGCGCGTCAGCAACATGTAATCGCACTGACAGGTAATGGGCGTTCCGTTGGCACTGATCAGATAGTCGCCGGTGCGGAGCCCTTTTTCGTAGGCTTCCGTGCCCTTGCGCACAATCAGCTTCATCGCACCGAGTGTGTCGCCCTCCTCGGCGGAAACCCAATCAAGACCTCGGGATCTGTTATTCACCATAATTTCCGGATTCCCATCGTTCGGGATAAAGTAGAAACTCTTCTTCGGCGCGTCGATAATCAGCGAGACATGTTTCAGAAAAGACGATCCGATAGCCCTGTTGTGCGTGGCGGTCGTGACCCAGACGTTTTTGAGGATAATGTCGCCCACTGTTATTTCAGGAATGCAGAGTTCCCCGTTGATAACTGTATCGTAAGAGGCACCGAAAAGACCGGCGTATGTCATAACCGTTGTATCCACATTGACTGTCATTGCATCTAACTGCTGCTTGATTTTGGGGTCGTTTTTCGACCAAAGGTCCAGCAAATCCTGCGGGAGACCGAACCAGCCGCCGATGGCGCCCATGTCGAAAAGCATCTTCGGCCGGGCGAAAGGCAGCTGCGCCCAAACTTTAGGCCGAATACTATAATCTTTGTATTTCACCCTGGCTCGCCCCTTCTCCTCGCTAGCGAAGATTTTATGGTTGGAAGTCATGATCAGCAGGCTGTCTTTGGTGTCGAACTTGAACGAGATGCCTTTGGCGGCGAGGTCAAAACCGAAAGCGCCGTCAATGATTCCGCAGGTAAAATTGCTCAATGCGTCATCTACAACCACCCGATAACCCTTTATGGTGAGATTGCCCATTTTTATGGAAGGAATCTCCATAATGGCCGTTTCTTTCTTTCTGTCTTGGGCATCATAAATGGTGTAGTTGTCGCCCGTTGGTCTCATCCATTCCTCTACGCTTCCAACCCAGAATCCCATTCCGGCACCGGTGTCGAACATCAGATTTTTGGTCTCCCCTTCAATCTCCACGGGAATGATGATGGCCCCGTCCCATATTTGCACTTTGATGGTATCGGTAAAATCCTGTTCGGAGATGCCGAAATACCGGTCGCTCAGGTGCTGGGCCGATACCTGTATGGATGTCACAAGCCACAATAACAGGACAATGGCAATGGCTTTAATTTGATTATTCATGAAGGTGTTCGTTTTTGAGGTCGCAAAAATACAAAAAATGAGTATTATTGCAGTTGCGGACATTATGGTGCTGCGGCTGGAATTATGATTTTATCTCCACGTATCACGCGAATCTTCACGTATTTCAAACTATATTTACGGCAAACCCAATTAATTATACGTGCAGATACGAGCGATACGCGGAGATGATATTTTCCGCCAAATGAAAACACATATCCTCGTTTTGTTTACTTTTGCCGCGTAAAAAAGCACAAAGAGAATATGGAACAACAATTTTGTCAAAGCTGCGGAATGCCGCTGACCCCGGAAATCCTCGGCACCAACGCCGACGGCAGTCAAAACGAAGAATACTGCATCTACTGCTACAAGGACGGTGCATTCACCGGCGACTTCACTATGGAGGAGATGGTGGAGTTCTGCGCACAATTTGTAGAAGAGTACAACAAGAACACCGGCCAAAACTTAAGTCGCGAAGAGTACAAGGGCGTGCTTCGTCAGTATTACCCCAATCTGAAACGTTGGCAACTGCCCGCCGACCAGCTGCCGCACGCCACCTCGCCCATCAAGCAGCAGCTTATCGATGAGGTCAATGCGTTGGGCATCAAGGGTATGCCGCACATTGACAACCTCTTCATCCTGCAAGGTTCGTTCGTCAACATGGAATATGTCATCAACGGCAACAAAGTGAAACTCCTCGACGACAACGCCACCTACTGGGGCATGCAAATGGAAATCGACAACGACCGTTGCTTCGGCATCGCCTGCGACGAGCAGCACATCCTCGTGAGCGAGTATGGCAAGGACGGCACAAACCCCGAGCTGCTGCTTTTCACGTTCCGTATGTTGCGTTGTTAACGCAAGTCCCGTATGTTGCGTTGTTAATGCAACTCCGTCCCACATGTTGCTTTGCCAACGCAACATTCATCATTTTCGGTACTTTTGCGGAACCACTTATTTTCGAAACAATATGACACCGATAAAACAATACCGTTTCGGCTTTGAGCCGTGGGGCTTGCTCCTCTTCCTGCTGGTGATGCTCTCCAACTTCATCTGGTTTGCCGTCCCCGCACCGAACGACATCCTGCGCACGGACTCGGTCACGCCGGTGGTGGACGCCATCGGTTCCGTGTTCCAAGTCCTGACTGTGGCGTGCCTCTGCTTCGTTATCAACAAGAACAGAAACAAGCTTCGCTTTTCTACCTTGATTATCGTTACAATTATTTGTATCGCAATCTATTACGTCGGATGGACGCTCTATTACACGGCCAATGTGAACCCCGTCGTCATCCTCCTGCTGACTATCCCGCCCTGCTTGGCGTTCATCCTCTTCGCCATCGACCGGAAGAACCTCCCGGCAGTGCTATTTGCTACGGTTTTTGCGGTGTGCCATCTGGTGTTTGGGGTGGTGAACTTCGTGAAATAAGTATAATTAAAGTTGTATTTTGCACCCTAAAACACCTTGCTATGACAGATTATAACAACCTTAGCGGTCTCCGCCAAAACGAGCAGTTGGTGGTGGCGCGCACGGTGAGGGAGTTGGAGCAGAGGAAAGGAGGGGGCGGAAGGTGGTTGTAAGGAGTTGGGAATGGTTCAAAGAGACAAGTTGGAAATCTGAGAAGATATCGAAGAGTTTCCACCAAGACACTATCCCCAGCAATCTCACCCGGACCTTGCCCAATTCCATATAAATTTTATTTCATCATTCCCTGCCTGTATTAATTAAAAGTTTATCTTTGCACCGTGAATATAAAGATTGATATGTCTGATGAAACACGATACTATCGTCACTTTAAGGGTGGCATATACAAGGTTCTGACCATTGGTCAGGATAGTGAATCGTTGTCGTTAGTTGTTGTATATCAGGCTCTATATGGCGATCATAAGGTTTGGGTTCGTCCAAAAGAGATGTTCGATGGTTTCGTAGAGAGAGATGGTCGAATAATAAAGCGTTTCACAGAAATAACGGAAGAAGAAGCTTATGAGAAGTGAAGCGGACAGAGTTTATCTTGTCAACAAGCACCAGGGAGGTTTCTCCAATGCCAAAGGCGGTCTTTATGAAGATTATTATGCGGTATTTCAGATAGTGTCGTGTATAGCCCGGTATAAAGCGGCTTTAGATGGCGTTGCTTTGCAGACGCAACTGGAAGACACTTTTGTCGATGACCTTTTGATTGCTCATCCCGATAAAAACGTGTATCATCAGTTGAAGAACACTCAGAATTTGACATGGGACACAGGATCATCGGAAAGAACCATCACATCTGATTTTGAGAACCAGATAAGAGATTGTCGGGAACGCAATGAGACGTTTGCCCTGAAATTGGTCTATTCTGCAGTTGGAAGTCATGTAGGAAATAACATTCCGGAAAGTATTCGAGATTACGCATCCACTGAGTATTTCCCATACGAGGAAGATTTGAACAGATTGATTCTTATCAGTGATGAATTTGTTGACGCTCTCCGGCAGATTTCGGTCAATGGAGACAATGCAACCATTGACGAGCTGGCAACTGTGGCCCAGGTTTTCCTTGGTGCTTGGAGAGGATGCGGATATAACCACAGGGTGAGCTTGTCGAAAATTATCACTCATGCAGAGCAAACAAAATTTTTTAATCTGAACATCTTTTCGGATGGAGTAATCAGCGATGCTTGCCGAGAGGTCTTGGATAATATTGATGGACTCCACTATCGTGTAAGCGGAAGAATGTTTTACTGGCGGCTTGGCGACTTTACCGGTAGTTGTCCTTGGCCTGAGGAAAAGGAACAGGAAATCATAGATAAAAAACCAACCACGAGGCGCGAGTTGGTTGCAATATTATAACTGAAAGGAGGGCTTATGAGAAAGTTTGAAAACCTACAATATGGTGATGAAGCTGTTATCAAAGCTTCTCTTGATGCATTGGCAGACAAGGACACCAATGTGAATGATTACCGAGAAGCGTTTCGTGTGCTTGGTGTGGAATTGGGCAAAGTCTTAGCATCTGAATATCGAACGACCTTAGCTGATCAGACCATGTTGGTATGTGCCTCTGAAGATGCCGACTGGTTGGCGGCAGGGGTGGAATCGGGATTTGGCAAAGGAGAATTAAAGAAATCGGTTTATTGGAACTCTCGCGAGGTGATTCACACCAACGAAGACGGATCCAAAGTGGAAATATCGCCCATAGAGAAGGCATACGAAGAGCCTATAGACGATTGCCGGTTGTTGGTGATTGTCAAATCCATTATCAGCACCTCGTGTGTGGTTAAGACGCAACTAACCAGGCTGATAGGGAAAACCACACCCGATCAGATAGCCATTCTTGCTCCGGTGATGTACAAAGATGGTGTGCCAAATTTGATGCGTGAATTTCCGGAAGAGATAAACAGCAAATTTCATTTCATCACATTTGCCGTTGATGACGAACGCGAAGGCAGCGAAGTGATACCCGGAATTGGAGGTATGGTTTACCCTCGTTTGGGACTTGGTGATATGGAAACAAAGAACCGATACATACCTGAAATGGTGCTTAGGAAAATGTAACAATCAGCAGAGCCGCCAAAATCATGACGGCTCAGCTGGTTTTGCGAAAATAGGTTTCGTGGATTATTCGTATTTTTGC
>CAJOKR010000097.1 GCA_905235135.1 uncultured Bacteroidales bacterium
GTCCACACCGACAACAACTACACCACGGCCGAGAAAAACAAGCTGGAGGGCATCCAAGCGGGTGCGGAGGTGAATGTGCAGAGCGACTGGGAGCAGGATGATCAGTCGGCGGATGATTTTATCAAGAATAAACCGACGATTCCGACGGTGAACGATGGGAAGTTGACCATCCAAAAGAACGGTACTGATGTAGGCACGTTCACAGCCAACCAAGGCACGAGCGCGACTGTCAATATTGATGTTCCGGCGGCAGCGAACGACGCGAAACTGGTCATCAAGAGAAACGGGGAAGAGGTTGGTTCGTTTACGGCGAATGCTTCGGTGAACGACACGGTGGACATCGCGGTGCCGACGAAAACCAGCGAACTGAACAATGATGCGGGCTTCATCACGGCCAGTGATATCCCGTCAATTCCTGAGTCGCAGGTACAGTCGGACTGGACTGAAGATGATACTGACTCTCCGTCGTATATCCAACATAAGCCGACTTTGGCAGCTGTGGCGACGAGCGGTGATTATGATGATTTGACCCACACGCCGACAATCCCCGCCGCCCCCGGCACGCTCAAAACGGACAATGCCACTGCGCAGGAAGTGAGTGCTTCCGAAGCCCTGAGTGGGAACATCAGCTTGCACAAGGTTTCCAAGACGGGTTCGTACAACGACCTGCTGAACAAACCGGCCATCAACGACGCGACATTGACCATTCAAGTCACCAATTATGACACGACCTCTTTCACCGCCAACGATGCCGCCAACGAGACGCTGATTCTCTCGAAAGTGGCAGGCACGGGATCCTATAACGACCTGACCAACACGCCGACAATTCCCGCCGCGGCGAATGATGCCACTATCACTGTCAAAATGAACAACGATGTTGTCACCTCTTTTACACTTAACCAAAGTTCGAACGGAATCGTAGATTTAGGGAATGTGGCTAAAACTGATGCCGACAACTCCTTCTCCGGCAAAAATCATTTCAACGACAGCGTTACGGTTCCTTCGAACACTTCCATCCCCAGACCGGTATCCTCTCCCGAATGCAATAACCTGAGCGCCGTCAATGTCTGCGACCTCCTCGCTGTGTTTGATAGTTTAAGCCGTAGAATTGACACGTTACAGAAACAATTGAATGACTTGAAGAACTCAACACCGCCAGTGTTCCAAAACCTTGTTTTGAGCGATACAACGGCCACTACAATGAAAGTAACCGCTACCTTTACAAGCCAGGTTTCTCCTATTACATCCTATCGCTTCTGCTACTCTACAAACAGCAATATGAGCGGCGCTATCTGTGTTGAAGGCACCTCTCCTGAAACCACACTCACAGGATTGAATCCGTATACTCGATACTATGTTACTGTTACTGCTACTAACCTTGCTGGCACGACAACCTCTCCTGTGCAAAATGAGAGAACCAAGGCCAATGCACCAACGGCAAGTGTAGAATTTCAGCCTTTCCACAAAGGAATTGTTGTGAAAACAAACAGCCTTCAATTCAAACAACCTGCTACAGGTACTGTACAAATTTTTTATAAGAAAAGTAGCAACTGTAGCGCGGATGACGAAGGTTTCACTCCTGCTCCTTCATCTCCTGTAGAATTTAATGATGGGGCTAATTATGAAAAATGTATTTGTGACCTGGATGCAGGTACCACATATTGCGTAATGGTTAAAGTTAGCAACGTTGACAGCACCACTATTTATGGTCCTGAAAATATAACAACAGACAACATAACGTTAAGCATTGAGGCTGACCATGATAGTACCTTATATGTATGTGATGGTGATTCTCTTTCTGTTTTGTATGTCGCAAAACTAAGTGATAATGCCTCTTTAGAAGATTACAATGTCACATGGGCATATTCTGGACTTTTTAGTACTGCATCACCAAAACCGACTTGGAATAGAATAAGTGCAGATTCTCTTAGGATAACATACTTCACGTATTCTAATCGTAGTAGTTATAATTATAATGTGACGTGTATGATAACACATAAAACCTGTGGTCACGTGCTGAATATTCAAAAGAATAATACGGTTTATAAAAGCAAACCACCCTACATTCAAACATGTGAAGATGGATTGTATGTTGAAGTCAAAAAAATGTCAGGCAATTCTCTACTTGGAGAGGATCCTGTTGTAGCTATAGTTTGGACTGTTGGCGATACCACAAAGAATCCGACTATCACTTCAACTGATTTTCCATCGTACACTTATCCCAGCGATGGTGTGTATGGAATCCAGGCGATTACGGACAAGGGTTGTACTTCTACTCTGAATGTGGCATTGGGCATCAGTACTTTTGCTCCTTGTCATGTAGATGTGGTTCATGATGACAATACTGTTTATACTTCGACAACAGGTGGTTTAGAAGTTCCTGATGGTGATGGAAATGTAATGTCGGTTTATGACCAGGACAACCACCAATATGCTGTTGTTCAGATTGGAAATCAGTGTTGGATGAAAAGCAACCTTAGAACAAGGAAATACAGCAATGGAGTGTTAATTGACTCTGGAACGGTGAGAGATGTTACCCACAAATACTATTACAAGCCGACGTCGAGTAGTTCATTTGATATGTATTCTATAGCCAATTATAATGAGGTTTTGGATGGTTTGTATTATAATTGGACGGCAGTAATGAATGGTGAAAGTAGCTCTTCAGAGATGCCCAGCGGCGTTCAAGGTGTCTGTCCGAAGGGCTGGCATGTCCCATCGTCAGCTGAATGGGATACGTTGGATGTATACGTAACAAATAGATATGGCTCTGAATATGCGTCAAGAATTTCTAGTGGTTGTGAGTGGGAATCTAAATCTGGCGATTGTTATCCAGGGTCATATGGAATATCAACTCAAAATCGAAATGCAAGTGGCTTCTCTGGCGTCCCTACAGGCTATTTCGATGGTGATTTTTGTAAAAATGTAAATACCTCTTTGCAATATTCAGTTTTCTGGAGCAGCACTTCTTTTGACAATAACAAAACTCAGACTAAGGAGCTCCGCTCAGGTAACCATAAGCTTTATCCTGTCAATAATGAAAAGCAAAATGGATATTCTGTCCGTTGCGTGCGCAATAATGTGACTATGCCTGATCCCTCTCTGTCCCTGACCGCTTCGCCTGACGATAATTCTGCCACCATTTGCAGCAACTCAACTCCACCGGCAATGTCTGAAGCTTATAATGTAACTTACACGGCCACAATAGAAAATGATGATGCATCTGGTTATACCTTTTCGTGGAGGATTAATGGAGCCGAATATGATGGAGATGGGTCAGAAGAAAGTTCAATCACATTGCATTATCTTAGTACTGAAAATTATGTGGTAAAGTGTACCGCCAAGAAAGGTAGTACAGTTCTTGAAGAAAGCATTGCCATAAACGTGACGGTAGGATTGTTCCCTGATTTTGAAATTGGTAATATATCGGATCTCAATGTGAGAGTTGATATCATTCCTGGTAACAATGTGGCTTCAATAGATTGGGGAGATAACTCAAGCGAAAATGTTCCTGCAAATGTAGGGAATGTGTTACATACTTACCAGGCAGCAGGTACTTACACTGTTACAGTATACAGTCTAGAAGGTTGCACAACTGACACAACTATTACAGTTGCAGCAGCACCGGGATTCACTTGTGGTACGTCCACGGTGGAAGATGTAGATGGAAACACTTACAATACGGTGCCAATTGGTACGCAATGTTGGTTGAAGGAGAATCTGAGGACAACGCATTATGCTGATGGTACGAGTATCCCTATTGGTAGTACCACCGATATTGATGAGAATCAACCATACTACTATAACTATTATTCTTCCTTAATCCCATTAGAAAGACGAGGATACCTCTACAATTATGCGGCCGTGATGCATGGTGAGGAATCATCCGGAGAGAACCCGAGTGGAGTTCAGGGAATATGTCCAGACGGATGGCATTTGCCAAGTCCAGATGAATTCCTAGAACAGCTTAATAGTATTGATTTTCAATGTGAGAATCAAAATACAAATATTGCCAGATCGATGGCTGCTAAAACGGATTGGGTAGTGCATGGTGGAACTTGTAGCAATATTTGTGCACCTTGTTATGATCTGGATTCAAACAACTCTTCTGGCTTCACTGCTCTTCCTGTGGGCATATTTGATTCTTATTTTGAAGAAGACTTTGCCAACGATGGTTTTAGCACTAGTTTTCGAACTTCTGAATCCGGCAGTTCTTTTACAATTGATATTTCAAATCCAAATATTTATGATGAAAGTTTAGAGGATTCGGATGGCCTTTCCGTCCGCTGCGTCCGCGACGCAGAATAGCGGCGTTGCGTCAACAGCATAAAACACCACAAAGGCCGTTCCCTCTCGGGGCGGCCTTTTTCATTCCGTTTTGCCGGAAGAGCGAAGCAATGGGTCGCAAGTGCAGGGGAGACCGAAAACGGCAATCCCTCTTCGTTGCCGCCCTCCCTGGCGGGTTCGGGATTCCGTTTGGCCAGTCAATGTCTGCCGTTTACGTCAATGTGCAGGTTGTCGGAGAAGTGTTGTGTTTTCGATGCTGCCTGTGGCCAAACGGAATGGAGGTGGGGTTTTCGTTGCTTTCGTTTTGGTGGTGGCGGAAGAGGCAGGCCTTCACCGTCGCATCCGTTGTGTCACGCAGTATCGGAAGAGCCCCCTCCATTCCGTTTGGCCGGAAGAGCCACGCATCAACACGCCAGGGCACGCAGGCAACGGTCAAGGCAAGCAGTGTCTCGCGAGGGCGGGCAGGCCAAACGGAATCCGGGACTCGCAAGGGCAGGCGGGTTGCTGAGGCCTACGTTATTCGTCACTGCCTGTGAGTTTCACGGGGTTCCGTTTGGCCTCGTACCCGCAAGGCTTTTTCGACAAAGCTTGAGGCTCGTTATGGTGTGGCTTTTTCGGTTTTGCAGGCAGGCCAAACGGAATGGAGGTGGGGTTTTCGTTGCTTTCGTTGTGTCACGCAGTATCGGAAGAGCCCCCTCCATTCCGTTTGGCCGAAATAGCCACGCATCAACACGCCAGGGCACGCAGGCAACGGTCAGGGCAAGCAGTGTCTCGCGAGGGCGGGCGGGCCAAACGGAATCCGGGACTCGCAAGGGCACGTGGGTTGTTGAGGCCTGTGTTGTTCGTTACAGCCAGTGAGTTTCACGGGGTTCCGTTTGGCCCCGCACCCGCAAGGCTTTTTCGGCAAAGCATGAGGCTCGTTATGGTGTGGCTTTTCCGGTGTTGCAAGCGGCCAAACGGAATGGAGGTGGGGTTTTCGTTGCTTTCGTTGTGTCACGCAGTGTCGGAAGAGCCCCCTCCATTCCGTTTGGTCGGAAGAGCCACGCATCAACACGCCAGGGCACACAGGCAACGGTCATTGCAAGCAGTGTCTCGCGAGGGCGGGCAGGCCAAACGGAATCCGGGACTCGCAAGGGCACGCAGGTTGTTGAGGCCTGCGTTGTTCGTTACTGCCTGTGAGTTTCACGGGGTTCCGTTTGGCCTCGTACCCGCAGGGCTTTTTCGTTAAAGCTTGGGGCTCGTTATGGTGTGGCTTTTTCGGTTTTGCAAGCGGCCAAACGGAATGGAGGTGGGATTATCGTTGCTTTCGTTGTGGTTGGTGGTGGCGGAAGAGGCAGGCCTTCACCGTCGCATCCGTTGTGGCACGCAGTGTCGGAATAACCCCCTCCATTCCGTTTGGCGGGCAGGGGAAATGGTGGCTCGCTAGGGCGGGGGAGATTACAACCCTCCCTCCGCCAGCGTGAGAACTTCCGCCTCCGTAAGCCCGGAGATTTTCGCTACAATTGCCAGATCCAGGCCTTCGGCGAGCATGTTGCGGGCGAGCTGGCGTTTCTCAGCCTCACGGCCTTCCTCACGGCCTTGCTCAAGCCCCTGCTCAAGTCCTTGTTCAAGTCCTCGTTCAAGTCCTTGCTCGCGGGCGTACTGGACGGCTGCTTGCACGTCCTCGTATTCCAAGACACTCTTTTTGTACTCTTCCTTTTCCATATCGGTCAGTTTTTGGTGCATGCTGTCCTCGAACACGCTGCGGAAAACTTCATCCTCCTGCGACAGGTCCTGCAGTTCCATCTGCCCGACATTGGCCAGCGTGTAACCCCATTTCTCCTGTCTGTCAGAGAATTGCATATCTTTCATCTGTCCGGGATTCAGCGCGGCAAATTTACTTAAATCTAAATATCCCAAGACTATTTTTTCGGAAATATTTTTTCCGTCCACTCTTCTCAGCTGCACCAAGTGGAAAAAGCCATCCAAGTCTGCGAATTCCGGAAGCGTCCGATCGGTGATGCAGAGCGTTAAAATGGTGGGGATATCGTAATCCTCGCCGCGTTTCAAGCTCTTGCTGACGAGACGACAGGTGTAGAAAATGCTTCTTTGTACGAAAAGGGGTTTCTGTGCGCGCTGCATCTCGATGAGGGCTCTCGTCTTCTCGTCAATGAAGGCAAGGGTGTCGAGTACGACCCGTTTCTCGCTCTCGATGTCGCCGAGAAGTTCGGTGGGCTTGACCACCAAGTGTGTTGCTCCTCCTAACGAATCGGGGAAAAATGTCTTGAGAAGGTCCAACAGGCGCACCTCAGCCTTGAGTCCTTCCATGAAGAGCCGCTTGAACCCGAAGTCGGTCCTGGGGTTGATGTAGATTGTGGTCTCTTTTACGTTTCCAGATTGTTCTGTTTTCTGTTCTTCCAGTTCGTTTTGTTTTTTCATTTTTTAAATTGTTTTGGTTAATAAAATTTGTTTGTTGGTCCATGTTTTTGTCTCATGGTTTCCGGTTGCAAATTTACAACGAAATAATCCCTTTGTCAAGAGTTTTTAAAAATTTTTATTTCCTTGACTGTCAAATCAATGCAAGAATTGTCTTAACTAATCGAGATTGAATAGTTAATTTTTGACGTGCTATTTCGCGGAAAATTGGAAGAGCAGGCGCTTTTTCGTCACTGCCTGCGAGTTTCACGAGGTTCTGTTTGGCCCCTGCCCGCAGGTTTTTTCGGCACTGTTTGCGGCTCGTTATGGTGTGGCTTTTTCCGTTTGGTGGAAAGAGCCACGCATCAACCCGCCAGGGCACGCAGGCAACGGTCAAGGCAAGCAGTGTCTCGCGAGGGAGGGCAGACCAAACGGAATCCGGGACTCGCAAGGGCAGACAAAAAACGAAAAAGCGTCGTTTATGATGATTCGTGGCTGTTTCTTGGGCGTTTGTTCGTTCCAAAAGACAAGTTGCCGTCTATTTGTGCATCGTCCGCTGCAAATTTCCGAGATTTTGGTGCACTTTAAAATTAACAGTTAATAGTTAAATAATGTACGAAAAAAATATTTTAATTTTATATCTGGGTGTATTGGAAAAAGTGTATTTTTGCGGCGTGAAATACATTTATAAACATTAACCTAAAAACTAAAGAATATGGAAAAACAAGATCCTATTGAAGAAGCCCGGAGGTATGTGGCGAATGCGAAAGATGTTATCAAGAAAGCCAATTTTGATCCCGAATTGAACATCTACACTGGCGGTAAGTACATTAAAATGGCAGGAAATACCTTGTGGAATGGTTGCCTTATAGCATTGGATGCCGCCTTGGAGGTCAACAAAGGGAAAGGCCGTCCTGACATCAAGAAGTACAAGGAAGCTGCTGCCAAACGCGACAAAAAGCTAATGGCTGCTATTGTGGCCGGATACGACACGATGCATCTTCACATGGGCTATGATGGAACAAAGAACAAAAAGACTTGTGACTCTGGTTTCGAATATGCCAACGCCATCATCGACCGTTGTGCGATGCTGATTCCGGAGCCGGTGTGCGCATGACCATCATGACGTGGCCTCCGTCCGCTGCATCCGCTGCATCAAGTAGAACGATGCTGATTGTAGAAAGCAGAACGGCAGATAGAGGATATCTTCAATTGTGGTGTCCGTCTAACCAAAAAAAATGTATTTTTGCCCTTTCAAATTAAACATCCTAAATTAAACATAGAAATGGAAAAATTCGATCCCGCAACCAATCTGGAAAGACTGGACAAGAAAGATGCCTACCGTGGCGTCAACCCGGCTATCTGCGATAGCGCAACGTTCATGTTCGAACATGCTAAAACCATGACCGACACCTTCCACGGTGAGACCGAGGGCTACTTCCTCTACTCCCGCCACTGGAACCCCAGCACCCTCTCCTTGGCACAATCATTGGCTGCCATCGAGGGCACCGAGCTGGCTTGGACCACCGGTTCCGGCATGGCTGCCATCACTGTTGCTTTGTTGCACGAAGTGAAAAGCGGCGACCATATCGTCTCCAGCATGACCACCTACGGCGGCACCTTCGCCTTCCTGAACAACTACCTCAAGAAGTTCAACGTGGATGTCACCTTCGTGAACATGCAGGACCTCGACGCCGTGAAGAAGGCCATCCGTCCGAACACCAAGGTGCTCTACACCGAGACTATGAACAACCCGTTGCTGCGTATCGCCAATCTTCCCGAACTGTCGAAGATTGCGCACGCCGCTGGTGCCAAACTGTTGGTTGACAACACCTTCACCCCGATGATCTTCTCCCCCTACCGTTTGGGCGCAGACGTCGTTATCTACAGTATGACCAAGTATGTGAACGGCATGAACGACTGCGTGGCCGGCGCTATCTGCGGTTCTGCTGATTACATCAACTCTTTGATCGACGTGAACGACGGTACCGCCATGTTGCTGGGTCCGGTGTTGGATACTTTCCGTTCCACGAGCATCCAGAAGAACCTGCACACCCTGCACATCCGTATGAAAAAGCACGGCGAGAACGCCATGTATCTGGCCAAGCGCTTCAAAGAGACCGGCATCAAGTACAACTATCCCGGCCTTCCCGAACATCCCGACCACGAGCTCTTCAAATCAATGATGAACGATGGTTACGGCTTCGGTGGCATGATCTCCATCGACATGGGTACTGCCGAAAGAGCCAGCGCCATCATGGAGAAGATGCAGGAGCTGGGCGTGGGTTACCTTGCCGTCAGTTTGGGCTACTTCAAGACCTTGTTCAGCAACTCCGGCAAATCCACCTCTTCCGAGGTTCCCGAAGACATCCAGAAGGAAATGGGCATGAGCGAAGGCCTCATCCGCTTCTCCATGGGTCTCGACAACGATCCGGAAGCTACCTTCCAGCTGATCAAACAGGCTGTCGACACTACGAAATAAGACGTAGGACTTGAGACTTACCCCAAAGTCTTAAGTCCTAAATCTTAAATAAAGAATTCCCAATTCTAAGCACTATATAACTGTTCCGAAGCGGTTATGGGGAGGCTGTCGTTTACGGATGACAGCATACCTTTTCTTTATATCACCCACGTGCATTGACTTTTCC
>CAJOKR010000098.1 GCA_905235135.1 uncultured Bacteroidales bacterium
TCTGCTTGAAAAAGCACCTGTTGGAAAAACAGACATGCGAAACTTGAGTGTCTTTACTGTTTAACGCGGCCAAGGTATGACAAAAGTTTTTCAGAGTTTAGTAAGTTTTTTCTCAAGGACGGAAGAAAAGATCCGCAATCATAAGGATTTCGTTTTAATTAAGGATTGTTTAGCATTACGCCTCAAAGGGTTGAGCCGCAAAAAGTACTTCCTTTAGACATAATCTTTGTAGTTAGAACAAATGCTGCGTGAACAAAATCGGAGGATTGCCGATGAGGTTGATATCGAATTTTAAGGAGGTTTCAATATACGTGCTGGCACTATGAATGCGGAAACTTATTTGCCATCCTTCGTCCAAAATCATCATTAGAGTTGTGTCAGAATTGTCCTTGAATTCAAATTCGATAATGCGAGTCGGCAACCTGACAACATCCGTTTTTATGACAGGTTTCCGTCCGTTCACAGTCTGATTCAGTTTACCTCCAATATTAAAGGCTTTTACCACCACAATGTTCTTTCTGTCCTCTTTGATGACTTTGTAGAACGGCTTTCTTCCAATCAAGTATTGTAACAAGTTTGCAGGTGCGGCCGAATTATCTTTTGTCAAACACAACATCTCTTTGCGAAAGGCTTTTAACAAAGGAACATATATTTCCTCTGATTTCGATTCGCCTAATTCTTCCCACTTGAATTGTGGATTTTGATTTCTCAATCTTGTTAAATAATCAAAGACAGGCTTGATTTCGGAAAAATACCTGCTTGAACACGGACATTCCATCCATTCTTTGCCGAAATCAATTGTTTGCGACAATCTTGAATGCTTTACGGCATCGTGGTTGTTTTTTGCCGAAATGCCCATTTCCCAAGCCAAATTATTGTAGTTTCGGGAAAATATCACATCCCTCACATCTCCAAAAGCACCTTCGCGATCAGAAGCCAGCCGTATTCTCAACCAGTCTTCCTTTTCACGTGGAGAAGTTAGTCCCGGCTCTATGGCCACCATGGTTTCGATGGTTTTCATTGCGGCAGTGTAAAAACCAGCCTTGCTGTCTTCAGTCTGAATCTCGAAACATATCTTTGCATTTTGATAGTGTTCATCTGCTTGAAAAAAGGCTGTAACCCCTCTGTCCTCTAAATAATCATAGTAGGCCTTTGCTATGGCATACTCAAATGCCTTCCCATTTTCAACTTGTGTAGGCATAGTGGTTATTTCAAGTGTGAGGAGAGTTGTTCACGGATGGATGTTGCCAATACAAAAGCAAGATTTACAGGAACAGCATTCCCAATCATTTTATATCCCATAGAAATGTTGTCGTACAAAAAGACAAAATTGTCAGGGAATGTTTGAATTCGCGCACATTCACGCACACTTAACCGTCTGTAAAGATGTTCTTCCCCCTTTTTGAACTCTCTTTTGTTGTCACTTATCAATGTCATTTTTGGTGCTTGCGGATGAATGGGAGCTTGTCGGGCCTGGGCTTGTATAGTGAAGGAAACATCATCCCAGCCTCTCACCCGATTTCTTGACATATAAATTGAGGAAAAGCCACCTGTCATATATTCATGATTTAGGAAAACAGGCTTCTCCCTATTCAGTATTATTCCATTGGGAATAGGCAATGGGGTTGTAGGGAGGTTGCCAATTGCGTCCTTTAGCGTTACTCTTTTCTCTAAAGGGTTTGGAAAGACAAAATCAAAGTTCAGGTCATTCCGTATTCCAACAAAGAAAACACGTTTCCTATCTTGGGGAACGCCATAGTCACAGGCGTTCAGCATTTTGAACGAAAGTGAATACCCACAATCCTTGAATGCTTGTTTAATTCCTCGAAGTGCTTCAGAATGACGTTCCAACAGCATTCCCGAAACATTTTCAGCAAGAAAAAACAAAGGTTGCTTGGCTTTTAGGATTCGGATGTAATCGTAAAAAAGTCGGCCCCGCTTGTCTTCCAACCCCCGTTTCGCTCCGCCCTCGCTCCACGACTGGCAGGGCGGGCCTCCAATAATACCATCGCAATCGGGAATCTCTGCTTCATTGATGTCCGTTATGCTTCTTGTATCTAAAAATGTAGTGGGATGATTATGACGATAGGTCTCCCAAATGCCTTTATCAAACTCATTTGCCCAAATAATTCCATAATTTGCTTTTTCAAAGCCCAAATCAAGACCACCACAACCCGAAAAAAGCGATACGATTTTCAGTTTTTTTCTCATATTCATTTGCCTTACTCGCGAATGCTTATCATCGGAGTTCGAGCTTCTCTCACGGCCAAAAAAAAGTGGACTTTGACATTATCCACATTCTGAGGCCGTGAGAATTGCCCGTTATACCAGATAAGCCCAAAGCCCACGCTTGGCGCAGGCATTCACTGTCTTATTCGAGGTATAACTTTATCTAAAATTTCTCACGTTTCAGAATGTTACCGAATAAATAGCAAACGCTATGATTATTAATATGTTAGTTTAACTACTTTTCTTTCTTTGTTTCGTTTTTATTGTTTTGACACTCAATTATTTAACTCCCTGTTGTTCGTTTGTTCTTATCACTTCCCAATGGCCGCCTTTGTCGGGGCCAACGTGGCGGAGGAAATTATGCTCCTGCAAGGTCTCTTCGGATAGTCCTTTCGTTTACCCCAAAATATTCAGCCAAAGACGCAGATGTTTCCAGGACATTTACTATGACATTCCCTGGGACATTCGTCTTGCCAGTCTCTATCATCCTATTGATTATATTTTGTTGTCTTTCAGTTAATTGTTTGAAATTATTCACAGTGTTTTCTGGGACATTTTCTAGGACATTTTCTGGGACATTCATCGCCTTGTTTTCAGGATTTCCGTTTGCGAGTTCTGAAGGTGTCCAATTGTAAGGGATCACTACGCGGATGAAACTGTCCATGAACACAAAGTTCTCCTCTTTGTAAACCTTGAGTACACGCAGCATCCTGGTGCCCAACGCCTCCACCATGTCAACGTCACGAAAAACACGCATCAGCTCCTTGTTGCGGGGGTTGCTCATCCCGTTGAAGAAATCCGGCTTTGCTCATCCCAAAGGGCAGCGTTCCGGCAGAGGTGATTTCCAATCTGTCGGAAAACAACTCAAATTTGGGCGAGACTTCGTTGAAATAGT
The DNA here is from genome assembly GCA_905235135.1 of uncultured Bacteroidales bacterium. Classification (GTDB taxonomy): domain Bacteria; phylum Bacteroidota; class Bacteroidia; order Bacteroidales; family WCHB1-69; genus F23-D06. Next base: position 3,125 of record CAJOKR010000098.1, read on the forward strand.
CGTTGTGCACGATGGCATTAATCACCAACTCCCTGACGGCACGCTCGTTCCAGAGGGGCGTGTCGGTCCGAAAAGGATAGCCGATGCTACTTTTCACGGTGTTCTCCACGTGCAAACGGCTGAGAACCTGATCCGTCGCCTTCAATAGGGAACAATATCCATATTCATGGTTCTCAATCAATTCGTCTCTGTCTGTTCCAGCATACTTGGCCAATTTGACGGACATGCTATTCGTGTCGGCAAGCAAATAGGCGACATAGTTGTATTCCCCGTCCGAGGTGAGCAAATCAAGTGTCTTGTGTCTTGGCAAAACTTTTGTTAAGCTGAAGGTGCAGGCTGTCGTAGTAGATGTGCAACTGACGAAACGTGAGGTCTTTGTGAGGAGAAGGGATGTTTTTGAGCGACTGGCGCACTCTTTTCGCATACAAGTCTTCAATCAGCTTGGTGGTCATCGGCTCGGAAGCCGTGCCGACACGCAGGAAGCACCCGCGTTCGGACAAACCGTATTTCGTCTTGTAGTACGGCTTCTCGCTCCCCGTCGCCACAAAAACCTTGATGACAGGAGCATCGTCAATGCGCTCGGTAGTGACATCAAACAGACCCATCGGAGACGGCGAAATGCCCTTGCGTATGCGGTCTTTGATCTTCAGCATATCGCCATCGATATCTTTCACGCCAACAGCTTTCCCATTGTCGTCTATGCCAATATAAACCACACCGCCCTCATGGTAATTGAGGAACGCCACCACTTCGCGCTCAATGTCGAGGTCGCGGGTGAGTTCGCGTTTGAACTCTATGCGGTTGGTTTCGGTCATCGGTCTGCCATATCGTTTTTGAACCCGCAAAAGTACAAATTATTACGATATCCATTCAAAGAATTGCAATACAATGAAAATTCCGCTACCCAGCCAGCAGTCCCCTGATGTACCCCAACTTTTCATAGCTTATTCGACCAATCTGTAATTGGTGCTGCGGCCTCCTTCCCCGGTGCGGCAAAGGATACCTTTATCCACAAGGTCCTGAATGTCGCGCAAGGCGGTGGCGGTGGAAGCCTTTGTCATCTTTGCCCATTTGCTGGTGTTGAGTTTGCCCTCGAATCCATCCCAAAGCCGGTTGATGACCTTGATTTGCCGTTCATTCAACGCAACGGTGCGGTTCTTCTGCCAAAACAATGATTTCCTTATTGCCCGTTGGGTTTTCTCAACCGCGGTGTCGATGGCGTCTTCCATGGTTTGCAGGAACCACAAAAGCCATCGGGTGATGTCCAACCCATGTCTGCCCATATACTCCAGCAAATCATAGTAGTTGTTCCTGTCGCGCAAAATGGCCGCCGACATGCTGTAGAACCGCCGTGGAGATCCGTCGGCCCGTGCCAATAGCATATCGGTGAGTGTGCGTGTCAAACGGCCGTTCCCATCATCAAAAGGGTGTATGTTGACAAACCAGAGGTGCGCGACGGCGGCCTTCAACACGGGATCGGTGGAGGGCTCGCTGTTAAACCATTGTATGAACCGTTGCATCTGACGGGGCACATCGTCTGAAGGCGGTGCCTCGTAGTGGATTTTCTCCTTTCCCATAGCACCACTCACTACCCGCATCGGTTCTTCGCCTGTGCGCCATGCCGCCACGGTGATGGGCGTGACGCCACTTCTTCCGGTGGGGAACAATGCAGCGTGCCAGTTGAACAGCCGTTCTTCGGTCAACGGAGTGCCGGCTTGTTGTACGGCATCCATCATCACCCGCACCACGCCTTCGATAGTGATCCGAATGGGACAATCCGCCGATGTCAAGTCCGAGGTGTCGTGCCACCGAAGAACGCACATTCTCGACATTGAGGAGCAAGCCTTCTATCTCGCTGTTGCGCAACACGTCCTCAGTCATCACTTCAAGCGAAGAGACACTTTGCACATCAAATCCCAAGCCATCCATCAGACCCAGCAGCCGTCCTTGTTTTTCCCGAACCCGTGCCAGCGGAGCAATGATGCTGTCATTGTTCCAACAGAAACGGGGCCATTCATCATATTGCCATATCCAATACGGAGTTTTCATATCAATATTTGAAATAAATAATATTCTTTTTCGCTGCAAAAATACAAAAATTATCAAACACAATATGATATGAAGCAAATAAATGCAATATTTGCATCAAAAATTGATTTGAATACCGTTGCGTATATGATGCCATACCCAGATGTTGTTAGCCACAGAATGGAAATTCATTGATCGCTCATTCTCACAGCCTCGGAGTGGCGACACGCACGCGGTGCAATCAACACCATACAAGCGGAGTGCAGGGTGGTGAAACTACCTCAGATACACCCCCGTGACAGACCCCATATCCTCCGCCATCGTCTTGGGGGTTCCCTCGAAGATGATGTCGCCGCCCGTTGCGCCGCCGCCGGGACCGAGCTCGATGAGCCAGTCGCAGGACTTCAGCATCTCGATGTTGTGTTCGATGAGGAAGACGGTGTTGCCCGCCTCCACCATCGTGTCAAAGAGGTTGAGGATGCGCTTGATGTCGCCCGCGTGGAGACCGTCGGAGGGCTCGTCCATGATGAAGATCTTGCCCGCATCGCGCAGGTAGGAGGCTAACTTGATGCGCTGCAGCTCACCGCCGGAGAGGGTCGAGAGCGACTGGTTGAGATGGAGATATCCCAAGCCGACTTTGCGCAACGGCTCCAACTTCTCCGCAATAACACTTCCGGCGAACAGCTCGGAGGCTTTGTTGGCGGTGAGGTCCATCACCTCGGCGATGTTGAGGCCGTTCACCTTGTAGGAGAGCACTTCCGGCGAATAGCGCAATCCGCCGCAGGCCTCGCAGGTGGTCTCGATGGCATCCATGAAGGCCATGTCGTTGACGATGACGCCCTTGCCCTGACAGACGGGACAGCCGCCCTTGCCGTTGAAGGAGAAGAGGTCGGCCTTGGTCTTGTTGGTCTTGGCGAAGAGCTTGCGGATGTCGTCGGCCACGTCCAGATAGGTGGCCGGGGTGCTGCGCAGACTGATGCCGATGCTCTTCTGGCTGATATAGACGATGTCCTGTGGGGAATGTGGGGGTTGTATGGGATGTAAGGGCGAATCATTATTCGCCCCTACGGGGTGCGGATAGGTGTTGCGGAAACATTCCATCAGCGAACTCTTGCCGGAGCCCGCCACGCCCGCGATGCCGCACATCACGCCCATCGGCAGCTTGACGGAGACGTTCTTCAGGTTGTGCAGATGGGCGTTCTCCAACAGGAAGAAGTCCTTGGGGGTGCGCACCTGCTCTTTGATGGCACTCGTCGCGCTGAGCATCGTGCCCGTAAGCGTCTGACTGTGCAGCAGTTCCTCGTAGGTGCCTTCAAAGACGATTTCCCCGCCGCTCATGCCCGCGCCGGGACCCATGTCGATGATGTGGTCGGCGATTTTGATGATCTCCTTGTGATGCTCCACGAGGATGACGGTGTTGCCGTGACTCTTGAGCTTCTGCACCGACTTCTGCATCAGCAGGATGTCGTGGTTGTGGAGGCCCACGCTGGGCTCGTCGAGGATGTACATCACGTCGGAGAGCGGCGAGTTGATGTACTTGGCGATCTTGCAACGCTGGGCCTCGCCGCCGGAGAGTGTGCCGATGGCGCGGTCGAGGGTGAGGTAGCCGAGCCCGATTTCCTCCAACGCCGCCAGCCGCTCGGTGGTGGCCCGCTTGATGTCCTCCGCCAGCGGATTGTCGATGGTTTCCATCCACTGGCGGCAGTCGCTGATGCTCATCGCGGTCACCTCTGCGATATTGAGTCCGCTCCCCTTTCCTTCAGGAGAGGGGCCGGGGGTGAGGTAAATTTTGCAGGAGCGTATCTTCTCGTTGAGGCGCGTGCCGCCGCAGTCGGGACAGGTGCCCATCGTCAGCATCGGGTTGAGCACGGAGGCGTGGAGCAGTCCTTCCTCCGAGTTGATGATGCTGCGGTACATGCGCGGGATGAGGCCTTCGTATTTGGCGGTTTTGGGCCAGTTGGAAGGCGGGTTCTTCAGCTTGATCTGCGGCGAGTTAAGGAAGAGGTCGAGTTCCTCGGGCGTGTAATCGCGGATTTTCTTGTCGAGGTCGAAGAGGCCGCTGTGGGCGTAGCGTATCCACCGCCAGCCGCCTTTGCCGAAGGCGATGTAGTGGATGGTGTCCTCGTCGTTGAGCGACTTGTCGAAATCCACCAGCTTGTGGATGTCCAACTCGCGGATCTCGCCCAATCCGCCGCAGCGCGGGCAGCTGCCGGAGGGGTGGTTGAACGAGAAAGCGTCGGAGTAGCCCACGAAGGGTTGCCCGATGCGCGAGAAGAGCAGTCGCAGCAGGGCGTAGATGTCGGTGTAGGTGCCGACGGTGGAGCGGGAGTTGGAGGCCGGCTTGCGCTGTTCGATGACGATGGCGATGGGCAGGTTCTGAATGTCGCCCACGTGCGGCCGCCCGCACTTGGGCAAGTACTGCTGCGTGAAGGAGGGGAAGGTGTCGTTGAGCTCGCGCCGCGACTTGGCCGCGATGGTGTCCAGCACCAGCGACGACTTCCCCGACCCCGACACGCCCGTCACCACGGTGATTTTCCCCTTGGGGATCCTGACGTTGACGTGCTTGAGGTTGTTCTCCGTGGCATCGCGGACGATGATGTGGGAGAAATCGTGGATATGGCTCATAAGAGTGGTGAAAACAACTATTTTTGTGTTTTGTTCAAAAGGTATTCCGAAAGATAGGGTACTGCGAACACCAATTCGCCCCGCCGAGGTGCTTCAATAACACCTGCCTCAATGAGACGCTTGCGATAGGGCTGGATGGCAGGTCCTTTCTTGCCTAACATAGCCTGCAACTTGGCGGTGGTTACTGTCTCTCCGCACTTCGCGAGGGCTTTCAAAAAGATCTTATCATTGTCGGACAAGGGAGCCATTATGGGCTTGAACACATTGTCTTCCATATCCCCCAAGGCAGCCTTCTCCGCCTTGTCCATAATGGCATCGGTCACCGTGCCTTTCTTTGGAGTGTATTGAATCACATAGTACCCGATTAGTTGCATAAGATAAGGAAAACCGCGTGTCGATAATGCCGCACGGTCAAGGATTTCATCCGAGATCTCGATTCCAACCGTCTTGAACGAACGTTCATAGTATGCTCTTATAAGATTAATGGATATTGTCCCTAATTCCACTTTGGTCGCCCGATTCAAGAATGTAAGTACGCTGTCATTCAAGATGCTGGAAACAGCATGGGGCAATCCCGCCATCGCTATTGCTATGTTTTTTCGGTCGCCCACGAGTTCCTGATAGGCAGCGGCAACTTCGCGCATGGCCGCCGAGGTTCGTACTTCGTCAACGAGAATCAACGCACCTTTGTCTTTTTCAGCAAGTTTATCACATAGGAGCGACATCTTTGAGCGAAAACCATACTGCCGCTCCGCCACCTCGGTAAAAGTAAGTCCGAACGAGAATCCAAGCACTCCGGCTGTCACGCCCGACAGCTTTCGTTTATCGTCCTTGAAATATTGGGAACCATTAAGCTGGAACTGCTCAATAATGGCTTGCGGCATCCCTTCGTGTGCCGTTACGCGGGCAACCACGTATCCTGCTTTCGAAGCACGGTCACCGAGTTCAAGCAGCAGGGTGGTCTTCCCCATACCCCGTTGTCCGAGAAACAGAGTGCAGCGGTTGCGCGACCCGACAGGCTCTGTCAAACCTTCCATAAACTGCTCTATCACACCGTCGCGACCTATAAGTTGCTTCGGTCGGTTCCCAAATGTCGGCTGAAACAGGTGGTGATTATGGTCTTGTTTACTCATCTTTATCCTCTTTTACTTTCCTTTATTCTCTTTTATTCTTTTTCGAGTGCAAAGGTACAAAATTTCTTTTTATGCGAAAGTGGCACGAGAAACAATCCACTATTGTCGGGGGTAATGTCTGGTGTATGGGAAGTCTATCTCTCTGAAGCTGACATGATTGTCAAAGTGCATGCGCACATCGCCGGTGCTACCAAAGGTGTTCTTTTCCACCACGATGTCGGCCATCTCTATAGCGGTGGTACCATCTTCAAACGTGTCACATATTCTATACAAATGGGTAATACCATTGTCAGATAATTCAAAATCATAGGAATCACAACCGTCTCCAAAAATCTCAAAGTAGTGGTATTCAGGTCGATGGACAAACATTACCACTGAAGAAAAAGAACCAATTTGCTCCCAATTACATAAATCGCTT
>CAJOKR010000099.1 GCA_905235135.1 uncultured Bacteroidales bacterium
GCAAGCACATCGCGGAAACGCATGGTTGACTTGTGCGTGAATTTTCGGGTGTGCTTGGTATAGTCGTTCAGACGTTTGTAAAAAAACAAAAAAGGTTTGATGGTTTCGACAAAACTCTGCGTTGTGATGTTGAACTCGTCGCCCAAATTGACAAACCGCCTATATTGGTTGAAGAAGTCAAGTTTCACGCCGTCCACCTCAAACGCTTTGATGGCATAATCGGCAGGATGTTTTTGAAGCAGGTCGAAAAACAGCATATCCACATTAGGAATGTAAGCACCGCGGTTTGCATCATATAGGGCGAAATCCTGACGCTTGACAAAAAGGAATGTGGGAATCCAGAAATCGAGGAAACCTTGTTTTAGCTTGAACGGCTGGACAGAAAGCACTTTTATCAATTCAGATATTTTCCGTTGCCTGCCCGTGGTACTTCTCAGAAATTGCATACTCGCCTTCCACAATGACATGATGCCTTCGTTTGTCGGTGCTTCCGCAAAGCCACTATCAGTGTGCAGACCGGTGTTCTTCAGCAACGAATAATAGATGGTCTTTTCTGGCGGAAACTTGTCTTTCTCGAATCCCAAATCCGCTTCATTGTAGTGTTCTACAAGAGCGTTCAGATAGTTTTTGCGTGCCAATGAAATTGCGCTGCTCAATTTGTGTATTGAACAACTCGTTGAGCATGACTGGTGTTTCTGAATACACATCATTACAAACTTTGGAGAGCAGTTGGTTGAAATCCTTATGTGAGGACACCTTTTGTTTTACGCCTTTGTAAATCCACGTCACACAATTTTTGTAGGAAAAGAGGCAGTCACTTACCGCTTTGTTCAGCAAGCTCTCCTCATACTCCTTCAATTTCTGTATTTCTCCGTATGCAACACGATCGGTCTCTTTGTCAATCAATACTTTAGTGAGTATATACTCGTATTTTTGTATGTTATACAGATGGTCTATGATTTCTTCTGTATTATTGAAGAAGGCATAAATCACAGCATGCTCTGTATTGGCGCTTGTCGCGATCACAGTATCGAGGGCGTTTTTTGCGGAAGAGAAAATTAGTTCAATATAACCGTCAGTATCACCTGAAGGTGCCATGTCAACTGCCTCTTCACGGATTTCATATTCAAAATAACGTGGTGTACCAAATTGGTAATAATGCGCTTTGACGGGAGAGATTCGGCTGTTTATGAATTTGCGAAGGTCATCGATAAACGCCACAGGTTTTGCAACCACTGCTCCAGCTTTCTGGATTTCCAATTCCAAATCGATGTCAGTCCCTTCAAAAAGCAGTAGACGTTGTTTATACTTTGCGTATCGTATTATATTGAATTTTTGTAATTTGTCTATAATGACATCGGCATCTTGAACATTCATCGCCAGACGTACATATTCCGCCATCTGTTTCGGTGTCATAGCAAAACTCGCTATCCCAAACAGATTCAGCAGTCCGATGGCCTTAACGAATTTTATAGCGCTTGTCATTTGTTCGGCATTGTCCCAGTCCAATCCTTCCACTCTTTCGATGGAAACCTGCATTGAACTCCAACTCATGGAATCCACATTGGCGTCTTTCAAGTATGAATAGAAGTTGTAAACAATATAGTCATACACATTTGCCAAATTATAAGTCAGGTTTGTTTTTTCCTGAAACTCGGAAAGCGAATTTGCGCCGCGAGCCGATAAAAAAGAGAAGAGCGACCGCTCATTTTGCCCGTATCGCTGAATGGCAGAAGTCATTGCAAAAGCCGAAAACGAGTCGAGTGGATAGAGTTGCTGTGCGGTTTCAGCCGAGAATGCGTTTGAAACAAATTTTGTGTCAACAGCGAGCTGATAAAGTTGCTTGACATTGTTACTGCCTTTTTGCTCCGCACTCCTAAACATTTGTTGCGATGCCAAAAACAGAAGTTGCTCCACAGGCTCCACAAATGTGATTTCCTTGAACCTGCCTTTCACTTTTACCCATTCATTCTTCTGAGTTTCAGTCAGATTTCTGGCGTATGCTCCAAAATTCTGATGCAGTGTGGTCAGAAGCAAAATATCACGGGTGGGAACATTGACGAACTCCGCAAATTTCTGAAGAAAATACAACTCTTGCTCCGGATTGTTCTTGGCAGCATGTTCCAATACTTTGCCGAACTCGTCAATCACAATCAGCAAGAATTTGTTTTGTGATTTCAGCCTGTTGTAATAGGTTTTCAACTCATCCAAAATGCTTTGCGAGCGCCCATCCACATTCAGTTTCCTACCCAACAATGCCGACAACTCCATATAGTCGCCGACAATGTTCAGAATCTCAAAATCAGCCGTTTGTGAGATGTTTTGAGGATTTAAAAGCCGTTTTCCTTTGTTGGCGCAATCAAGGTCGTCTTCCAAAGCCAACAGAAACGACGATTTACCTGTTCCGTATGTCCCGATAATGGTGAACGAATGAATACCCGAATGATAATCGTCTATAATACTTTGCGCTGCCTTTTGGCCATTAGGTGTAACAATGTATTGGGCATCTGCCGAAAATCCGTTCTCTATATTTGCCGATAAACTAAATCCTTTACTCATAATAATCGTCCAATACTTGTTTTACGTCCATTTTTTGTGTGAACTGCAACTGCCTAATTCCCGCCACATCGCTGTAAGCCAGCGTGTCAGAATATGTCTCCGACAATGACTTCAGCATATCAATCACCTCCAAATCTGTCATGCAGAATATCAAGCCCAGTTCGTGCAAAGTGTCGTATGCAATGCTATTATCGTCTTCATCTTTCGCTATCAGCAATGCAAACAGAAAAATGTCTGGCGTTACTTGCCTTTTGCCCTCAATGTTGAAAAAAAAGTGGTGGCGGTTGTCGTCATTATCTGTTTTTCCGATCTGTCTCAGCAAGTCCAAATCCATCAGCAATGTCGAAAAGTCTTCATTTGATTGTGGATTGCGTGGAAGACAATAATTTAGGAGCAGTACACCCACATCTTTTTTGACCGTGTTCTCATTATACAGGTTTTCTTTTCCTGCTTCCGCCAGCTTGCGCTTAACGAACCCCACGACCTGCTCTCGGTCAAATTGTCGGCGTTCTTTTTGAAAACCAATGAAAAACATTTTGTATAGCGATGCCTCACCTGTGTAAACCAAAAGGAAATGCAGTAGCCAAAGCGTTCCTAAATCCTCCATATAAGGATCTTTGCCCGTTTCAGCATCAAAAAGGTAATCGGCAATCCAATGGGTTTCAGAACCATCGTCCAATCCGAATGCTTTGTACCAATATCGGATGGCGGAGACCATATTTTTCCCGACCCCCAAGTCAACAACGGATTCCGACGAATTGAAATCCTTATTATCCTTTTTAAAATCATATCCTTTTTTCAGCCACAGCGACTTGCACGGAAACGACTCGTGGCCTGAAAAAACATATCGCGTTATCTTCAGATTCTTCAATCTTTTTCCCCTTTCCGCCCACATAAAAGAAGCGTGAACCACTTTATTCGCTATCAAGGTTCGGGAAAGGACCCACGGCACTCATAAAGTAACTCCACGCCCATGCGCAGCCATTACTTTTTGCTCGTGCCGTTTCAAAATTTTCCCGATTCTGATAGTCACACAAAAAGACAATGCTTTCGTATATGTTATTATATTATAAAGGGTTAGCTCTTCCTATAGGCTATATTTTTCGTTATTAATTTTTTTGACATTTTCTCGCTGCAAAAATAGCATTTTCCCTCATATATTCTGCCAAAAACCGCACATTTTTCGCACCCCTGCCCGCCCCACCGACACCTCTTGTCACCACGTCTCCCCCCCCGCCGCTGACACTTCCTGTCACGTAACATGCGACGGATGTCTATTTTTTGTCTATCTTTGCGGCGGCAAATCCAAGGGTTTGCAGACTGGAAAGCACCGGCCTGATTTGCGCTCGCGGACAGCCATCTCCGTGAATGTCAAGAGGGCCGGACATCATCTTGCGGAAATAAGCTTTTGAAACAACATACTATGTCAAAACAAACGAACAATGACAAGCTGCTGCACACGGTGTCACGGCTGCAAAGGGACGAGATTTTAAGATATGCCTCGAATATCGGCATTGAAATGGATGAGAACTTGGACGACAGCCGGCTGCAACAGGCGTATGCCGGCTGGATTCTGGCCCATCCACGGGAGATGCTGACCCGCCTGCCTTTGGGCGACCTCAAAACCCTACGGGGAATCAGGGACCACCGGGATCCCCAACCCCAGTTCTTTTTCAACAACTACCTGACCCCCATCATGGTCAAGTACGGCTTGGTGGACATGGAGGTGGTGTCCGATGTCCATGTCCGGTACCGGGTCCCCGCCGATTTTATGGAGGCGGTCGCCCCGCACCTTGACGAAGCCATGGAGAACGAAGACAATGTTATCCGGATGGAAATGGAACTGATCACAGAAGGACTCGCCAACATTTTCGGATATGTGAACCAGACCACCATCAAGAAATACGTCGGTAGAGTACAAGGCATTGAAGATGATGAAGTTCTGCAGAGCGGCTTCACCTATGCACGACAGTTCTCGCTGCTTTTAGACAGCATGGAATGGGCCGAGAACCCCGAGGAGACGCCCGACGAGGAGGTGCTGTTCTTTTCAAGATACGCCCATGCAAATGCCGCCTCCGTCAAACAGAGCATCGACCAAGGCTCCCAAGGAATGTCGGAGCCTGATTTCAAGGTGGAAGAGGTTGTTCGCGCCGCCGCGGTCTCCATCCCCGTTATCCCCAACGCCCGCGGCGAGGAGTTCGCCCGATATCTCACCCGGACCTTCGGCATGGACCGGTATGACATCGAAAAACTTTGCTTTGAACTGTGGCTTTACCGGCAGTTCATCTCCCGGGAAATGTCGCAAAAGGCGCTGGAAATCCATTATATCAGTGTTATCATAAGTGCGGGGATGAGAGATTTGTCAGCGGATAAGATTGACGAGGCTTTGCAGCACATGTCCGACTACATGAACGCCCTTCCGCTTTGGCAACTGTGGGGGAATCGCCCTCCTTTCCCCCGACTGCATTTTCAAGCACGAACTGACAGGCACCCCTGCGATGGCGAAAACACTGAATAAAATACGGAAAAACTCCCGTGCGCTGACGGACTTCCTGAACGGTGACGCAATCCCGTCGGAAAAGGAAATGGCGTCTATCCTCGAGATGTTCCTGACCGAGTTGCCCCAAGAGAAGCATGCGAAGAAGGCGGATGCCTCGCCATCGGTGCCCCGTGTGGGACGTAACGACCCCTGCCCGTGCGGCAGCGGGCTGAAATACAAGAAATGCCACGGCAGGTGAGGCCGGTCGGAACGGAACTCTGTCAAGAAGATGTGAATGCCGGCCAAGTCGAAATCCCCACTGGCTGGTTGTCACAGCCGTATGCGGGTATGGGAGGTCGGCCCGTTCACGAAACAGCCAGGTTAGGGCTGAAGGGTTCGGTAGGAGACGACGCTTCCAGCGTCGTAAATCGCTGGCCATCAGGCCTGCGGGCAAAAAACTGAATCAAGGTTGCAGTGCAATATATGTTGCACAAAATAAACGATACAGTATATTTTTAATGGGTTTTGAATAGGGGCGTATCAGAGTTAGACCAGAGTTAGATCATGCATTGCATCGGTCATGAATCTTGTTGATTGTTAATTTTTCGGCGAATTTACAAAAAGTATGACAAACAATATCGAGTCGGGAGCAAGATCATCGCCCTGCGGGAGCAGCAGTAGATCGTGGATTGCGGCGAAAAAACCACCCTCCGCCGACACCTTTTGTCAGTACTTTATTTTTTCCGTAGTGACACTCCGTGTGCATCGACCTGTCGTTATTTTGCACCGTCAAAATTACTCACCCGAAAAAGAAACATTATGATGAAAAAAACAATCGCAGTCGTGTGCTGCCTCGTCTGGACCGCCGCCTTCGCCCAGAACTTCCCAGCGGAATCATTGAACACCTACAGAGACAATGCATATCAGCTGTTCATGGCAGGAGACACGGCCAAGGCGGTAGATTTGTACAAACAGCTCGTCCAAAGCGGTGATGCATTGTCCGGCTACTATCTTTACGAGATCTACACAAAAGGGGAAGGCGCTTGGAAAGACCCTGATGAGGCCGAGCGCTGGCGTTCCCTGGCCCAAAAACTTCTGTCTGACAAGATGGCAAATCCCCGTCCAAGACAAGGAGAACGAAATCTCAACGATAGTCCTCAACTTCTTGAGGATCTGCTCAACGAAAGCGGAACTCTGATTGAACAGGGAGCAAGAGAGAAAAATATTGCCATCGCTCTATGTCTTATCGGTGGAGCAGCCGGAGGGACTCTCACCTCCATAGGCTTGTACAATCAATCGACAACAGTAACTGTCTTTGGCGGAGTTGTCATAGGGGGATTCGGCATTGCGGCTCTTGTGATGGACATCCTTGGCAACAAGCACATCAAGCAAGGCGGCGAACTCATGCGCCGTGTCAAAATAAAAGGCAACGGCATCTCCGTCAGCTTCTAACCCCAGAACCCTTAACCTCCAACCCTTACCCCCTAAACCAGAAACCATCACCCCCTCACTTCATCATCTGCACCCGATACCGCACATGCGACCGGAGATCCTCCCCGCCGAGGATCTCCACGTCGTCGTAGAGACCCAGGATGAAGCGGGTGACACCCTCCAAGCGGCAGACCTCCGTCTCCAACAGGTAGCGGCCGCCCTCCTCCGCCTTCAGGAACGACTCCGACAAAGGGTACTCCTCCGTCAGCAGGCTCGCGGCGCGGGTGGAGAGACG
>CAJOKR010000100.1 GCA_905235135.1 uncultured Bacteroidales bacterium
GTGACAGTTGGTATCACAAAGTGTGAGCGCAGTGTCGCCATAGACCTTGTGGAAAGCTGCCTTCAGCACGGCACGGTGGGCATCGAGGAGACCGTAACCGACAAAATAATCCCACAATCCATTATTATGTATTGAATCATTAATACTTGGTTCTATTCCTATTTTTTGAGCTGTTAACTCTACTATTTCACGCGCTTCTGCAGTTGTAAGATTAGGATTTATTGAAAAAAGCAACCCCATAACACCTGAAACATGTGGTGCCGCCATTGATGTGCCTTTTGTTGAATGATATGTGTTTGGGTTATAAGTAGATAAAATAGAGACACCTGGTGCGACAACATCTAATTCAGGACCAATATTTGAGAAAGATGCGACAAAAAGATTAGAATCGATAGCACCCACTGTAAGAATATCCGGTCTATAACGAGCAGGATAGTTTACAGAATCTCCTTCATTTCCTGCGGAAAAGACAACTATTCGATTCTGATCTATGGCATAATCTATTGCATTTTCAACAAGAGGACTATGCAATCTATTTATAAGACCACCTGCATCTCCCCATGAATTATTTATAACTTTCGCTCCCTGTAGAACAGCCAAGTTAATAGAATTAGCCATTTTAGATGCAATACTATCATCATCTATGAATTTAGTACTAATATTTACAAGACTAGAATTGGGACAACAGCCTGCCACTTCGTATCGATTGTGATTTGCAAAAATAATTCCTCCAACATGCATACCATGGTAATGTCGTGTTGCTGAATCATTAGGGTTGTTATCTCTTGGCCAATCTTCTGTAAAGTAAGATTTTGCTATAGGGGTATTAGTCTCAATATCATAAGAAAAAACCACATGTGTACTATCAAATTCTTGATGACGTACATCGATTCCCATGTCAATCACAGCAATTCTAACGTTTGTGTCGCCTTTAGTGATTTTCCATGCAGAACAGGCTTTGATGGCCTGCATTCCCCACTGTTCGTCAAAACGAGTGTCGGAAACACATTCCGTACCTGATGTCGGTTCGAAATGAAAAATAAATCCCGGATCGATGTCTGCAAAATATTGACTTTCCCAAAACTGATTTGCTGTTTCGATGCTGTTTCCAGTGGAATTTTTGTTCACGCTTAACTCGTACCAGTTCTCACAAAAAGACACTTCGCCCTTAATTTCTGCACCAGTTCTTGATGCCATAAAACTTAACAGCGAATAATCTTGAGATGCGTGCAGCTTTATGTAAAACAGCCGAGAGGTGTTGTACAAAACTGTGTTGCCTATAACGGGTTCTACATCAATAATGTGTTCTTTTGCCTTTAAAGCATACACAGCACTGCTGTAATTATCATTGGGGATGTTCACTTGTGCCTCCAAAATGCCATTATTCCCATCTTTTATCCACTCCGTAACCCGATACTCTTTCTCAAACAATTCCTTTGATATCTTGTTCGCATCCGCATAAACCAGAAAATGCTGGCTGTTAACATTTAATGAGATAGAATCCCCTTTGTAGTAATAGAACATTTTCTGCTGTTGTGCGGAAAGACAACAAATTCCGAATATTGATACCACAAAAAACAGCAGTATAGCCTTCTTATTCATAATCAATCAATTTTTCTGAAACCAACATTCATTACCACATCTATCATATCAAAGGGAAAATTGTACATCACAAAATAGGAGAAATCATCATAAAACTTAATATAGTGAGGATATGGGTTGAAATCAGAAAGACTATTATAGAGAATGAGAAATTGTCCGGAAAATTCGTAAAAACACGTTGTGATGTTGGATATTCCATCCGAATCTGTTTCCCCTTTTATGTAAGAACATCTGCCATCATTATAAAAAAATAAAGTGTCATATACTGGCAATGAATTATAATCACGCACCCATGTTCCTACAAGTTTTTCTATTATATTTGTTTCTTGTCCCTCTATGGGCATGTCAAAATCTTCTGGCTCGGGTTCTGGCTTTTCACATGAAACATTGAAAGTTATCAGTTCCAACAACAAAAATGACATCACGATAATATTAAATGCCTTTTTCATAATAAATGTTTTTTAGTTATTCATGTGATATACGGTGAAAACATAAATTTTTTTTGTAAAAAAAAGGATAAAAAGTTCCACGAAGAATCAGTTCCTCGTCATTCCCTCTAAAATAGTATTGAATAGATCCATCTGGCTCGGGAGAGGAATCCTCATAATGGTAACGGATAAGAAAATGTTCGGTTGACTCATACCGATATTCAAGCGTACTGACCCCATGATGAATAGTAAGCCTGCTATCATCTGAAAACACCAGTGTGTCGGTGGTGGCGTCCGCGAGGTCGCAGGTGGCGGGCGGCTCGTCATTTACGTTGTTCATCGCGCACAGCACCCACGTGCCTATGAACTTGTTGGTCGGCAGGGTGTCGGTGTCCACCGCAGGCGGCGTGGGCGGTTCGGGCTCGGGCTCCGGCCGCTCGCAGGCGGCGAACAGGGCGAGGGCCGTCAGCAACGCAAAGCAGAGCACACCAGAGAAACAGTGACTTTCTCTGTTAGAATGTCTTGTTGTATTTTTCATAGTATCGGAATTTAAAGAGAACTCTTGTTCAACCTTTTGACCTTTTGGGCATTATACTAATGTATTTGTGTAACGTCGAGCATTTTCGACACGTCCACTGCCCTCTTCCTACTTCCCTTTACGCCTCCACAACCTCAACAGCCTCTTCATGTGCCTCTTCATGTTCCTCACCAATCGCCATGCCGATGTACATCGCACTCAGCAGGGTGAAGACGAATGCCTGGATGAACGCCACCAAGAGCTCCATCAGACCCATGAAGATGTAGAAGAAGACGGAGACCGGCGAGACGGCCCAGCCGATGACCGGGTTCATCTGACCGAAGATGAAAATCAGCGAAACGAACGCTAACGTGATGATGTGGCCAGCGGTGATGTTGGCGAAAAGTCGCACCATCAAGACAAACGGCTTCGTGAAGATACCGATGACCTCCACCAACGGCATGATCGGCAGCGGGATCTTCAGCCACCACGGCACACCGGGCGTGTTGAAGATATCCACCCAGTACTCCTTGCCGGAGGAGAAAGTGGTGATGAAGAAGGTGAGGAGTGCGAGAATGCCCGTCACGGCGATGTTGCCGGTGAGGTTCGCGCCGCCCGGGAAAATGGGGATGATGCCCAGCATGTTGTTCAGGAAGATGAAGAAGAACAACGTGAGCAGGTAAGGTGCGTATTTGTTGGAGTTTTTGCCCAACGACGGGGTAATCACCTCGTCCTGGACGAAGACGATGACCGGTTCCACAAGGGCCTGCAAACCGCGCGGCACCTCGTCGGGGTGCTGCTTGTAGCGTTTCGCTACCGTCAAGAAAATGCAGCAAATCAGGATCAGCGAAATGAACAGGGAACAGACGTTCTTGGTGATGGAAATATCCCACTTGCAGACGTGGTTCGGGTAGGTGACCCCCTCCTCAAGATGACCGGTGTAGTCGGCATAGTCACCGTCCAACTTCACGATGCGGCCTTTGTTATCGCCCCAACCCATCGCATAACCGTTGTAGGCGGCCTCGCCGTGGTGGAACTTGCTCGACATGAAAACCACAGGATGTCCGTCGTCGAACAAGATGACGGGCAGCGGGATGGTGACGCTTTTGTCGCCGTCGCCGCAGATGTGCCAGCCGTAGCTGTCGATGACATGCTCGATGATGAACGGACCGGCGTCGAACCCCTCCGACTCTTCCGTAACATACGTATCCGACGAAACAGCCTCCACATTTTCCGACGCTGCCTCCGTCTCCGACTGGGCAAGTGCATTTTGGCACGCAAAGACCATCATCAGCGTGCAAAAAAACACCATCATTCTTCTTTCGATACTCTTATAACTCATACGTTTATAGTTAGTTATCTCAATTTACAAAACCTTTTACCGCTCAATTTAAAAAGCCGCGCAATATACACTTTTTTTTGGTTTAAGGTGGAGGGTTTAAGGTTTAATGAAAATTGTAACCCCATAACCCATAACCCCATAACCCATAACCCCATAACCCATAACCATTAACCCTTAAACCTTAACCCTTAAACCTTAAACCTTAAACCTTAAACCATAAACCATAAACCTTAAACCTTAAACCCCTTTATACCAAAAAATCCCGGCAGATAACCTGTCGGGATTTTGGTAAAGTGTAGAGACGCAACATTTTGCGTCCCTACGATAACATTTCCGCACCGGATTTTACTCCTCGTCCTTGTGCTCCTCTTCGTATTTCTTGATGATTTCGCTCTGGATATCGGCGGAAACCTGCTGGTATTCGGCGAACTTCATGCTGTAGGAGGCGGAGGTGATGGAGCTCAACGTGGTGGAGTACTTGTTCATCTCGGCCAACGGGATTTTGGCGTGGATCATCTGGAAAGCGCCTTCGCTGTCCATGCCCATCATGATACCGCGACGGCCCTGCATGTCGGTCATCACATCGCCCATACGGTCGGCGGGAACGAAGATGTCCACATCGTAGATGGGTTCCAGAATCTTCGGACCGGCGTTCTTGAAGGCCTCCTTGAAGGCGTTACGGCCGGCCAACTTGAAGGCCAACTCGTTGGAATCGACCGGGTGCATTTTACCGTCGTAAATGTTCACCACGATGTCGCGGGCGTAGGAACCGGTGAGCGGACCCTCTTCCATCTTCTCCATGATACCCTTCAGGATGGCGGGCATGAAGCGGGCGTCGATGGCACCGCCGACGATACAGTTGTTGAAGATCAGCTTGCCGCCCCAAGGCAGGTCGTAGGTCTCCGTGGCACGGATCGGGTATTTGGTCTGGGTGGGCATGCCGTCGTAGTAGGACTCGATGAGCATGTGCACCTCGCCGAATTGACCGGAACCGCCGGACTGCTTTTTGTGACGATACATAGCCTCAGCGGACTTGGTGATGGTCTCGCGATACGGAATCTTCGGGGCGTAGTATTCGATTTCGATCTTGTTGAGCTTCTCAATCATCCACTTCACGATGTTGAGGTGTTGCTCGCCCTGACCGGAGATGATCAGCTGGCGCAGCTCCTTGGACTGCTCCATCTGGAAAGTCGGGTCGGTCTTGCGGATTTCGTTGAGGGCGGCGCCCAGTTTCTCGTCGTCGGCGCTGTTCTTGGCGCGGACGGCGGTGCGGAACTTGGGATCCGGATAAACGGTAGGCTCAATCACATCGTCACCCTTAGCCACGAGCGTGGAGCAGGCGGGGGAAGCTTTGAGCTTAATGGTAGCCACGATATCACCGGCCATAGCTTTTTCCACTTCCACGCGGTTCTTGCCGCAGAAAGCGAGCAGCTGGGAGACACGCTCCTTGGTGTTGGTGGTGGTATTCAACAGATCGTCAGCCTTCTTGATTTCGCCATCGGCAACCTTGATGAAGGCAACCTCACCGAGGTGTTGTTCGATACCGATTTTGAAGATGTAGCCTGCGAAGGGCTCAGCGGCATTGTACTTATGCTCATGACCGTTAGTGCTCTTCATCGTGCGACCCTCGTCGGGAGTCGGGCAGTTCTTAACCACGAGATCCATGAGGCGATCAACACCTTGGTCGGTCTTGGCAGCCACGCAGATCACCGGGAAGGTGCCACGGTTGGCAATACCGAGCTTCAGACCACGGATCATCTCGTCCTCAGAAAGGGTTCCCTCTTCGAAGTATTTGTCCATCAGGGCCTCGTCGTTCTCAGCGGCAGCCTCGATCAGGGCAGCGTGCATTTCCTCAGCCTTGTCCATCTGGTCGGCGGGGATGTCCTCAACGGTCATTTTGCCACCATTGGCCGGGAATTTGAGCATCTTCATTTGGAGAAGGTCGATGACGGCGTCGAAACCGATACCGGCATTGACGGGATATTGGAAAGCCATGACACTACCGCCGAAGTATTCCTTCAGCTGATGCAGGGTCTCGTCGAAATTGGCTTTTTCGTGGTCGAGTTGGTTGACGGCGAACATCACAGGGATGCCGGCAGCCTTGGCATGGCGCCATTGGATTTCCGCACCCACATCGACACCGTTCTGGGAGTTGATGACCATGAGGGCAGTGTCCATCACGCGGAGGGCGGAAATCGTCTCACCAATGAAGTCATCAAAGCCGGGGCAGTCGATCATGTTGATTTTGGTGCCGTTGAATTCGGCGTACATGACGGAGCTGTTGATGGATTGTTGTCTTTCGAGTTCCACCTCGCGGTAGTCGGAGAGGGTGTTCTTATCCTCCACGGTGCCTCTTCTGCTGATGACGCCGCCGTGGAATGCCATAGCCTCAGCCAGGGTGGTTTTGCCGGTGCGGTTACCGCCGATAACGGCAATGTTCCTGATTTCTTTCGTTTGATAAACTTTCATTGATGTATAATTAATTGATTTATAATATTTTAGATATTAATCGTAATAGGGCGCAAAGTTATAAAAAATATTGATATATGAATACGTGTTAATAAAATAATATTGGGATTGCGTAGAGACGCACGGCCGTGCGTCCTTACAGATGGGTTTAAACGAAAAAAGCCCTCCAGAATATCTGAAGGGCTCTGTGGTATTGGGCGACGACCTACTCTCCCACCTGTAGGGCAGTACCATCGGCGCGGTCGGGCTTAACT
>CAJOKR010000101.1 GCA_905235135.1 uncultured Bacteroidales bacterium
GGCCATCATTGGTTCTGGCTCAATTATCAGGTGTACGTTGTTTGCATGAATGGTGGGCACATCCGAGGGTACTTCTATTATATCCCAGTCCATCCTCAGTGCGTTGCCCTCGCGGATGTTGGTATATGACTTCAGTGGTAGGAAGTCGATGTCGTGACGGATAATCTTCTCGGTCTCGCGGAGCATCTGCGCCTCTGAAATCCAAAGGGCGGTGGTGGCCACCGTTACGGCGAAGTCGTTGATCTCTATGCCGTAGAACTGCCGGATACTCACCTTGACGGGATTGACTTCCTCAAAGCCGATGAATGACTGCCCGTGATAGCGCTCACGAATAACTTCGTTCTCCAAGCGGCGGAGTGAAAGGTAAGTCTCGGTTAGGAAGTTGCCGGAGCCGCAGGCAGGGTCGAGGAAGGTCAATGAAGCCAGACGGTCTTGGTAGGCATCGAGTTTCTTCTGCCGCTGCCGCTCCACCTTTTCTTCCAATATCTCATCCAGTTCACGGCGCAAGTCATTCAAGAACAGCGGGTCGATGACCTTATGGATGTTTTCGATAGAGGTGTAGTGCATACCTCCGCTTCGGCGTGTCTCGGGGTTCAGCGTGCTCTCAAAGACGGCTCCGAAGATGGTGGGCGAAATCTCGCTCCAGTCGAAGTCGAGGCTGGCATGTTTCAGCAAAGTCTGTTTCAGTTCCTCGGTGAACTGCGGTATTTCTATTTCTTCTTCAAACAGCCCGCCGTTGGTGTAAGGGAAGGCGGCAAGGTCGGGCTGCAGGTATTTGCTTCGGCGGTCTATCGGAGTGTTCAGCACCTCGAAGAGGTCGCGCAAGGCACGTCGCAGGTCTTTGGCTTCGCAGGTCGTCAGGTAGTCGTGGAACTGGTCGTGCCGAAACACGCCTGCATCCTCGGCATAGAGACAGAACACGATGCGCACGCAAAGGATATTCAGCCAGCGCAAGGTTTCGGGCGAGCTGTCATCGTATTGTTTCAGTAATGCTTCATAAATCCTGCCGACAATCTCTCCAGCTTTCATCGAGACTTGCATCTCTTTGGTGATGTGTTCGCTCTTCACGTCCACAAGAAACTGAAGGCGGTAGTATTCCTTGCCCAGGTTCTCCAACAGTATCTGTTCCGGCTCGCCATTGGGTTGCTCCATATCGTAAACCAAGAATTCGGAGAAATTGCAAGTCACTATCCACTTGGGATGTTGGGAAAGTGGCATGTTGGCCACATATTTTTTCGCCTGTTGGAAAGGGGTGAGCTTTCCGCCATCGCTTTGTTGCACAGGTGCCCGCAAATCCTTGTCGATGGATTTCTGTTCAATCAGCACCCGCGTCGATGGGATATGGCCATCGATGAAGTTTGTGGAGTCAACCATGCTGCTCACCCGTTCTTCGTATCGGATGAACGAAGGCAGGTTTTCCACACCGTACACATTCGTCAGCAGGTCGGCCCAAAACAGCTGGGACTCGCCCCGTTCATAACCACGGCCTTTCCACCGCTCCGCAAATTCGGCAGCTGCGGCTGCCATCTGTTTCTCTGTATTCATATAGTTGTTTTTTTTCTTTGTTTATTTGAGTGATTCCGGTTGCGGATAATCATTCATCAATCAATTCCTCTTGTTCTTCCACATTCTCTTCTCTATCTCTTGTGACAAGCCGCCCACCCCCAAGTACCCACTTTGTCGACTTTCTTCTTTCTTCGTCCAAACTGAATTGCAAAAATAAAAAAAAACTAAACCCACAGAATAGAGCTTTCAATTACGGACAAATCGCAGGAACCCGTCTCCGCCTTTTGCAGGAACTCCTGCTGCTGCGCGTCGGTCATGAACACGTGCCCGGCGCCTTTGATGATGTGCAACCGTGCGTCCGGGAAGATGCCGACGGCTCGCCGAACTGCCGCAGTTCCACCTTTTCCCCCAGCGTGTTAAATGCCGTCGTGGTGACCAGCTTCCGGGCGGACTCGCGCCGTTTTTTCATGGACGATGGGACAGTAAAAAAAATCCCTGAAACGGTGATGCCTCAGGGATTAAGCTAAAAAACACGGAAAGACTAATGCTGTACGATGAATTTCTGACGTAAGCCCTTGTCGGTTTGCAGGAAATAAAAACCGCTGGGCCAATCTCCCGTTGAAATCCGCAATTGGCCATCGTGGTTCTCGTAGCAACCCATCTGTTTGCCTGTGACATCAAACACCGTGCAGGATGACGCATTTTGATCCTCCAACAGGATAAAATCATCGGCCGGATTCGGGTACGCTTTGCTTTCTTGGGCTGTCGGTTCTGCAATTCCGGTGGTGCAGTCGTGTTCCTGGATTCCATACGGAGCCAAGGCGTTGACAACGGATTGCGCCGACGAGATCGGCCACAAATCGGAAATGGCAAAGGAGCGGTCCGGTGCAATGAGAATCACGGTGGGGTAGGCTTCAATACCATATTGGCTGTCGATGGTCAGACCACCGTTTTCCCGGCTGATGGTAGGATATTCCACGCCATATTGATTGCACCAATTGGTTGCGGCTGCAGCATTGTCCGTATAGGTGACTTCGATGAAAAACACCTCATGTTGGTTGCATCCCAAACGTTGGTAAGCCTGATGCTGGGCTGGATGTCAATACAACCGGAGCATGTGGTGAAGAAAAAGTCCAGCAACACATATTTCCCTTGGTCCAAGATGTCGAACAAGTGGATCTGGTTGCCATGAATGTCTGTTGCTGTAAAGTCAATCGCATGATCAACAGCTGGTTGTGCCGAGATTCTGCCGAAGGCGAAAAGAATCAGGACGAAGATGGTGATTTTTTTCATAAAGGATGAAAAACTGATTATTTTTTGTAACTGTACGTCTTAGCATACGACAATATCTTCATGATTGAAAGGTCCTGCCAATAGCCTTCCATGCTGATGGAGATAGGTTTATAAATCTGTTGTCCGGTACTTTGGTGGGTGGCAATATCAAGCAGCTGGCCGTTAGCGGTGAGCGAGATCGTTCCTGCTGTGAGGTCGATGGCGGATACATTGATGTTGACCACACCGTTGAGGGCAGAGCCGTAGTGAGGATAGGTGACACCATTGGAGTTCGTGTAATAGTCATCGTCGCCGAAGACCAGAGAGCAGGAGGTGTAAGTGGTGCCGTCACCCACGTATGTGCCGGCTGCGGGCGGGATGGCAACAAAAGCCGTGGGGTCGTCAGGACCGCCTTCTCCCGTGAGCACGCCAAGTAGCATTACGCCGTTCTCTGACATAAAGTTGACAAGAGCAACACCTTGGTAGGTAACGCCATCAAAATCAAAAACGGCCGCGAATTCACCAGGGACGTCGCCACCACCGGGATTGTCACCACCGCCAGGATTGTTGCCTCCTCCAGGGTTGTCACCACCGACTACTTTGAAATGAGCCGTATAAGTGACATCACCTTCAACCGTGATGGAACGGGGATTTTCCGTGTTGCCGTCGCTCCAGCGGTCAAATTGGTAGCCAACCTCGGGTGTTCCCCAAATACGGGTGACGGCATTGGGTTCGAACTCACCGCTGCCGTAGGCTTTGCCCATGGACTCGTCGGCACTAACGACCGTGACGGTGTACTTTTCAGGCGTGATGGTGCGATCACACGCCGCGAAGATAACGCCTGAAACAAACATCAGGCACAAAAGGCGAAAAATGTTCTTTTTCATAATAGTTTAGTTTTAATAAATGATTGTTTTTTCTTGATTAATGGTGCATGTCTGGGGCGGACGTGTCTTTGAAAAAGAGCCAAATGGTCTGGCTTGCGTAGTCAACATTCACGAAATAAGCCACGCTGCCGTGCTCTACCGTGAAATCCGCCATCATCTTTTGATGGGAATAGACCTTCTCGTAGGGCATCTCCTCCGGCATACTGTCAAGATCCATCACCATGACAGGGCGCTTGCGAGCTTTGGCCACGGAATCGCCGTAGGCTTCCCGCAACACTTCATAGACCATACTGTCAACATAGGCCATGAACTCGGCGGTGTCCTTGAACTCGCGCGTGGTGTCAACCATAATGGTCGCCATTATCGATCCTTGCGGCGTTTGTGGCGTGACCGCGAAAGTCCCGCCGTCCGTGGAGATCACCCCCTCGCCCGACGAGCCCTTCTGAATCTCCTCGGTCGAGAATATGCCAAACTCCTTCTTGAGCCATTCCCACTCTGTGCTGTCGGCAGTATGGAACATGACGGCATTATAGGTCTGTCCGGCATTCCGGTAACCCCCAACGAAAGCCACATCCAAGGTTTTGGAATGCCGGTAATATTGCTTATAGATGTCCATGGCCGCCGAGGTCACTTCGTCTTTCGGACGCGAACAGCCCGCGAGAAGCAAGATAAACGCGAATATGCAAAGAAGATGTTTCATAAGTTTGCAAGATAGGTGTCCAAAGCGTTAATAATACTGTCAGCCTCGCATCCGTTGTTGCCTATGAAGCTGACCGACTGTCCGTTATAGTCAACCTGTTTCGGTGCAATCTGGTGGGTCATGGCGACAGGGACAACGACTGCGGCAGAAGCGGCAGCCACGGCTGTCGCGACCAACCAAGGACGTCTGGGAATCCGATGATGCTTCAACGGCTTCAACTCGGACGACCGCTGCATGGCCTTGGCCACCATCATCTCAACCGTTTCGTCAGATAATGGACATCTGACAGATTGACTCTTTTCCCAAAGGATATCAAATTCGTTATTCATAACTATTGTTCTTCGTAATAATGTTTTTCAAGCCATTTTTTTGCTTTTGCCAACCGGCGGGCCACCGTCGGGAGCGACACTCCCGTCATCTTGGCAATTTCTTGCCGGCTGAACCCATGCAAGTGCGCCATCACTATCTGCGAGTCTTTCGCTTCAAGACAATCCACAAGTTGCAGTAAGTGCCTATAATCCGAGTCCGTGGGAGGTGTCGGGATGGTCTCCACTTCCTGTACATCCACCGTCTGCTGAGGCTGGTTGCTGACCTTGCGCTTGAGCATCAGCAGCGTGTTGGTGGCCACACGATAAACCCACGTCCGTTCCGCGCTTCGTCTGTCGAAAGTCTCCAAATCCCGCCACAACATACAAAGGACCTCTTGGAAAGCATCCTCTGTTTCCCAAGCGGCATTGAGGGAGTAGGTCTGGCAAAGATGCCAGATCATGTCGCGTTGACGATCAACCAACCCTCTGAAAGCGGACTCTCTATCTTTGTCTGTCATGCAGAGAAAAAACATTAATGGATTTAGTGAAAGACCGTTGGGCCGCCCACCGTCTGCGGCTCCGACCACAATTGTCAAGCAGCACGGGCTTGGCTGTCAACATACCGACAAACACGCCTAAAACAGACAAAAGTATGGCGAATCTCTTCATTTTCAATATTTCAGTATTTTATCACTTTTTTCACGTTTCCGCCGTTTTCACTGACGAGGCGAAGATAATAGACTCCTGCTTTCAGCCGGGAAATATCCATAGTTGTGTCATCGGAGCGCATCAGCACTCGTCCCGCCGCGTCTATGAGCTCCACCATCGGCTGAATGCTCGGGTTCCTGTTCACATAGACGATGCCCGTTGTAGGGTTCGGCCAGACATTCCAGCCGTCGTCACCGTCAGTCCTTTCGTCAATGCCCACATGGGAGCACGGCCATACAATCAGCGCATCCTCGCCCTCGAAATAGGCATTGTTCACCTCCACAAAAACATCCCCGTTCTGTCCTATCACCTTGTAGTTGATATAACGGTCGAGGGCACCGCCTGGATGCCACCGGACCATCACATCGTGCGGGGCCACGTGGACGGTCGTAGTGCTGGACCCACTGTTGGCAGTATGTTGCGCGATGCCATACACCGTGCCCGTGGGAGACTCGAAGCTCAGGTGCGCATCTCCGGCCCACGGCCCGTTATGGGTGTTCTCCATCACCACGGTGAGAGGGCAATAGTCCATATCCGGGTCGTACGGTTCCTGAAGGATGTTCAGAATGGCGGTATGGCCTCCTTGGGAAAAAACCACCGATCCCGACCGCTCGGAGCCGGTGTTGTTCACATC
This sequence comes from uncultured Bacteroidales bacterium, assembly GCA_905235135.1. Classification (GTDB taxonomy): domain Bacteria; phylum Bacteroidota; class Bacteroidia; order Bacteroidales; family WCHB1-69; genus F23-D06. The sequence continues at coordinate 6,016 of CAJOKR010000101.1, forward strand.
CGCTGTGATAGTCAGCTGCCCCAAATGGCTGACATCGGTGCCGTTAACCGTAAACCAGTCGGCACCTCCCGTTGTCGTCAATGTGGCATCTGAGGTGTCACAAGTGCTTAACCACACTTGCTTCTGCCCTCCATGACGGGAGAAACTGACCGTTTCGACACTGGTATAGACACCGTACTCGGGATGGATGCCAAGGATGGCGTCGTTCTCCTGGTTGAAGGAGTACATCCCGTAGTTAATGGCGCCTATCGCATAATAGCCATCTCCCTCGCCTGCCTCGCCGAGGTTGAAATGCAGGTATCGCTGCGCATTGTAGCCATCGCACACGAAGGTGTGTCCGCCGGCGGGACCGTTACCGCCGTACAGGATGGGGCGGTGGGCGTTCAGCTCGGCAATGAGGGTGTCTGTCCAAGCCGCATTGCTCAGCTGCCCTTTGCCACGGTAACGGATATCCTGGCTGTTGTAGCGGAAGTAGGTGGGCAGGGCCACCGCGCATTTGTTCATGGTGGTTCCGCTGTTGACGGTGGAATAGTGCATGTTGACACTCACGCCGCAGTGATACATCAGGGTGGCGACAGCCGCTTTTGCCGCTGCCGGGGAAGCTCCGGTCAACGTGTTGGGCATGTTCGCCCAGTCATAGCGTGTATCCCCGAAGTCGGCACTCTGGGTGCCATACCCCGAATCATCGGTATAGGAATGGCTGCCTTTGCCAAAAGCCGGGTAGTCCCAGTATTTCATCACCTGAGCCATGGCGGTGGCCACACATCCGGTCATGGTGTTCCCGGGACAATACATATTATAAGGTGACATCTGGAACCATTGGGTGCTCAGCAACGGACCCACCTCGATTTCCTCCAGGCTTTTCAAAGCGCCGCCTGCAAGCAGGACGTCCCATTCCGAGTCCCTGATTCCGATGTCCGATCTCCTGATTTCACGGATTTCCTGTTCATAAACGTACAGGAAATTCCGCATGGCAGCGGGCATCTTCTGCGGGTTAAAGGAGCCCGAGACCGAAAAGGCCAGCACCGGGCGGGCGCAGTCCTCCGCAGCCACCATGACCCATCCGCTATGCGGGAGAGTGAAGAGGTAAACGTTCTCATACGGCCACCGCTGCAGCTCCAACGAATCGGCATTCCGCGCCTGCAAAGTCGCCGACCAAAAGGCACGGGCCGCACGGGTTGCCTCGTGCGGGTTCACGGGCGAGGCCAACGCCGACAAAACCATCAGGATGATGGCCATCGTCATCAGAAAAGGTCTTCTCTTCATCTTTCGGTTATCTTATCTTCTGATTTGATGTAACGTGACGGGGCCGCCGTAAGTATAAACGGGCCCGTCTTCCTCATTCTGGAAACTAACCGTCAAATTCAGGTCCATCGTACGGTTGTAGGGGTCACAGACAAAATGCTTGTCGCCGAATTCGTCCGAAATGACGCCTTCGTCATGATCAAAAGTGTAAGTGAACTGCCAAGAATAGGGATCGGGATCGTAATTCAGGCTTTCCAACCAGAACATCACTTCGCCTTTTCCATCCGAAAGGAAGTCCACAGTCCAGTGGATGGTGAGCGGATTGGACGTGAATCCCGGATACTGGTCGTGCGTGGCGTACGCGCCTTCCCATTCCGTGCCCACCAAAGTGGCATACGTGGGTTCCGGGGTCGGTTCCGGTTCCGGGTCGGGGGTTACGGGAGTTCTTTCACATGAGGCAAGGCCAAGCATTGACAGGACAACGACGGCCATCACGAATGATTTGAAGATTTTGCGCATAATTCTACTGATTTTCTTGATAAGGTTTTATGTTTATTGTTTGATTATCTTTTTCATGAACGTGCCATTATCCCACACGATGCGAAGAACATAAAGGCCCGCATATAGGATTCTCCGGG
>CAJOKR010000102.1 GCA_905235135.1 uncultured Bacteroidales bacterium
ATGCGAGACCGGATGTTGATTATCAGCGACTTGTGAAATCAGATTTCCGGAAACAGCCCTGGATTTAGGCTGATTTTTTTTTAGGGGGTGAAAGTTGGGCTGAGTCTTTTGCGAAGCGCGTGCTGGGTGAAAACCCTGTGGGCAAGCAAGTCAAGATGCGCTATTTTTTCGAGAACGTAGGCGAATACACAGTATGTGGAGTCTATCGTGACTTCACGAACTCGATGATGCCGACCACGGAAGTCCTCCTCAACCCCGAATTTGAGCCGACACATGTCGGGAACGTGCCGTTCAGTTCTGTCGGGAATTTCACGACCTTGCTCAAGGTGCACGAAGGCACAGACAGAGAACTGTTTGCCCAAAAGATAAAAGCTGTCTGCCACAAAAACTACGACCGCATTGGTTTAGTCAAAGATTTTCTCATCTATACGCTACCCGAGGTCTATTTCAACGATAATCAGTTCCATTTCAAGAGCGGCAGTCGGCAAGTGCTGAGGGTTTTGTCGGTTGTGGTGCTTCTGCTCTTCGTCTCCGCGTTGTTCAACTATATCAACCTGAACATGGCCTTGTCGGGGAAACGGGCCAAGGAGATGGCCACGAGACGTCTTCTCGGCACGCAAAAGTCCAGAATCATATTCAACTATATGGTCGAATCCGTTTTGTTTACCGCAGTATGTTTCGTGGGTGCGCTGTTGTTAGCCTATGCGCTGCTCCCCATGATGAACAGCCTGCTGGGGATTTCAGGCGACGACGGCTTCCACGCATGGCAGTTCGCGGCGATTCGGATAGGCATGTCGGCGGCCTGTCTCGCGACCTACCTTTTGGTCATTGTGCTGGCAGGTTGTTTGGCGGGTTTGGCTCCGGCGGCCATGGCGTCGCGATTCGCACCCATAGATGTTGTGCGCGGCCGCTACCGGCTTCGGAGCAAAATGCTGTTCAGCAAGGTGTTCATTGTCTTTCAGAATGTGATCACCGTCGTGATGATTGCCTTGGCTCTGCTGATGGAAGTGCAGATGCGCTATATGCTCAACCGTCCTCTCAACGCTCGCTCCGAAGGACTGTACTCGCTTCAGTTTTTCACTCAGAACTACACAGAAGTGCAGCCGCTTATAGACCGTTTGGAGACGATTCCCGAGGTGGAAAGCGTTGGCTGCGGACGTGGTTTCGCCGGGCAGATCCAGCAGCTTTTCGGTTTTCCGGACATGGATGGAGAAGAAATCTCCGTCTGGTCCATTCTTTGTGATGATGTCTATTTCAACCAGCTCGGACTGCATGTCATAGAGGATTTCGGGCATCCCAAACCCAATTCCGTTTGGTTTTCCAAATCGTTGGCGGACAAACTGCTTCTGAACGATTCCTCAATGAACTATTATAGCCAAAGGTTCAACTTCAACGGGGCAAAGGTGGAATGTGTTGGAGGTGTTTATGAAGACATTCCCACAAGTGTCTCCTCGGCTAATGAGGAACAGTCGCTGATTGTCGTTGCTCCGAGGAAAGATATTGCGTTTGCAGAAGGTATAATGATTGAAGTTTCAAGTAATTACAAGGAAGCAGAAGCGGCGGTCATGAATGCATACGAAGAGTATTCTGCCGAAGAGAACAGTTTTGTGGTGCCACCGGCCCGAAACGGCTATGTGCGGGACTTGTTGGACAGGTCTTTGCTGCCCGCCCAAAAGGCCATGCGCCTGCTCGAACTGTTCATGCTGCTATCCGTCTTGATTTCCCTGCTCGGCCTCATGGCCATGAGCACCTACTACAGTGGCGAGAACACGAAGAGCATCGCCATCCGCAAAACCTTCGGCAGCGATGTCAACCGCGAGTTGTGGCGCACGGTGAAGGGCTACATGATGCTCGTCGGAATCGCGGCCATCATCGGAACTCCAATTGCTGTCTGGCTTAGCGGCAAATACTTGGAACGTTTCGCCTACCGCATTGAGCATTACGGTTGGGTCTTTGTCGTGGCGGTCCTGCTCACGGTACTGATGGCCTTCCTTTCCGTGTTGTGGCAAACGCTCCGAGCTGCGAAGACGAACCCGGCGGAAGCGTTGAAGAAGGAGTAGAAACCTTGGATTACCTCGCGAAAGGTATTGACTTTTTTGGCATTGTGAGATGCAAAATTTTGCGTCTCTACATCTTCTCCTTTAGGAAACGTTTTAACAGGAAAGCGAGGAAATAGGGAAAAGTGTAGAAGTTCCCGTTCCATCCGATGTTCTTGTATCCGAATTTGATGCCGTATTTGACTTCGGGATAGGAATCCCATTTGATCAGGTTGTTCAGTGAAGCCGTCGCCCCGTCTTTGGCCTTCACCTCAACGGGAACCAGCGAATCGGCATCCCTTACAAGGAAATCCATCTCCACGGCGGGATTGTCGTGTTTGTAGAAGTACAACTGTTCATAGCCCGACTTTCGCAACATTTCGCCAACCACATTCTCATAGAGGGCTCCTTTATATGTTCCGAAGTTTCGATTGACCCTGAGATCGTCCTGTGCCTCCTCGTCTAACGAAGCAATCAGCAGACCCGTGTCGTGATAATAGATTTTGTAAAAATCGTGATCATAGTTTCCTTTTAACGGCAGCTCCATGTTGTTCAGACAATAACAGACATTAATCACGCCTGCCTCTTTCAACCACTCCACGGCACCAACGTATTCCCTGTTACGCGCTCCTTTGGCAACTTTCGTAATCTGGAACTTTTTGTTTTCTTTTGCCAGAAATGTCGGGATGTGGCTATACACTGCAAGAACTTTTGCCTTGTCTGTCTCCTTGGCATATTTCGTGATATCTTCCTCATAATCTTTCAGCAGCTGCCGTTGCAGTTTCAACGTTCCACCAAAATGGCCGTTGTCAATATACATCTTGACTACCTCTGGCATTCCACCGAGCGTCATATAATCGCGAAAAATCCCCATATAGGTGTCCATCTCAAGCTGCGAAAACGGCTTTTGCGAAAGCATGTGTACAAAAAGATCCTCGATTTGTTCCTTAGAATATCCTTTGGCCCACAGGAATTCTTCGAAATCCATTGAAAACATATCGTAATCCTCTTTGTAGCCGACCGCGTTCGATTCAATTTCTTCGTAATATATGCCCATAAGCGACCCAGAGCAAATCACATCGAAACGCCGGTCCTGACAAAAAGACTTGAGTGAGGTAGCACAGTCTGGACATTTCTGAAGCTCATCGAAAAACAGCAGGGTCTTGTTGGGGATTATTTTCCACGACGGTTCCAGAATACTGATGTTTTTGATAATCTGATCCACCTCGTAGCCATCGTTGAAAAGATTTCGGAATTTCTTCTGAAGCATGAAATTCATTTCGAGTACAGAATCGTAGTTTGCACGTCCAAAAGCTCTGATAGACTCCGTTTTACCAATTTGTCTGGCTCCTTTCACTATCAAAGGTTTCCTTTTGGGATTGTTCTTCCAGTCTGATAGGAATGTATCTATTTTTCTTTCAAGCAGTTTCATATTTCAAAATCACATTTTTGGCTGCAAAAATAATAAAAAAATCACATTTTCAGTTATTTAATTTGAAAAAAAATCACATTTTCAGACTTCGTCCTTTGGCAGACGCTCCGTGCCGCACGGACGAACCCGGCGGAGGCGCTGAAGAAAGAGTTGGGACGCAAAATTTTGCGTCTCTGCAAGCGTCATATCCGTCGCCAAAATTTACTAAGAATCTTGAAATGGTGATTTATCGGAATAAAAAACATCTCTCAAAATTCGTTATAGCCTTGCGAAAAGTATGTTTTTTTTGAAGATTTCGCAAGGCATTAAAATATTTTGTATTTTTGCATCACATTAAGATTCAAGAATATGGCATATTCAAAAAGTATTGTCGGAAGACATGAAGAACAAGACATTCTGTCGGCGTGTGTGTCAACTCCCAAAGCGGAATTCATAGCTGTTTACGGACGTCGTCGTGTCGGTAAAACGTACCTTATCAAACAACATTTCAAAAATAAGTTTGACTTTTACACTTCTGGAATCTATAAAATCAGCAATGAAGACCAATTAGAGAACTTCCGCCAACAGTTATTGGTTTACGGACTGTCTGAAGTCCCAAAATTGAAGAATTGGTTTGAGGCCTTTGCCGCACTTCGGAGATTGTTGGAAGGGAAACGGAAGAGCAAACGAATTGTCTTCATTGACGAACTTCCTTGGCACGATGCTCCTCGTTCCAATTATTTGAGGGCTTTAGAATCGTTTTGGAATATGTGGGCGGCAGATCAGCAGGGATTGAAACTGATTGTATGCGGCTCTTCTGCAACATGGATGACAAACACATTGCTGGGGGATAAGGGCGGATTGCATAACCGTGTCACCAGACGTATCAAATTGCATCCTTTCACCTTGGCTGAAACCGAAACCTATTTGAAACGGAATGGTTTCCTCTGGAACCGATTCCTCGTCTTGCAATGCTATATGGCTGTGGGAGGAACACCATATTATTTGAGTATGTTGCAACCCGACCAGAGTGTTGACCAGAATATTGACAGATTGTTCTTTGCTGAAGATGCAGAATTAAAAAACGAGTACAGTTTTTTGTTCCGTTCATTGTTCAATGACGCGACTGGTTACAGAAGGGTGGTGGAAACACTGGCACAGACGATGAAAGGAATGACAAGGGAAGAACTTGTTAATACATTGAAAATCAGTGATAATGGTCAGCTGACAAAAATACTTGACAACTTGTGCAGTTGTGATTTTATCCGAAAATACAGTCCTTTCGGGAAAAAGAACAAAGGAACATTGTACCAACTGACGGATTTGTACGCCCTGTTTTATTTGCGTTTTGTCAACAACTATCATGGTGGTAATCCTAACGCTTGGAGTGGAATGAATGCAGGGGTCAGGAATGCGTGGCTCGGGTATGCTTTTGAGCAAGTTTGTCTTGGACATATTCTACAAATCAGAAAATCGCTTGGAATCTCAGTGATTGCGAATGATGTATCGTCGTGGTATTGTAAAACCGAAGAACAGACTGCGCAAATCGATCTGATTCTTGACAGAGCTGACAACATTATAAATTTGTGTGAAATGAAATTTTGCAGTCATTCTTTTGAAATCACCAAGCAATATGCTGAACATCTACGCGAAAGAATCGGTTTTTTTGCTGACATAACCCGAACAAGAAAAGCGTTGCATTTGACCATGGTTACTACTTTTGGTGTAAAAAAAAGCAAACATTCGAGCATTGTCCAAAATGAAGTGACGATGGACGACTTGTTTGCCGGCTGAATTGTCAGCTACGTTGCGTGCCGCACGGACGAACCCGGCGGAGGCGCTGAAGAAGGAGTAGAAACCTTGGATTACCTCGCGAAAGGTATTACTTTTTTGGCATTGTGAGATGCAAAATTTTGCGTCTCTATCGGTCATATCCGTCGAAACAAGTCAAAAATCTTGAAAATGGCGATTTATACATCCTATATTTCGCCATTTTTAATTGTTTTTCTTAATTTTGGCGGACTATCCGAATAAAATTGTATCTTTGCACCTGTCATAAAACGGTATTGTTATGGATAAAGATTTCATCGGAAGAAAACAGGAAATCAAGATGTTACAAGACATTAAAGATTCTGGAAAAGCTGAATTTGTGGCCGTTTACGGGCGTCGGCGCGTGGGCAAGACCTATCTGATACAACAATTCTTCAATTACAGCTTTGCCTTCTCCGCCACGGGCATCTTAGAAGGCACCCGCGAAGAGGAACTCTTTGCCTTTACGAGTGCCATGATTGCTGTCGGTTATACAGGACCCCAGCCCAAGAATTGGCTCGAAGCATTTGAAGCGCTCAAATCCGTTTTAGAGAAACAGCCGCACAAAGGTCGTCAGGTTATCTATATTGATGAACTCCCTTGCTTTGATACGCCTAAGTCAGGCTTTGTACGGGCTTTAGGACATTTTTGGAACACATGGGCCGCATTACGTAAAGATGTCATACTTATTGTTTGTGGTTCCGCCACCTCTTGGATGATTGAGAACATTGTCAATGACCACGGAGGTCTCCATGATCGAACCACCCATACTATCTATTTGAGGCAGTTTACGTTAGCAGAAACGGAATCCTATCTGAAGACTAAGAAAATCCATTGGTCGCGTCAGGTGATTGTTGAGACATACATGATGCTTGGGGGCGTACCCTATTACCTCAGTTTGCTCAACTCTCAAGTTGCCCAAAACATCGACAGACTCTATTTTCATAAAAACGCTGAACTTGGACAGGAATACCAACGTCTTTACGCCTCTCTGTTCAAGTCGCCAGAATCTTACATTCGCATCGTTGAGCTGTTAGGCAGGAACAAGCAGGGGCTCACGAGAGGAGAAATTGCAGAAAATCTGAAAATATCATCCAGCGGCACGCTGAGTAAACAGCTTGAAAATCTGGAAAATTGCGACATCATTCGCCGTTATGTGACCAAGATGGGTGGCAAACCTAAAACCAACGAGGCCTATTACCAGCTGGTTGACCTTTTTACACTTTTCCATCTCACCTTCTCCAAAAAGCTAATTACTGAAGATTATTGGGAGCAACGTCTCAACACCCCAGTCCTTAACACTTGGCAAGGACTTGCTTTCGAGCATGTCTGCATGGTACATATAAACCAGATTCGTCATGCCCTTGGCCTTGACAGAATTGCGGTGGAATACTACTCTTGGCGAAACTCTAAAGTTCCTCGGGCACAAGTGGATATGATTATAGAGCGTGCTGACCGTCTCATTAACCTTTGCGAAATCAAATACACCCAATCGGAATACACCATTACTTCCGATGAGGATCTGAAAGTCCGTAACCGTACGGCGGTATTCGTCCGGGAGACCAAGACCCGAAACGGTATTCTTCCCACTTGGATCACTCCATTTGGTCTCTTTCATAACGAATATTCCGTCTCTGTCCAATATCAGGTTACGCTGGACGACCTGTTTGTCGGTTGAGTTGGTTACAAATCCATAACAACCCGCGCAGACCATCTGTAAAGAACTCTTACACCACTGTAAAAGATCTTTACATTGTGTGTGTTGCTTGTGTTGCTAATCTATTGTGTATCATAGGTTTATGAGTTTGGCACGATTGCTGTCTGTCCATATCAGGTTTTATTATGGTTTGATATGAAGAGTTACCTCAAATTCCTAAGCAGAAACAAACTCTACACCGCCATCGAAGTGGTGGGGCTCAGTGTGGCCCTGGCGTTTGTCATCATCAGCTTCTGCTACGTGATGCAGCAATATGCCGTGCCGCGCGAGAACCCCGATCGCGAGCGGATATACGCCGTGGGCAGCGATAATATGACCAATGCTTACGGCATGAAGGAAATCATTGGCGACAAACTTCCCGAAGTGGAATGTGTGACCCAGTTCTATTTCCATAACGACCAGCTTCTTAGGGCGGAAGACGTGTCGTGTGTTGGCAATTGCCTGTTCTGCGACCGTGAGTTCTTCAACATCTTCCCCGTCCAGTTCAAGGAAGGTGGTCCCGACAATCTCACCAAAGCCCATGTTGCCATTATTTCGGAAAAGTTGGCCTCCAAAATGGGAGGGGAAGTGGTTGGGAAACAGGTGATTGCGGACGAAGATACGCTGACGGTGGTAGGGGTCTTCTCCGATTTGGGTAGCTCCTTGTTGTATGATGCCGATATCATTGGCCACATTGAAACCTGCAAGTGCATGGCTGTTTACAGACAAAACCCGCTTTACTATCAGAATTCTATCCATACGTTCATAAAGGTGGTGCCGAGTGCCGACCGTGCGCTTTTGGAAGAAAAGGTGACTGAACTTTGCAAGAAGACTTATGGTGATTTGTTTACCGTTTTTTACGAGGAAGGCATCACGGTTATTCGGCTGGATGAAATCTTTTTCAGCGACACAAAATGCCATTTGCAACAAGGTGACAGGTCGATGCTCCGCAACGTGGTTGTGGTCGGGCTACTGCTGCTGCTTTCCGCTCTCATCAACTATGTCAACCTGAATGTGGCGCTTGTAGGAAAACGTGCGAAGGAGATGGCGTCGCGGCGATTGCTTGGGGCGCAGAAGTCGGCTGTCATCGGACGTTTTCTGGCCGAATCGTTCCTGTTCACCCTCTGCTGCTTTGTCGTCGGTTTGCTGTTAGCCGATGCAATCGTGCCTTTTGTCAACGATTTGTTGAGGGCAAATGTGGCGGTGCGCATTCCGTTCACGACGGGTTATCTCCTTGCCTATCTGATGATGGTGGCGGTGGTGTCGCTGCTGGCTGGTATTTTGCCTGCGGTCATTGTGTCACAGACCAATCCCATTGATGTGGTGAAAGGCACCTTCCGCTTCCGTTCACGCAAAGAGTTGTCGCGGATCTTCATGGTAATCCAAAACGTCATCTCCATTGTGCTGATAGCCTTGGTGATTACGATGCAGTTGCAGATGCGGCACATGGTGAATCGCCCTGTCGGTCTGCGGCCGGACAACCTCTATTTTATCAGTTCCAAGTTGGATGTTATTCCTGAAAAGACCGCTTTCATCGACGAGCTCCGCAGTTTGCCTTGTGTGAAGGAATTGGCTTTTACTGAGAATGTTCCGGGCGTTTCAACCATGTATTTCCTAATGGCTAAAATGGGCGAGACGGAAAAAGACACAAGGGTCGCTTCGTTTAATTGTGACTCGGCGGCCTTTCGCATGTTGGGTTTCCAAGTGGTTGAACAGTTTCATGAGCCGGGAGAGATGAGTTTTTGGATGACGGAAAGTGCCGTAGCCGGCATGACGGGACTGCCGCGTGGAGTCTATAACTACGACACGGTTTTTGCTTGGCAGCAGGACAATATCGGTAACGATGTGTGCGGTGTCATTAAAGATTTCAACATGTTGGATGCCCTGCATGCTGCCGACGAAGATTTTACCATTGTCTTTTGCAATGACAATCCTATTTTTGTGGGAAGCGCTCATCCGTTGTTGGAAATCGTGGGCGACCACCAGGAGGCCAAACGTGCCATTGATGCGGTTTATAAAAAACACTGCGAGAAGATGTTAGGCACCTATATGGAGCCGGAATACAACGATTTCCTGAAGAATGTTGTGGCCTCGAAATACAACAAGACAAAGCGGCAGATGCGCCTCATCGAGCTGATTATGGGCATTTCGGTGCTGTTGTCGTTGCTGGGTTTGGTGGCCATGAGTACCCATTTCGCCTCCGAACGCGAAAAGAGCATCGCCATCCGCAAGGTGTTTGGCGGCACCTTGGAGAGCGAAACCCGCCGCAATCTGAATGAGTATGTCATCATGATACTGATAGCCAACGCGATAGCGATTCCCTTGGCCGTATGGCTGTGCGGACGTTATCTGGAGGATTTCGTTTATCGCATCGACCTGCATCCCTGGATCTTCGTGGTGACGGTGCTGTTGTCGTTCGTCATCGCCATCGGCTCTGTCCTCTGGCAGACGCTCCGCGCCGCGAAGACGAATCCTGCCGAGGCGTTGAAGAAAGAGTGAACGGCGAACAAACGTCGGCGAATTGAACGAATTATGCGAATTATATAAAGACATATTCCTTGAGCAGCCCCGGCAGGGGCAAGAGCTCGGTAGCCCTGGCATATAGAAACATCAATAATACCTTACAATATGATAAAAGTACAAAACCTCACCAAAATCTTCCGCACGGAAGACATCGAGACCCTCGCGTTAGACGGGGTGTCATTCACCATCAACGACGGCGAGTTCGTCGCCGTGATGGGGCCGTCGGGCTGCGGCAAATCCACGCTGCTCAACATTCTCGGTCTCTTGGACAACCCCACCGAGGGCACCTATGAGCTGCTCGGACAGCAGGTCGGCAGCCTGAAGGAGAAGGAGCGCACCAAGTTCCGCAAGGGCAACATCGGCTTCGTGTTCCAGAGCTTCAACCTCATCG
>CAJOKR010000103.1 GCA_905235135.1 uncultured Bacteroidales bacterium
TCTTGGTCTTACACCAATAACGCTTACGGCGCCAGAGTTTACTACAAAACCGCGAATGATTCTCTTTTCGACTCCGTTGAAGTCTATACGGACAACTATTACTTACTGTCAAATCTACCTTACAATACTGTTTATCAATATTATATCATCACCCTTTGCAACGGGGGCGGCGAATCGGCACCCTCGCAGGTTTACACGTTTTCAACGCCTTGCGAAGCGGTCACGGAATTCCCGTGGACCGACAGCTTCGAAAACGGACTGGGTTGCTGGTCGTTAGATGCTTCTTCGGCCGGACAGGATTGGCATGTGGTCGCCACCGGCAGCAATCCGACTTGTGCGCCATACTCCGGAAGTGCGATGATGAAATACGACTGTTGGAGTTTTCCGTCGGGCAGCTGGGGCACGATGACCTCGCCCGCTCTGGCCATCCCGCAAGACATGACCCTCTCGTTTGCCTACTTCAAGCAGGACATCTATCAGGCGAATGACAAAATCGAGGTTTTTGTCAACACCTCGGCAGACACGGCCAACGCGACACTCCTGACCACCGTTTTCGGATACGATCCCTCCATAAGCGGCTGGGACACCGTTTCCGTGACCATTCCCGTGCAGAATGATGATGTGTATCTGATTTTCAAGGCCACCTCCGACTACGGATACAACCTTTTTATGGACAACGTGACAGTGGATTTCTATACGCCGGAGGACACCACGGTGGTAGTCGATACCGTTTATGTCGTTCTGAACGAGAGCATTTGCGATGGCGAGACCTTTGAGTTCGGCGACGGCAACTACACCACAGCCGGCAGCTACACCTACACATCCAACGACACTGTTTACACGCTGACCCTGACGGTGAACCCGACGTACCACATCACCATCAACGACAGCATTGTCGATGGCGAAACTTACACGCAGTATGGCTTCAACGCCAACGCGGCGGGCACGTACACGCAAAACCTGACCACGGTCAACGGTTGTGACAGCATCATCACGCTGAACCTGACAGTGTTGACCGGTGTGAATGAGTACAATGGTATGGATTTCTCCGTCGCGCCCAATCCCGCGCACGACTATGTGGTGGTGTCAGTGAAAAATGTCCATGAAGAGATGTCGGTCGATTTGCTGGATATCAGCGGGCGTGTTTTGAGAACGCAGCGGCTGGCAGCGGGCGAATCGACGCTGAGGCTGGAACGCGACAACCTGCCGAACGGGATCTATATGTTGCGGATGACCTCCCACGGCCAAAAGCAGACACGGAAGGTGATTTTCCGATAGGCACTTCGTCAATGTAACGGACTTTTCGTCCATTGCACTAATTCCGCGACTCGAATCTGAACTTGAGTGGCGGAATTTTGTATATATTTGCAGCGTTTTTTGAAATAGAGAAACTACAAAGAGCATTGCAATCCGCCGACGCCGTCATCGTGGGTGCCGGGGCAGGACTCTCCACCTCGGCGGGATTCACCTATTCCGGCGAGCGATTCGAGCGGCACTTTGCCGATTTCATCGGGAAATACGGCTTCACCGACATGTACTCGGCGGGCTTCTACCCTTTTCCCACGGAGGAGGAACATTGGGCCTACTGGAGCCGCCACATCTACTACAACCGCTACGTGCCCGCCCCGAAACCCGTCTATGACAACCTGCTCAAACTACTGAAAGACAAGGACTATTTCGTCATCACCACCAATGTCGATCATCAGTTCCAGAAGGCTGGGTTTGACAAACAGCGGTTGTTTTACACGCAGGGCGACTATGGTCTGTTCCAATGCGCGAAACCTTGTCACCAGAAAACCTACGACAACGAGGAATTGGTGAAACGGATGATTGCCGAGCAGCAGGATATGCGCATCCCGACGGAATTGGTCCCGCGTTGTCCCGTCTGCGGCGGCCCGATGAAGGTGAACCTGCGCGCCGACGAGACCTTTGTGGAGGACGAGGGCTGGCACGCAGCATCGGAACGATACACCGGATTTGTCCGGCGGCATATAGACGGCAAGGTGTTGTTCCTCGACCTCGGCAGCGGCGGCAACACGCCCGTCATCTTCAAAATCCCCTTCATCCGTTGGACGATGCAGAACCCGAACGCCACCTACGCCACCGTCAACCTCGGCGAGGCCTTCACCGTGGACCAAATCGCCGACCGGTCGATTGTAATCAACGGCGATATCGGGGAGGTGTTGGAGAAATTAAGAATGATGAATGGTTGGGTACGGATGTGAGATTATTTTGTGTTTTTGCAGGTTCAATTTAAAGAAATAGAATAGTAACGAAAAATACGCCTATGAGAAAAACCGTATAACTCGTTTATGCACACCATAGAATAGAAAAAAGCGAAGTAGCTTATACACTGGATCCCTTGAAACTTCGACACTTTCAGATGGACATTCCCAGAGTAAGGCAGCGACGCTCCCGCCAACTGGCGTGGGCTTTACTCGTTGTAATTGGGAATGTCAGGTAGTCGAAGACCTCAAGGATCCAATGAAGGCGAAAAAAGTGCCACGCTTTTTTTGTGTGCATCGACACTCAACACCTTTTGGCACGTCAGCAATCAATTGTTATTACAAAACCCGATGGTGCCGGATGGGATATAACGCGGCGAATAAAATAATGAAAAAAAACTGTTTCATAGCATTATTATTGATCTTATGTTGTTTACAAGTGATATGTCAAGAGGAAGTTGGAACATTTACGATGGGATATTTTTCAAAAAATCCAACAAAAAAAGTGGAATGTACAAACCCAGATGCAGCAAATTTTCAAGTATTTATTGATGCCGCTGGCGATCATTCGTCAGACAACGTCAATCTGATTGTGAAAGGGAAAGATTTGGATGCTTTCAAAAATGCATTGATTCAAATTCGTGACAAATATGTAGAATGGGAAAAAGTGGCGAAAGAGAACAATGTCACGGATATGAGAAAAGAATTTGGTATATCACTGCCCAGTATTGGTGTTGGTTGGTATGGCACAAAATGGTGGTTTGCGTTTAGCCAAAAATTCACACCAGATTTTATGGTCTTTGAAGATGGTCGATGTGCCATGGTTATGTATAAAAAAGTAACAGCATCGTCAAATCAATACATCGATCAGGGAGTTTATTTTGTTCTTCAATCTAAAGCTGAATTTGATGAATTAATAGAACTGTTAGATATTCAGAAGATGAGATCTATTTTCACAAAAAAGGAACAAAATGAAGATTTGTTCAAATAGAACTCTCTTAACAACACCAATAAGGTGATTCCGCCAACTGCGTATTCAAGTCGAAATCTCGTACAATTTCCAACCTTTATTACTCCATTCTCAACATATTCTAATTCGCCGAAACATCATTCCGAGCGAAAATTTCAGTAGAACAAATCGAATGAATTATTTTTGGCTACAACTCATATTTTTTGTATGTTTGTAGCCAAAAATAAATATACTTGTTTTTATGCAACTTATTGGTAGAAAGAGAGAAATAGAAGAATTGAAAAGATTGAAAGAGTCGAATCAAGCGGACTTTGTTGCGGTGTATGGACGGCGGCGTGTGGGCAAGACTTGGTTGGTGCGAAGCTTCTTTCAGGATCAGTTCACCTTTTATGCTACGGGCATAGCACGCGGAACCCGAAAAGAACAAATCCAAAACTTCTACAAGTCGATCTGTTCTTACAGCAAATCCAACCACGCGCAGCCCAATGACTGGTACGAGACATTTGATTTGCTTAAAGAGGTGATAAAACGGTCACGGCAACGACGGAAAGTGGTCTTTTTGGACGAACTGCCGTGGATGGACACGCAGAAGTCGGAGTTTCTGAAAGCCCTTGACTTGTTTTGGAACAGCTGGGGATGCATGCAACACAACCTGCTTTTCATCGTGTGCGGCAGTGCAGCTTCCTGGATGGTGAAGAATATCATCCGCAACAAAGGTGGACTTCACAACCGATTGACCTGCCATCTGCATCTCAGCCCGTTCACGCTCGCGGAGACCAAAACCTATCTCCATAATCAAGGGGTGCGTTGGAACGACGATCTGATAGCCGAGTGCTATATGATCATGGGTGGCATTCCATACTACCTGCATCTGTTGGATCGTTCCGTGAGCCTTGCACAAAACATTGACAGACTGTTCTTTGCACCCGACGCTTTACTTAAAGACGAGTTCGATATCCTTTATAAGTCCCTGTTCAAGAAATCGGAAGACTATGTCAAAATCGTTTCCGCCTTAAGTAAAAAACGTAGTGGTTACGCTCGTGAAGACATCGTGAAGGCGACGGGGTTGGCCAATGGCGGCGGTCTGACACGGAAGTTGGATGAGCTGGAACAGTGCAGCTTTATTCGTCGCTACATTCCTGTCAGAGGAAGGACCCCGATATACCAACTTGTTGATTTCTACAGTCTTTTCTATTTTCAGTTCCTCAACGGATCCCGCCATTTCGACAGGGAGGCGTGGCTTCATCTGCAAACCACCCCGCGATACAACACATGGCTTGGATTAAGCTTTGAAAGACTCTGCTTCTCTCATACATACGCCATCCAGAAGGCACTCGGCATCACCGGTGTTGCGACCAAGACATACCCCTTGCAAACGCCTAATGCCCAGATGGATATGGTGATAGAACGGGCAGACAAGGTCGTCACGTTGTGCGAAATGAAATACACCACCCAACCATACGCTATCACCAAGCAAGAAGCGGAAAAACTTCGTCACAGGGTAGAGGAATTGAACGGTTTCTTCCCTGCGCGAAAACAAGTACTCGTCACGCTCGTTTCAAATCGTCAACCGAAGAGAAATATTTACTATAATAGCCTGATAACGAATAATATATCTCTTTCCGATTTGTTTTCAGAGTGAATTATTTTTGGCTACAACTCCTGTTTTTTGTGTGTTTGTAGCCAAAAATAAAACATTCTCCTTAGGGGAGAAGGCGTGGTGACCATCGAGGACAATGCCGCTGGTTGTAGAGATACAAAATTTTGCACAGAAAAAGAAGAAATATTCAGTATGCAAAATTTTACTATTTTTGCAGCCAGAAAGGAATCCAATAATGGCAAAGAATCTTTGGAAAGAAATAGGAAACACCCCGATTGACTTTGCAACTCTGGCTTCGTTTTTTCCGGAGCATAAGTGCAAGTACAATAAAATCAGTGCTTTAGAGAAAGAAGAAACCCTTCTGCGACTAAAGCAAGGACTTTATGTGCCCACGTCGCAAGCATCGGGTCAGCTTCTGTCGGAAGGCTTGATAGCCAATCATCTATATGGTCCCTCCTACGTGTCGTTGCAATATGCTTTGAGATATTATGGTTTGATTCCAGAACAAGTTTTTACGGTTTCATCCATAACGACGAAGCGTAGCCGTGTATTCCAGAATTCTTTGGCAAGATTTGAATACGTTCACACGAGTGACGATGCTTTTGGCATTGGTGTTAGAATAGAAAAAACGGTAAACGGGACCTCGTTCCTGATTGCCTCGCCTGAAAAAGCCCTTTGCGACTTGATAGCGGATATCTCATACCTCAATTTACGCTACAGGAATGAGATTTTGATTTGGCTGGAAGAGGACATTCGCTTCAACATGGACGAACTTTTCCGCTTCGACACGGGCATTTTGAGAGAGTATGCAAAAGTGGGAAAGAAAAAGAATATGATTAATCAACTCATTAAAATTATTGAATCATGAACACGATTTTCGAACAAATGTTGGCAGGTTATGGGAACTTGCCGGAAGGAGAACTGTGGAATGCGAAGTACGAAGTGGCTCAGCAAATAGCTTTGGCAGGGTTGTTTCGTGGAGGTTTTTTCCGGAAAGCTGCCTTTTATGGAGGGACTTGCCTGCGCATTTTTCATGGAATGCAGCGTTTCTCCGAAGATATGGATTTTACGCTATTGCGCGAAGATCCGACCGTACATCTTGAAAACTATTTTCAGCCGATCGTTGATGAGTTCAAGTTGGCAGGACGTGATGTGGTCATCACCAAGAAAGACAAGTTAACACTTGGAAAAGTGGAATCAGCATTTCTGAAAGACGAAACAGATGTTTATAATTTGTCTTTTAAGACGGAGAAAAGCATCAAAATCAAGATAGAAATTGACACGAAGCCGCCTTTAGAGTTTCAAACAGAATTTAAGCGATTGAATAATCCTTATAACATTATGGTAAATTGCTTGACATTGCCCTGCCTTTATGCGGGAAAGATGCACGCTTTGGCTTTCCGTAATTGGAAAACTCGTGTAAAGGGCCGTGATTGGTATGATTTTGAATGGTATGTGCGGAATAATACACCATTGGATTTTAAACATTTACGAACCCGAATTAGAGAATTTAATGGGCTGGATTTGAGCAAGGAAGACTTTCTTGAAATCCTTCGTGAAAGATTGGCAAAGACGAATATTAAACTTGTCAAAGATGATGTGTCTCGATTTGTCAATAATGTAGAAACCCTCGACATCTGGTCCAACGACTATTTCCTGCAACTTGCGGATACGATTCGTATAAAATCGTTTCTTGGTTAGAATATCCGTTGTTGTAATAAACTCATTAATTATTGACTATGAACCGATTAGATACATTAATCCGACACCTTCTTGACGAAGACCCGCAATATTCCGAAATGCGGATTCCCGAGGATTTGCAAGGCAAGCGCGACCTGTTCCGTGCCCTGCGCAATGTGCGCGAACCCAGACCCGTCAGCGAGGAGTTCCTGCGTTTGCAGGACGAGGAATTGCAGGAACAGTTGCAGGAAAAAGGCATCGTGGAATTGGACGATTGTAGGGACGCGATTCATCGCGTCCGCAAACCCGTCCATCGCGTCCGCATAGGAAATACAGAATTGTCGTTATGGCAGGGCGACATCACCCGCCTCCGCGTGGATGCCATCGTGAACGCCGCCAATGCACAGATGCTGGGCTGTTTCCATCCGTTGCACAAGTGCATCGACAACGCCATCCATTCTGCGGCGGGCGTGCAGCTGCGCGAGGAGTGCCATCGGTTGATGCTGCAACAAGGGCATCCGGAGCCGACTGGGCAGGCCAAAATCACCAAGGCATACAATCTGCCGTGCAAGTACGTCATCCACACCGTCGGGCCGATCATCCCCAACGGAACCCCGACGGAATCCCAGCAAGAACAACTGGCCTCCTGTTACCGTAGCATTATGGCGTGTGCCGATGAAAACGGTCTCGAAAGTGTCGCCTTCTGCTGCATCTCCACGGGCGAGTTCCGTTTCCCGAACCGGCTGGCCGCCGAAATCGCCGTGCAAACCGTCAATGACTATCTGACCACACATCCCGATTGCAGCGTCAAGCAGGTGGTTTTCAATGTGTTCAAGGATGTGGACAGGGATATTTATCAACGGCTGTTGTAAAGGAGTTTGTCGGGAGTGTCGAAAGGAAAGTGTATCTTTGCAGCCTCAAAGAAAACAACAATGTCTTCAGGAAAGCAGAAATGATTCATAAATAAAACCCCAAAGAAATGAAAGTGTTATTGTTAAACGGTAGTGCCAACCAGAAAGGCAACACATTCACGGCGCTCTCGGAGATTGCCGGACAACTTGAAAAGAACGGCATAGAGGCGGAAATCATGCAGTTGGGCAACAAGCCAGTGCGTGGCTGCATCGCCTGCGGCCAGTGCCAGGCGAAACAGTTAGGCCGCTGCGCCTTCGATGACGACATCTGCAACCGCATTGTGGAGAAGTTAAACGCCTCCGACGCCCTCGTCGTAGGATCGCCCGTCTATTACGGCCAGCCCAACGGCGCGGTGATGGCCGTACTGCAACGCGCCTTCTTCTCCGGCGCAAACGTGCAGAACAAGCCTGCGGCAGCGGTGGCCATCTGTCGCCGCGGCGGTGCTACGGCTGCATATCAGACGATGAATATGATTTTTGAAATGATGAATATGCCTGTGGTTACTTCCCAATATTGGAACATCGCCTACGGATTGGCCCCCGGTGAAGCGACAAAGGACACAGAAGGTATGCAGACTATGCGAGTGCTTGCCGACAACATGGCCTGGCTGCTGAAGAAGATTCACGCCAATGGTAATCCTGATTATCCTGAACGCGAAGAGTGGCAAGGCATGAACTTCATCCGATAAGTGTGCCATGAAAAAAAGATAGGAAGCTAAGATTGAATATACGCCAATAGACAGATAAATCGGAATTTACGAATGAAACAGGTATCAGTATTAGTAGGTGCAGGAAGCATCGGACAGGCGATAATCCGTCGCGTGTCAGCAGGCAAGCACGTGGTGCTGGCCGACTATAGTGAAGAGAAT
>CAJOKR010000104.1 GCA_905235135.1 uncultured Bacteroidales bacterium
CGCACCAAGTTCCGCAAGGGCAACATCGGCTTCGTGTTCCAGAGCTTCAACCTCATCGACGAGCTGAACGTCTATGAGAACATCGAGCTGCCGCTGCGCTACCTTAACATCAGCGCCACGGAGCGCAAGGAGCGGGTTACGGCCATGATGAAGCGGATGGCCATCACCCACCGCGCCAAGCACTTCCCGCAGCAGCTGTCGGGCGGTCAGCAGCAGCGGGTGGCCATCGCCCGCGCCGTGGTCGCCAACCCCAAGCTCATCCTCGCCGACGAGCCTACTGGCAACCTCGATTCCAAGAACGGCAAGGAGGTGATGGACCTGCTCACCGAGCTGCACAAGGAGGGCACCACCATCGTGATGGTCACCCACTCGCAGCGCGACGCGGGCTACGCCGACCGCATCCTCAACCTCTTCGACGGCAGGATCGTCGAGGATGTCTTGCCCGAGTTGTAAACGGCGAATGGTCGTCGGCGAATTATGCGAATTGTGCGAATTATTTTACAACAACTTCCTTAAGCAGCCTCGGAGAGGCAAAACGCACGAAGTGCAATTAACCCCACACAAGCGCAGCGAAGTGTGGGGCTTGACGAGACAAGAAAGATCCAGACTGCGGGAACAGCGATAACGACAAGGCGTAGCGCAGTGTGGAGATACCAAAAGGGCTGAAAGCCCGACCCATGTCAACCCAGGGTGAACGAAGTGAACCCTGGGTCTAAAAACCAACCATTATGCGAATCATCCAAAAATCCAAAACCGAGATGGTCTCCGCCATCCTCAACATCGTCGGGCTGGCCGCCGCCTTCGCCGCCCTCTACATCATCCTCGTGCAGGTGCACCACGACCTCACGTACAACAAGGCACTCAAAGACAGCGACCGTACTGTCTCTCTATGCCGGACTGGTCGTCGGGGGGCGATGCGTATATGACCTTCGTCAACCGCCCGATGTCGGAGGCCATCATCAAAGCCGTGCCCAGCGTTGAGGCGGGCGGATGCGCTGCCATCAAGGGTGGCGATGTCGTCTCCGCACGCACAAGCGAAGGAGAGTCGCCCGTAGAGCTGAGGGTCACCAGCTTTTCTAGATCCGCCATCGATGTGTTTGGATTTGAGCTTGTGGCCGGCAGCCTGGACAACTGGATCAGTAATAGGGAAGCGGTAATGTCCGAGTCGGCAGCCAAGCGCTTGGGTTTGCAAGTGGGCGACCATTTCCAATATGGTTACTGGAATTGGACAGATATCACGGTGGTGGCCATCTACAAGGATATGCCCGTCAACAGCGACCTCTCCTCCTTCGACTTTATTCTGAACGCGGGTGAGGCGGGTATGGACGACTGGAGCCAATGGGGCTGGAATTATTTCATTAAGCTTAAAGAAGGTGCTGATTTGAAGGATTTTGAGGCGGCGGCTAAAGCAGTTGCCATCGATAATTGGGTGAAAGCGCAAGGAATCAAACTGGAGGGCATGAATGAAAAGGAGAAAGAAGAGTTTGACAAGGGCTGGAGTCCTCATTTAGTGAAACTGACGGACACCTATTTTGCCGACAATGTCGGGCATCCGGGCAAGTCGGGCAACCGCAACACAACCATCACGCTGCTGGTCATCGCCATCTTCGTCATCGTTATCGCCTTCATCAACTACATCAACTTCTTCCTGGCGCTGGTGCCGTTGCGCTTGCGGAATCTCAACACGCGCAAGATTCTGGGCAGCAGTCGATTCCAGTTGGTGCTGTCGTCGGTGGGCGAGTCGGTGCTGATGGTGGCGGTCGCCTTGGGGTTGGCCATAGCTATAGTCACGCTGTTTCGGCAATCCTCCTTGGCCGCGCTCATTGACACCCCGTTATCGTTCAGCCAAAACTGGGGCATCGTGGCGTTGACTGTCGGCTTGGCGTTGCTCATTTCGGTGGCCGCCTCCATCTATCCCGCCTTGTTCGCCACCTCGTTCAACCCGGCCTTCGCCCTGCGAGGTTCGCTTGGAAGCAACCAGAAGGGTGAAGCGTTCCGCATCGGGTTGATCGGTTTGCAGTTCACTGTCTCTATCGTGCTGATTATCTGCTCGATATTTGTCCACGAGCAGCATCGTTTTATGATGAAGCACGATATGGGGTTCAATCAGGAATGTTTGCTGCAGTCGCACTTGACGTTTGAACTTGCCAGCGACCGCAACGCCGTGGAGAGCCAGCTGAAATCGGATCCCGCCATCAAGGAGATTGCCTGGGGCGACGGCCCGTTTGTGGCTGACGGTCGCATGACGTGGAACCGCCCGTTCAAAGGCGAGCAGGTGCATTGGCAGGTTTATCCTGTCTCGTGGAACTTCCTGCGTTTCATGGGGATAGACATTGTGGAGGGCCGCGACTTCACCCTGGCCGACGAACAGTCGGAAAACGGGGTCTATATCATCAACGAAACGGCGCAGAAAATGTACGGTATCACCACCGAAGACCGTATCCAAGGGCACAGCGGCAACCCGGCTGAGGTTGCGGGCATCTGCAAAGACTTCAATTTCTCCTCGCTGCGCAACGAAATCGGGCCATTCGCCTTCTACATCTACGGCAAAGAGCCGTGGAGCCCTTGCTGCCGACTCTTCATCCGCACCGAAGCGGGCGTTGACACTGCGGCCGTAATGGCACGCACGTTGAAAGCCCTCAATGACCTGGACCCCGTGATGGACGACGGCTTCTCTGTTTGGGTGCGACCGTTCAGGAAATCCATTGAAAACCAATACAAAAAAGAGAACAATCTCTCGAAACTTGTTACTCTGTTCACCGTCTTGGCCATCGTCATCTCGCTGATGGGTGTCTTCGGGTTGGTGATGTTCGAGACGGAGCGCAAGGAAATCGGCATCCGTCGAGTGCACGGGGCCACGGTGAAGCAGATCTTGGCGATGTTCAACTCGCGCTTCGTGAAGATTGTGCTGGTCTGCTTCTTCATTGCCGTGCCCGTCAGCGTGTTCGTGATGCATCGCTACTTGGAGGGTTTCGCCTACCGCGTGCCGTTGCACGTTTGGGTGTTCGCGGTGGCGCTGGTCGCGGTGCTGGCCGTTACCGTCGCGGTGGTCACCTTAAGGAGTTTGCGGGCCGCGACGGTGAACCCGGTGAGGGCGTTAAGGACGGAATGAATAATCTCCCGCAGAACTCGCGGATTAGCGCAGATTTTTCTTTCTGCGTAAGTCTGCGAAATCTGCGGGAATACAGAAATCCACTAACCAAATTATTTTTTTTCGGTAAAATGGAAAAATTATTATCTTTACAATTATTATAATTATAATAATTATTTGGATAATAATTTCGCAAAATTATGACATACAATAACTTGAAGAATCCATTCGTGGTTGTGAAGAACATCCCTGAAGCCCTTTTTTGCGACAGAAATGCAGAGACTGACTTCTTGATTAAGCAGATAGAAAACGGGAGGAATACGGTTATGGTGTCGCCGCGTCGCATGGGTAAGGCCGGACTGATACAACACTTGTTCCGTCAACAAAAGTTAGTTGACAATTATGAGACTTTTTTTATAGATCTCTATGCCGTGACATCTTTGCAAGAAATGAGCTACCTGTTGGGCAAGACTGTTTTTGAGCGGCTCAAGTCGCAAAAAGAGAAACGTCTTGACTCTTTCTTTCAAATTATCAAGTCGTTACGAGCAGGTTTCAAGATAGATTCTTTGACGGGTGAGCCAAAATTTGAATTGGGGATAGGTGCTGTGGAAAACCCGGTCACGACCCTTGAAGAAGTTTTTGCCTATCTGGAGTCTGCGGGGAATCCTTGTGTGCTTGCGTTGGACGAATTCCAGCAGGTGGCGGAATTTCGTGAAAAACGTGTTGAAGCGTTGTTGCGCGGATTGATTCAGCAATGTTCGAAAACATCGTTTATTTTCAGTGGAAGCAAACAGCACACGATTTCCCAAATGTTTCAATCAAAAGCCAAACCGTTCTATCAAAGCGCACAACTGATGGACTTGCGTCCTTTAGAATTGGAGGTTTATACGGATTTTGTGACACGATTATTCAGTGAATATGGCAAATCCATTGAAAAAGATGTGGTTGAGCAAGTGTATGAGAATTACGACGGTGTCACATGGTATATGCAGATGATGATGAACGAACTGTTTTCAATGACGGAAGATGGAGGGAACTGCTCTAAAGAAGATATCGAAAAGGCGAGACATAATATTACAGAAGTACAAGAGGGGGGATATAAATCTCAACTTAACAACCTGTCAGACAAACAGAAAAGAGTCCTTCAGACCATTTCCAAAGAGGGTGTGGTGGATTCCGTTACGTCGGGGAACTTTGTACGTCGACATGCCTTGGAGTCTGCCAGTTCCGTCCAATCTGCGATAAAAGGGTTGATCGACAAGGAAATAATTTCTCATACCGACGGCCATTATCGTATTAATGACTATTTCTTTAGTGAATGGCTTCGTGAGAACTATTAACCCAATATAAATCAGCGAATTACAAACCACGGGGACTGTCCTTGACAGTCCCCGTGGTTTGTATTTTTGCTAAATAATGGCCAAAAGCCAATCGCTAGTACAGGAAGCTCAGCAAAATACCGGCTGCGACGGCGCTGCCGATGACGCCGGCCACGTTCGGACCCATGGCGTGCATGAGCAGGAAGTTGGTGCGGTCGTACTTCTGACCCTCGACCAGGGAGACGCGGGCGGCATCGGGCACGGCGGAGACGCCGGCGTTACCGATGAGCGGGTTGATCTTGTTGTCGCCCTTGAGGAAGAGGTTGAAGAACTTCACGAAGAGCACACCAGAGGCGGTGGCAATCACGAAAGAGAAGGCACCTAACACGAAGATGAGCACGGAAGCCGGACGCAGGAAGTTGGTGGCCTGTGTGGAGGCACCGACGGTGAGACCGATGAGGATGGTCACGATGTCCACCAGCGGACCAGAGGCAGTGTTGGCCAGACGTTTGGTCACGCCGCTCTCTTTCAGCAGGTTACCGAAGAAGAGCATACCCAACAACGGCAGACCCGTGGGCACCAGGAAGGCGGTGAGCAGGATACACATCATCGGGAAGAGCACCTTTTCGCGATGGCTGACGGCACGCGGGGGTCTCATGCGGATGAGACGCTCCTGCGGGGTGGTCAGCAGGCGCATGATCGGGGGTTGGATCACCGGAACCAAAGCCATGTAAGAGTAGGCCGACACGGCGATGGCGCCCATCATGCTCGGAGCTAACTTCGAGGAGATGAAGATGGCGGTGGGGCCGTCAGCACCACCGATGATGCCGATAGCACCAGCCTCCATGGGGGTGAAGTCTAACAGCAGGGCGGTGATGTAGGCCGCGAAGATACCGAACTGCGCGGCAGCACCGATCAGAATCAGCTTCGGGTTGGAGATCAGGGCCGAGAAGTCTGTCATGGCCCCGATGCCAAGGAAGATCAATGGCGGATAGAAACCCTTGACCACACCGAAATAGAGGTAGTTGAGCACGGCGCCGTTCTCATAGACACCCACCTGCAGGCCGTCGGTGAACGGGATGTTGCCGATGATGATACCGAAACCGATGGGCACGAGCAGCAGCGGCTCATATTCCTTGATAATTCCCAAAGCTATGAACACCAGGCCGATCATGATGATATGCCCCCAGGTGCAGTTTCCGAAGCCGGAATAGCTCAGGAATTGCAATAATCCTTCTTTGAAAAATTCTAACATAATCTCAATCTTTTAATATGATGAAATTCATTATTCGAATACCACGAGCACTTGGCCTTCCATGACCGCGTCGCTCTTGCTCACCTTCACCTCTTTGACCACACCGTCGCGGTCTGCGTCGATGTTGTTCTCCATCTTCATAGCTTCGAGGAGGAGGAGGCGTTGGCCAACCTTGACAGCGTCGCCGGGTTTCACGAACACGTCGAGCACGGTGCCGGGCAGCGGGGAGGTGAGGGTGCCGCCACCGCCTGTCGGGGCTGCGGGAGCCACCTTCTGCGCGGGAGCACCGGCCTGGGCAGCCGGAGCAGCAGCAGAAACTTTCACAACCGGGCTTACCTTCTTGGGCTTCAGCTCCATGTCCAGTTCCACCTTGTAGGGCGTGCCGTTGACATTCACCTCGATGGTGTTTTCTTCAAGTTCACCGACTTCAACGGCGTATTTATTTCCGTAAATCTTAAAATTATAGGTTTTCATATTCTTTTTTTCTTAATTTTGGTGATTATCTTCTGGGATTTCTCTTCATGGTAAGCTCTTTCTGAGCCCAAGGTGAATAGTGCTTCGAAGGCATGTTGATGGTGATGACTTCGCTCTCTTCGTCGTGCATGCTGCCGAAATGGAGATGCAGGGCGGTGCCGATGGCTGCGCAGGTCGGGCCGTCAACCGTGTCGTCTTCCTCTCCAGCTTTGGAAGCCATTGCTTTCGCAGGAGTTACAGCTTGCTCTTGCGCTTTTGACTTCTGGGTGGCGCGGCGGGTTACGTAGTTGAAAATCTTCAGCATGATGTAAATCATGATCAACGCGGTGAACACCACCGCCATGGAGATGATGGCCATGCCGATGCCGTAGGGGTCGTCGCGTTTGAGCTTGTCCTGTTTGGAAATTTTCTCGCCCGTCTCGTTGGAGGATGCCGGCGTGAATTCGCCCAAATAGTCCAGCTCACCGGCCTCCCGTTTCCCTTGCTTGAAAGCTTTCGGGTCGCGGACGCCGTCCTTCACATAGCCGAAGGTGCGTGCGGTGTCGCGGAGTTCCACAGGATATTCCACGATGTCGAGCAGTTCCTTGCCATTGGCGCTGATGAGGGCGATGTAGTGCGTCTTCGATTCTGCCGGGTTGAAGTTGGCGTGGTAGGGCCCGTACAGCGGGGAGTTGTCCAGATAGAAAATCAGGAAGCTGCGCTGGGGCATGTACATTTTCTGGTCCGTGGGGATGCGGTACCAGCGGGTCGGGATTTCGCCGCCTTTTGCCAGACCCGTAGTGTCGTCGGTGAGATAACAGCCGGTGATGTTGACCGTGTTGTAGGCGGTGTTGAAGATTTCCACCCAGGGCACATGGCGGCCATACTCGTCGGCATAGTTATCCACATTCTTGATCATCATCTCGTTGAGGCGCAGGTCGTCCACCGACTGCCCGAAGGTGGCGGTGACGGCGAACAGCGCGACAACGGTGAAGATATATTTGTAAATCGATTTCATAAATCTCTGATTTTTGGTTTTTATTTTGTACGCCATGGCACGTCTCTACGGGATTCATTACAACGGCAGGTTGTCGTGCTTCTTGGCGGGGTTCTCCAGACGTTTGTTACGCAGGGATTCGAGGGCGCGAATCACGCGGAAGCGGGTGTTGCGCGGCTCGATGACGTCGTCGATGTAGCCGTACTGCGCCGCCACGTAGGGGTTGGAGAATTTCTGACGGTACTCTTCGACCTTCTCGTCGAGGAACTTCTGGCGCTCGCCGGCATCCTCGATCTTCTTCATCTGGGAGCCGTAGAG
This sequence comes from uncultured Bacteroidales bacterium, assembly GCA_905235135.1. GTDB lineage: Bacteria > Bacteroidota > Bacteroidia > Bacteroidales > WCHB1-69 > F23-D06. The sequence continues at coordinate 7,434 of CAJOKR010000104.1, forward strand.
GATCTCCGCTGCGCCGCTGCCGCCCATGACGGCGATCTCAGCGGTCGGCCATGCGTAGTTCACATCGCCGCGCAGGTGCTTGGAGCTCATCACGCAGTAAGCGCCGCCGTAGTTCTTGCGCAGGATGACGGTGACCTTCGGGACAGTGCACTCGCCGTAGGCGTAGAGCAGCTTCGCGCCGTGCAGGATGATGCCGCCGTACTCTTGGCCGGTGCCGGGCAGGAAGCCGGGGACATCCACCAACGTCACGATCGGGATGTTGAAGGCGTCGCAGAAACGGACGAAACGCGCACCCTTGCGGGAGGCGTTGATGTCGAGCACGCCGGCCATGCACTTGGGCTGGTTGGCGACGATACCCACACTCATTCCGTTGAAGCGGGCGAAACCGACCACGATGTTCTGCGCGTAGGTGGCGTGCACCTCGAGGAACTTGCCGTCATCGACGATGCCGCCGATCACGTCCTTCACGTCGTAAGGCTGGTTCGGGTTGTCGGGGATGATGGAGTTGAGGCTGTCCTCCAAACGGTTGATGGGATCCTCGGTGGGCTCGTACGGGGGCTCCTCCATGTTGTTGGAGGGCAGGTAGCCGATGAGGTCGCGCAACAGGGCAATGCCGGTCTCCTCGTCCGGAACGGAGAACTGCGCCACGCCGGACTTGGTGGAGTGGATGGTCGCGCCGCCGAGCTGCTCGGTGGTCACGTCCTCGCCGGTGACGGTCTTCACGACCTTCGGGCCGGTGACGAACATGTAGCTGGAGTTCTGGGCCATCATGATGAAGTCGGTCAATGCCGGGGAATAGACGGCGCCGCCGGCACAGGGGCCGAAGATGGCGGAGATCTGTGGCACCACGCCGGAAGCCAGAATGTTGCGCTGGAAAATTTCAGCGTAGCCGGCCAGACTGTTGACACCCTCCTGGATACGGGCTCCGCCGGAGTCGTTGAAACCGATGACGGGCGCGCCGACCTTCATGGCCTGGTCCATCACCTTGCAGATCTTCGCGGCGAAAGTCTCGGAGAGGGAACCGCCGAAGACGGTGAAATCCTGGGAGAAGACATAGACCAGGCGGCCGTTCACGGTGCCGTAGCCGGTCACCACACCGTCGGAAAGGAATTTGTCCTTCTCGATGCCGAAGTTGGTGCAGCGGTGGGTCACGAACATGTCGAACTCCTCAAAGCTGCCCTCGTCGAGGAACATCAGGATGCGCTCGCGCGCGGAATATTTGCCCTTGGCGTGCTGTTTGTCAATTTTGTCTTGACCGCCGCCCAAACGAGCCTTTTCCCTGAGGGCCAAAAGCTCGTTGATTTTATCTTGCATTGCCATATTTGATTGATATTTAATTTGTTATAAAATATAATAATTCCAAATATATATAATATTGAAAATCGCGAAAGTACAATTTTTTTCAATGCAAAAATTGTGTACTTTTGCGCCCTTTTTAAGAAAAAAACGTTTTATGGAAAATATGAAACCCAGAGTCAGATTCGCGCCGAGTCCCACGGGACCGCTGCACATCGGCGGCGTGCGCACCGCATTGTATAACTACCTGTTCGCCAAGAAGCACGGCGGTACCTTCCTGCTGCGTATCGAGGACACCGACCAGACCCGCTTCGTGCCGGGCGCGGAGGAGTACATCATCGAGGCGTTCCAGTGGTTGGGACTGAAGTTCGACGAGGGAGTCGGCATCGGCGGCGAGTTCGGACCCTACAAACAGTCGGAGCGCAAGCCCATGTACAAGCCTTATGCTGAACAGCTCGTGCGCGACGGTTGGGCTTACTATGCCTTCGATACGCCCGAGGCACTCGATGCCAAGCGTAAGGAGGCCGAATCACAGAAGAAGACCTTCCAGTATGACGCTTCCACCCGTATGTCGATGGTCAACTCGCTGACCCTGAGTGCGGAGGAGACGAAACAACGGTTGGAGTCCGGCGAACCCTACGTGGTCCGTTTCAAATACCCCGAAAACACCGACATCCATGTCCACGACCTGATTCGCGGTGAGGTGGTGATTAACTCCAACCTTTTGGATGATAAGGTGTTGTATAAGTCCGATGGAATGCCGACCTACCACTTGGCCAATATCGTCGATGACCACACGATGCAGATCACGCACGTGATTCGCGGCGAGGAGTGGCTGCCGTCGGCCCCGCTGCACGTGATGCTCTACAAGGCGTTCGGCTGGGAGGCCCCGCAGTTCGCCCACCTGCCGCTGCTGCTCAAACCCGACGGTAACGGCAAACTCAGCAAGCGCGACGGCGACCGTCTCGGTTTCCCCGTCTTCCCGTTGGAATGGCACGATTCCAAGAGCGGCGACATCTCCTCGGGTTATCGCGAAAGCGGCTATCTCCCTGACGCTGTGGTGAATATGTTAGCACTTTTAGGCTGGAACCCCGGCACCGAGCAGGAGATCTTCACCCTCGACGAGATGGTGGATCTCTTCTCGTTGGAGAAAATCAGCAAGTCCGGCGCGAAGTTCTCGTTAGACAAGGCCAAATGGTTCAACCACGAGTATATCCAGATGAAGTCCGCGCAAGAACTGGCACCCTATTTTGCCAAGATTTTGGACGAAAAAGGTGTTTCTTATACCGAAGATTATCTCCTGAAAGTCATCGACTTGATCAAGGATCGTCTCAACTTCCTGAACGATTTCTGGGAGCAGGCTTGCTACTTCTTTGTCGCCCCGACGGAGTACAGCGCGCAGGATTTGAAGAAGCGTTGGAAAGAGGGCACGGGCGAGAAGCTGCGCGTCATCGACCAGCTGCTGCAGCAAGATCCGGTCTTCGACATGCAGGCCGCCCACGACCGCGTGATGGAGCACATCAAGGCCAACGAGTGGAATATGGGTGCTGTCCTCAACAGCCTGAGAATCGGCCTCGTAGGTGCCGCCCGTGGTCCCGAGCTCTTCTCGATGATCAACGTCCTCGGCGTGGAGGAAACCCACAAGCGCACCGAGGCGGTAATTGCCGCGGTGGAAGGGTGACCTCCTCCCAGCATTTTACCCCCTCCCAACCTCCCCCTAGAGGGGGAGGAGATGTTCCACTGTTATCTTTTTACCTCCTCCCAGCCTTTCTTGGTGGGAAGGTGACGTTTAACAGTTGTCGTTTTACCCCCTCCCAGCCTTTCTTGGTGGGGAGGTGACGTTTAACAGTTGTCGTTTTACCCCCTCCCAGCCTTTCTT
>CAJOKR010000105.1 GCA_905235135.1 uncultured Bacteroidales bacterium
GCATATTCCATTCGGAAATCTCTCCGGCATAGTCGGTTTCTCGCTCCTTGTCGTCGCTTTCCTCGTCCGGTTGCTGAAGTCGCGGCGTGGAAAAAGGCAGAAACGATAAAAAATACTACTTTGCAATACAAGGTACTAAAATTTTTTTTTGTATCTTTGCCGCGTCATTGGATGACAGCAAAAATATGTCAAAATTAAAAAGTACAAGAATGAAAAGACATGCATTAATCATCGGATTTGCGGCAGTGGTGATTGCCGTGCTGCTCTGCGCCTGCGACTCCTACAATGCGAGGAGCCTGCGCCGGACGAATTTCAACAACAAGTGGAACTGTGAGTTCAAGCGGGTCAATGGCACCCTGAACGGCACCTTCAAAGCGAAGCAGGATGCGCCGGACCTGGTCATCACCAACCGACTTGAAGAGGGCACCGCGACGATTTCCGTACTGTCGCACGGCGAGGTAATTGTTCCCGGAAGGGCGATGGCAACGGGCGAGGAGACCATCCACAGTCTGCCGGTGAAGAAAGGCGATAGGGTCAGAGTGAAAGTGACCCTCACCGATGCGAAGGGCGGCTACACGGTGGTGATGCCGTAATACAATTCGGTAATGAAAAATGATGGGCATCTATTGCTCAGTCTCTAAAAAATGTATTTTTGCACTGTAAAAATAGTCAGACAAAGCGACTGTTTTTGCATGTAGAATAATAATCGGTAGAACATAATAATATGAAAAAAACACTGACTATCGTAGTTTTGCTACTGTTTGCCGGATGCAGTCTTATGGCACAAAAACCTGTGGAGACGGTTTTCGACAATGTTGTTGGAGGGGTGCCGGTGCACAGCTACTTCGACGGCATGGACAACCAGCACTACATCCTGTTTTCCTCCCGATACACCGACAAAGAAGCCTTGGTGAGTATTCCTGGTAACAATGGGAAAGGACAACAGCTGGTTCTGCAACATCCCGCTGACTACGAGCTGCTGGTGGCTTACGAAGATGCCACACAAATTCGATGCATCTACAAATGCTACAAATATGACACTAAAACTTACGGCATATACCTGAATGTATTCCCCAAAGATGCTGAATCCGCCGAGTGGAATCCAGAGGCTGTTTTTATGTTCCCGCTTGAAAAGACCGAGGATATTCGATGCTGGTCCGCTCGTTCCCCCGACCAAAGCAAAGCTGCAGTGGCCCTTTTTCTCACCAACACCAGATCAAACAGTCTTAAGGGTTCCATGGTGATGACCTTCGATGAAAACGGCCTGCTCTGGAAAAACCCTTTGGATTTGGAATTTGAGAACAATACCTTGGAAATTTTTAACTTCGCAGTCAGTAACGAAGCAAAAGTATATACGGCTATTCTTTCGTTCAACAAAGAGAATGAGAAGGATAAATCGCGGAAGAATGAGACCCTTCACCTGTTCGAAAGTAGCGAGTATGGGGAGATTAATTCCACAGATTTCCAAGTGGAGTTTGGGAGCCTGTCGTGCGGCAGATTGTTGATCACCCATCAAGGCAACGTTATGATAGGAGGCTACTATGCACCGAAGTATGGAGAGAAGGAAACAGGCTGTTATATTGTTCGTTACGAAATGAATCCGCTCACGAGCGCGAACATCAGCCATGAGGATTTTCCAAGCACATACTACAATTACGTCCATACTCCCTCAGGGAAAAAAGCGCAGGATTTCTCTGTCTATCCTTCGTATTTCTTCGAGTTTTCTGACGGCACGGTGGCTCTTTTAGGTGAAATGTACACTACGTTCAGCATCACTATGGTCTTCTCCGCTGGAGGGAGCATACTGGTCCATTTTGCCGACAAAAACGGTGACATTTCTCAGTTTAAAACCATTGAAAAAGTCCAAACATCGGTTGAAACCAGTCATTCTCCAGGATCCTTGCGAGGAAGGCTATTCTCCTATAGTGCACTGATGCACAACGACCGGATACATTTGTTCTTCGCGGATAATGTTGAGAATTATCATGGAAAATCCGGTCAAAACAGTTTTGCGGACACGAAGTTTTTCACTTCGGAGCTCAAGTTCGATGGATTATGCGCCGCGCACTGCAGCATAGACCGTGTCGGCAACATCTCAAACCCCGACCTCCTGATAGACTATTCAGCGCTTAAATCCTACATGTTCGCGCTTTTCTATATGCAAGATGACGGTGTGGCGTTTTTACACTCGGGGAAAAAATCGCGCCAAATTTCCAAATACAAACACAATTTCGAATAAACTATTTTTGCGTCATGAACATATAAATCAATTTGTTATGAAAAGATTCGCTGTTGTTACCCTTTTCCTGTTCCTCTTGCAAGGCGTGATACACGTCGGATTGGCGCAACCAGCCCTCATCGTGCGGATTGACACCTTTTTCACAGCAGAAGATCATTTCTACAGGGACGGTTACTCATTCAGCAGCGGGTACAACGATAAATGGCATTGGACAAGGTCAAGGCCGTACCCCTCCGTCTTGTACGAGGACGACCTTTACACGGTCAGCCAAGACAAATATGGCGAAGACATCCTCTTCACGGCAAAACAGCCTTCTTTGTACATTGATGCTCACAATGGGTGGTTGCAGTATGAATATGTGAACCGGCAATACTATTTCACCGGGGAATTCCATCAAATACTGCGCCATGGGGATTACTATTACTTTATTAACCCCAAACGGGTGGATAGTCTGCGCATCGACCAAAACCCGGGAAATCCGCTGGTGAAGAATACCATTTTTGACATTACGGACGAAAATTTAATGTTACGCCATGACAAATCCAAATGGTGCGATCCCCAAAGCTGTTATGGCGGTTGGTATTGTTTTAGAGGATTTGTATGCCATGGTTGTTGCATCGGAAGACACTATTCTTCCACGATGCCCACAGATACCCTGTTTCACGGGGCTTTTGTGTCACACGACTTACTGCTCTATGTCGTCAGCTGCAACAATGAAGTGTTCATTGCCCAAAGGAACGGCCATGATTTGATCCGTGTCATGGAATTGGGTCAAAGTTGGACCTTTTATGATTATTTTGGTGAGCCAAATCGTTGGTGGAATCTCGGTCCGGGCGACAGCCGCCTGACGTTACCCTTCTCCACCGCCGAAGGTTCCGCCGGCATGCTGGCCATAGATGGTGCCGACATCCATATTCGATATATCTTGTCACCTACGACGGAAGTGCCGTAATGGTATCGCGCCTTTTAAGATAGTTAAAAATGGAAATTTCACCAAAAATGTACAATATGAAAAAGTCAATGTTTATCGCGGTTTTGCTGTTGTTCGCTGGTCTCAGCCTGACAGCCCAACAGAATGGCAAATTCTTCCTGACCATCGACTATAAAGCGATGGAGAAGTTCGCCAAAAACCAAACCGAAGATTTCAAGGCGTTGGTCAACCGCTTCAATTCGGGCGACACCACTTTGACGGACGTGGAGGTGGCGAAAATCTATTACGGCAGCTATTTCTCTCCCGACTATTCCTATAAAGACGCCTCTAAGGAGTTGAGAGAAATCGGAATCCTACCGGCCTGCTTTTGAACAATGCAAGAAGGAGCTGGAGAAATCACCCTGCTCGCTGGATTTACTGCTCAAAGCCTATACCTGCGCCAATCGCCTTGGCGAGAGCAATGCCCTGTACTCCACCCAGATAGGGCAGATCGTGAACGTTATTCTCTCCTCAGGCGACGGACGGACGGAAAAGACCGCTTTCAAAGTGCTGGAGGTGTCGGACGAGTATTGTATTCTGTATGGCATTTTCGGGCTTAACCTCAAATCGCAGGCGTTGATCGGGCATTGCGACCAGATGACGGTCTATGAAGACGAGGCTCCCGACGAGACATTTGACATCTATTTTGACGTGTCGCTCCACCTTGCCCACCTCGACGAATTGTTTGGTGTCATGGACAAAGCCGATAAAATGATGAAAAAGTCGAAGAAGTCGAAACGGAAGAACGGGAAAAAGTATGGAGAAATCAGCTTTTGATAATCGTACAGCTGCA
>CAJOKR010000106.1 GCA_905235135.1 uncultured Bacteroidales bacterium
ATGGGTTCCGGCGACACCTATTCGTTCGTGCACAACGGCCAGCGGCTGCAGTATTCCTGCAAAACCGTGATCAATTACAACAACAAGGCGGAGAACGTCACCCTGAACTGGGATCTGATGTCCGACGACAAGGCCATCAAGGGGCAGTACAGCGTGCAGCTCTACACGGACGACCAGTTCCTCGGCGAGACCTACTTTACGCTGCGGTAGTTTTTCAAGAATCTTAAAAACAACGGATTATCATGGTTAGTCGGCATTATTTGCGAATCAAGACGATGCAGGCGCTCTATGCGTACAACGCCAACCCGAAGGCGACCGTGCGCGAGTATGAGGCGGGCCTGGTGAAGACCGTGCGCGGTTGCTACGAACTCTTTCTGTGGCTGTTCGCCCTGCTGCCGGAAATCGCTTTCTACCGCATGAAAAAGCTGGAGAGCATGAAGGAGAAGTACAATCCGACGGACGAGGATCTGAACCCGAACATGAAATTTGTGGAGAACAGGGTAATCCGTCAGATTGAGTCCAACAAGACTCTCATGCAGCTTTGGCCGAAATACCACATCCTCTGGGAGGATGATACCGACTTGATAGCCAGCCTGTTCCGTGAGATTGAGCAACTGCCTGAGTACCAAGCCTACATGTCCACGCGGGAAAGCGATTACGCGGAGGACAAGAAACTGGTGCTCGCCGTCATTGAGAAAGTTTTCGCTCCGAACAATCTGTTGCATTGGTTTTTAGGTGAGAAAAACACCCATTGGATTGACGACTACGAAGAGGCAATGCTGATGCTCTACCAGAATGTGAAGGATTTCAAGGAGAGCAAGGGCGACGAATGCCGGATTGATTCGCTGTTCAAAAGCGAAGAGGACGAGCAGTTCTGTCGTGAGCTCTTCCGCAAAACGTTGGAGCACGCCTCGGAATACACCGAGATGATTGAGGGCAAGTTGCAGAATTGGGAGCTGGAGCGCGTTATCAGCATGGACATGCTGCTTATGCAGATGGCCCTCTGCGAGCTGTTGGAGTTCCCCTCCGTGCCCATCAAGGTGACGCTGAACGAATACATCGAGATTGCCAAATGGTACAGCTCCGACAAGAGCAAAGTCTTCATCAACGGTATCCTCGACCGACTGATTGTCGATTTCCACGATTCCGGCCGTCTGGTGAAAACGGGCCGCGGGTTGTATCAGAATTGAGGTAAGACGTAAGACTTGAGACTTGAGACTTGAGACTTAAGGCGAAATAACGAAAAGTCTCAAGTCTTACGTTTCAAGTCTCAAATAAAAACAAAACAAACGAGAATATGAAAAAACTAACGATACTACTGACAATAGCGGCAATGTTCATTGCCGGTTGCCACAACAAACCCGCCAAAGAGGGCGATTTCACGGTGGAAGACGTCCATATCCCGCAAACGGCGGATGGATTGTCGGCGAAGGAGATGGAGAAGATGCCCGTCATCAGTTTTGAGAAGACCACATACGATTTCGGCGATGTGGTTGAGGGAGAACGGCTTACCTACAATTTCAAGTTCAAGAACACGGGAAAGTCGAACCTGATCATTTACTCGTCAGAGGCCACTTGCGGATGCACCACCTCCCAACCCCCGAAAGCCCCTGTGCGCCCGGGGGAGAGTGGTGAGATTACGGTGACTTTCGATTCCAAGGGACAGAAGGGCAAGGTGCAGAAGCGCATCTTGGTAGGAGCCAACACCTATCCCGCCGAGACCATCCTCACCATCACGGCGAATGTTTCATCGAGTAAGTGAATAGTGAATAGAGAATAGTGAATGCTCAAATCACAAATCACAAGTCACAAATCACAAATCACAACCCACAAAGAATAAAAACAAATTAACAACCAAAATTTTACGACTATGTTGAATATCTTTTTCCCTCTTTTGCAATCCGGTAGCGGTGCTGCGCCGGCCGGCGGTATGGGCGGAGGCTCCTCCATGCTCATTTTCCTCCTGCTGATGATCCTGATTTTCTACTTCTTCATGATTCGTCCGCAACAGAAGAAGCAGAAGAAGATTGAAGAGGCCCGCAACAGCCTGCAAAGAGGCGACAAAGTGGTCACCATCGGCGGTATCCACGGCAAAATCGTCGATATCAAGGACCGCACCTTTACCCTTGAAATCGCTCACGACGTGCGTATCGAGGTCGATAAGGCTGCTATCTCCTTCAACGAGGCCGATCTGGGCAGAAAGTCCGAGGCTCCGAAGGAGGAAAAAACCGAAGAGAACGCTTAAGCTATGACGGAGCACAAAAACCGCATACCGGTGAAGCTCCCTTCACTGGCTTTTATCGTGTGTCTGCTGATTTCCATTGCCTGTTGGCTGCTGGTCACACTGTCGAAGGAATACAAAATGACCTACGAATACAAGCTGGTGTGCGAGAATCTGCCCGAAGGCCGCAAGTCCATTACAGCATCTGATACGGTTATCTCGTTGACTTTCAATCAGAAAGGGCTGATTTACTTAACAAAACCCTTTAAGGAGAAGGAAAAAACCGTGACCGTGTCGGTCAGTGATCTGATCAAGCCGAAGAACAAGGTGACCGTTTACACGTTCACCAACAAGGAGCTGTGCGATTTTCTCGTCGCTAACAATTTCGGACCGGAATTAGTGGCTGTTTCCGCCCCGGAGGTCATCACTTTCTATCTGCGTTAACATGCTGAAAATTGGGCTTACAGGCGGCATCGGGACAGGGAAAACCTACCTGTCCAAGCACTTTGTGGATATGGGCATCCCTGTCTATTACGCTGACGAAGAGGCGAAAAAACTCTATCGTCAGCCTTCGTTTTTGTCGGAGATGATGGTCGCGTTTCCCGATGAGCGGCTGTGGATGGCAGACGGTGCGTTGAATATGTCCGTGCTGTTGCAATCGTTTGAGGATGAGGATTTTCTGAAACGATTGAGCCATTTCGTACACCCGTACGTGATGCGCGATTTCGAGCGGTGGGCGGCGGAACAGAATACGCCCACAGTCATGATGGAATCCGCCATCATTTTCGAATATGATTTAGTCTCCTATTTTGACAAGATTATCGTGGCAGATGCACCGGAAACGTTGAGAATCAAACGCATACGCGAACGGAATCCCCATCTCACGGAAGCGGACATCCGGCAACGCATGTCCCGGCAGATGAAGCAGGAGGAGAAATGTTCCCGCGCAGATTTGGTGGTTTGCACTGGGGAAACGTACTCTGAAGGTTTAAGGTTTAAGGTTTAAGGTTTAAGGTTTAAGGTTTAAGGTTTAAGGTTTAAGGTTTAGGGTTTAAGGTTTAGGGTTTAAGGTTTAGGGTTTAAGGTTTAGGGTTTAAGGTTTAGGGTTTAAGGTTTAGGGTTTAAGAGGTGTAAGGTGTAAGGTGTAAGGTGTAAGGTGTAAAGGGTTTTATATTCCGGGCCGTCCTTGTGCAGGAAACTCTGATAGAGATTCAGCGCGTCAATTTCTAAATTTTGCGAGAAAGATTTTGGGAGTGTTTCGATGCATTCCCAAAATTTGTGTTTGTCGTGCAGGTTTTTGATGCGACCTAACGTGATGTGCGGCACGAAGTTGCCGTAATTGGGTTCGAAACCGATGGCCTGCAGTTTCGGTTCCAACTTGTCAAACAGCTGCCGGAAGGGCTCGAAATGGTCGAATCCCACCCAGATTACTTCTGGGTGATAGTGGCTTCCGAAAACTCCTATTTTGTTGATGGTAAGGCTGAATGGTTCACTTTCGGCACACACTTCTGTGAGTGCCTTGCGGGTGTCGGGAATCCATTGGGGAGGAGTTGCGCCGAGGAACCGCAGGGTCAAATGCCGCACATCGTCCTTTACCCACACAATATCGTCATGGCGCAGACGGAAACGCAAATCGGCGGAGATCTTTTGGATTTCCGCCGATAGCGTGATTACCGGTGTGGCGATGAACAACCGTTTCATTCGCCCTTGGTGTTCTGGTTGTGGAAGCGCAACAGCTTGTTGTACAGGTGTCTGCGCTCCGGTCCGATGACGTTGTGGTCGTGGACGGTATAGACGAAATATTCCAGCTCAATGTCGTCGCTGACAGCCTGACGGAGTAACTCCAAGGTATGTTGTTGAACCACCGTATGGTCTTGAGCGCCGTGCATTACCAACAACGGGCATTTCACATTCTTGATTTTCGGGATGATATTGGCGTTGGCATAGCCCGACGGGTTCTCCTGCGGGGTGTCCATGTAGCGTTCGCCGTACATCACCTCGTACCATTCCCAGTTGACCACGGGACCGCCGCAGGAGGCCGCCTTGAAGGTTTCGGGATGGGAAGTGATCAGCGACAGCACCATGAATCCGCCGTAGCTCCAGCCATCCAAGCCGATGCGGTCGGCATCCACGTAAGGCAGTGATTTCAAGTACTCTACGCCGCACATTTGGTCTTCGACCTCCCGCACACCCAAGTTGCGGTGGATGCACTTCTCGAACTCTGCACCACGGTTGTCTGTACCGCGGTTGTCCAACGTAAACACAATATATCCTTGCTGAGCCATGAACTCTAAGAAGAGACCGCCGGAGAGGTATTGGTTGGTCACCAACTGTGAGTGCGGACCGCCGTAAACATACAGGAAGACAGGGTATTTCTTGCTCTTGTCCATGTTCGGCGGGGTAATCATGCGGCACCAGAGCGAGTCGCCCTCTTTGTTCACGATGGGGAAGATTTTCGTGTCGCCAAGCTGCATGACACCGAAGGGGCTCTTGGCGCTGAGCAAAGTCTTGAGTGTTTTACCGTTGTTATCGACTAGCGAGATGTTTCTCGGGGTGGTCGGGTTGCTGAAGTAGTCGATGAAATAGGCTTTCGATTCGCTGAAGAAAGGACGATGCACGCCGTCCGCGTGGGCCAGGCAGGTAAGCGTGCCCTTGTCAATGTTGACCTTGCAAACATACTGGTTCACAGGTTTTTCCAAAGACGCGGTGAAATAGATGTTCTTCTCATCCTTGTCCATACCGTAGTATTCAATGATGTCGAACTTGCCATCCACGACCTTCTTCACCAGTCTGCTATCATGCATATACAGATACAAATGGTTCCAGCCGTCGCGGTCGCTGAACCAAAGGAAATCGCCGTTTTTCATGAAAATCATGCGCTGGGTCGGTTCCACGTAGCGGCTGTCGCTCTCCTCAATCAGGGTCCGCAATTTCTTGCCGGTCTGGAGGTCATAGCGGATGAGTTTGGAGTGGTTTTGCTCGCGGTTGAGGTGCGTGATGTAGATGTATTGTTCGTCAGGGGAGAAGGTTACGTTGGTCAGGAACTCGCCGTCGGCTTTGTCGGTTTGGATGTAGTGGTAAATGGGAGCGCCTTTCTCAGCGGATTTGGCCACGTCGAAGATGCCGAGGGTCACCACGTGCGAGGTGCGGCCGGCCATCGGGTATTTGATGTTCTCGACCGTCGCGATGGGCGTACCCGTATTCACGAGTGGGTAATCCTCCACCATGCTCTCGTCCATGCGGTAGAAGGCGATAAAGTTGCCGTTCGGGGAGATGTACTGGCCCTCGTTGATGCCCCACTCACTGCGGTGCACTGACTCGCCAAAGACGATGTTTTTGCCGGTATCAGGACAGAGTAGCACGGGCTTGTAGCCGTTTTGGGCACTCTCCACAAACACGCCCTTGTCGTTCTTGATGACAAACACTTGGTGCTTAATGTCTTGGTCGATTACGTCGTCCCAATCCACCTTGTCGAACTCGGCGGTGGTGATCTTACCTTTCACCACATTGACGGTCTTGTGGTCGCGGGGGAAGTAGAGGGTGTTGGCATCCAGCCACTCATAGCCGTAAGGGCTGGAAATCTCGTGCGCCGTCTGGGAGGCTTTAGCGAGGAAAACGGTCTCCTTGCCGTTTTTGGGGTTCACCAGCATGATGTTCTGGTCGTCGTCGATATAGGAATACATGTCCATCGTCGGCTGCCACGCAATGCCACGGATGTTGTCAATGACGTAGCGTTTGGAAAAATCGATGTACTGGCCGAACGCCGGAACCAGAAGCATCGCGAAAAAGATGCTCAGCAAGAGGGTGATTCTTTTCATATTCTATGTTTTATCATTATAATTCAAGTAAGGGAAACCTTTGATTTTCCGCCGCAAAAATACGAAAATTTTGGTGCGGGTTGTTTTATTATGTTTGTCAATATCGAAACATGAATACATTTTTTGTATTTTTGCAACTTGAATAACCACATTAAAATCTTACGGAAATGAAACGACAAATCCCTTTTCTCGCTGCCCTGCTTGTTTTAGTGCTCACTTTTCCGTGTGCCTCCGCCCAGCCCGGTTGGCAGTGGGCGCACTGTTGGAGCGGCGGCAACGGAATAAGTGCCGGTGATTACTACAACAACATAAATTCCACCGCTTTCGACAGCGAGGGCAACCTGTACGTATATGGCATGATGGGGGGAACGGCACGGCTTGACGGCGAGCTACTGCATTTCAGCGAAGACTCACGAGTGCTGATTACCAACAACCCATCCATCCTGTTGGCCAAATTTGATACTTTGGGCAATATGTTGTGGTACAAGGTGGTGAAACAGAGTACGGAAGAGGCGGTGCCGTGCTGGATGGAGATTAGGGACGACCGGATATACATAGCGGGGAATTGTGGAATTAACGGCGACTCGCACCACGAATGGCTTTACTATATGGACACGCTTATTGAAGAGTCACAGATCACCTCCCTGCCTGACTCCCTGCAGAAGCCGCCTTTCAAGAAATACTGCTACTGGACCTTTTTCGCCAT
>CAJOKR010000107.1 GCA_905235135.1 uncultured Bacteroidales bacterium
GAACCGCGTCACCGACCACCGCATCAACTACACGATGTACAACCTCGCCAACTTCATGAACGGCGACATCGAGGAGGTGATGCAGGCGCTACAGGTGGCAGAGAATGCCGAGAGACTGAAAGAAGCGGTTGAATAATGGTTAATTGATAATTGATAATGGATAATTACGGGGATAGGGAGCTGTCCTCGTTTTTTGTATCTGTAGGGTATATGTTCACTTTTTGGAGCTGATATAATGTTGCTCTCAAAAAAGAAAAAGTGGTTATTTTCATACCCTAAAAAACGGAATAAGTGGTAAATTTTATAAAAAATCGTATCTTTGCACCGTCGTTTTGTAAGCATATAAAGTAATGTTAGCAAATTCACTCAGTATATTGAAGAGTTTCTGACCAACGAGCCCAATAAAATCTTGCTGGTAAATGGTGCCCGCCAGATTGGGAAATCTTTTCTTGTACGTTATGTCGGGAAACGGCTTTTCAAGCATTTTGTGGAAATAAACCTCAAGGAAGACAAGGAAGGCGATCAGGTTTTCGCCGGGGTCAAGACCACAAACGACCTGTATATGCGTCTTGGAAATTATTACGCAAAACCTTTGGGCGATAAAAAGGACACACTCATATTTCTTGACGAGATACAAAGCTACCCGCACCTGATGACCATGCTGAAGTTTCTCAACCAGGAAGGGAAATACCGTTTTATTGCCAGTGGTTCGCAACTGGGAGTGGCCCTGTCGGAAACCCCCTCCGTTCCGATCGGCAGCATCACAGTGGAACAGATGTATCCGCTCGACTTCGAGGAGTTTCTGTGGGCAACAGGTGTCAGCAAGGAGTGGATAGGGCACGTTCGCGGCTTGTTTGAGCGAGAGGAAAGTTTGGACGAAAGCACACACGACATCTTGATGAAGCGTTTCCAGTATTATCTATTGGTGGGCGGATTGCCGGAGGCTGTCAACAAATATCTGGAGGACCGGAATATGGTACGGGTAAGGGGAGTACATAAGACTATCCACGAACTCTATCGCATCGATGCCTCGCAGTATGGCGACGAACACAAGTTGAAAATCCGGCGCATCTACGACTTGATTCCAAGCAACCTTGAAAACAAGAAAAAACGCATTTTCTATAACAAGATAGAGAACAAGACGGGCAAGCACTTCGCCGACTACGCCGATGAGTTCGAATATCTGACCAATTCAGGTGTGGCATTGGAGGTGCTGGCCATCAGTAACCCGCACTTCCCGTTGGCAGAATCACAGCAGAAGAAGCTTATAAAACTATACCTCAACGATGTGGGATTGCTGACACATTTGCTCTATGGACTCAATGTGAATGCCGTGCTGCAGGATATACGCAGCATCAATCTCGGAACAGTCTATGAATCGGTTGTAGCGCAGGAACTTGCCGCTCACCAATTCAAACTGCATTATTACGACAACAAGCAGAAGGGCGAGGTAGATTTCCTTATCGATGACTATGACACCCTTCAGGTGCTGCCCTTGGAGATCAAATCCGGGAAGGACTATACGGAGCACAGCGCCCTCACTAAATTCCTTGAGACACCGGAATACGGCATCACACGGGCAATCGTCTTTTCCAATGAGCGTCAGGTGTATAAGAAAAAAGGCGTCACCTACATGCCCGTATATTATTGCATGTTCCTTCAGAATCATGCACAAAAGGATGCCGTTATCCTGCCAGCCTTGGAGATGGTTTGATTTTTCGTTTTGGAATCGTTGCGCGTTGTTGTGGAGACGTTGCGCGCAATGTCTCCACAACGAAAAACCGTGGCATTGTATCGTGGTTGATATTATGCCGTGGTTTAAAAAGTTATTGCAGTTCCGCAAGTATATTTTCGACAAGGTACTTGTCGCTCATCAATTGAAGACCGTATTGAGGGTCAGAGAGTTGACGGTAGGTCTTAGTGCTGTAGAAAAGGTTGAGGGCCCGTTCGGCATCAATGTGCAACACTTCTGCCAGCATCATAATGATATTGCTCTCCTTGCGCCATAATACACTGTCTCTCATATCTGAACCTCCTTTCTTTCAACAAATCGCAGCCAATGGTCTATCACCTTTTGGTTTAGGATGCAGAGTTGATGGTTGACCTGCTTGTATCGTAATTGTCCGAGAGCCTGCTCTGCGGTAATGATTCCCTTTTCGTAGTCCTCGACGGTGTCGATGACGTTGTCATTGGCTACGCCACCCTCCACAATGTCGTATTTGTCAGAATAATCCTTTCCCTGACGGCAACTGATCACATAGTCAAGCCATTCCATGTTATAAGCCTCAAAAATCTTCAAGCAAGCCCCTGCATTCAGGGCTTGGTCTCGGTCAAACTCGTATATGCTTACCACGGGAATCTCCGTGCGTCCTCGACGGCTGGCCACCACTTTTGCCCATTCTTTTGCTTGTGATTCAATGCTTGTCAGGTAAAAGCCTTGTCCGAAATCAAGGTTTTTACGTCCGGCTTTTGCCAAGGGTTTTTCCACTGCCGTATGTGAACCGTGATACAAAATCATCATTCCGCAGCCTCCTTTTCCCAATTGGCAAGGGTTTCCAATGTGTCGTCCACCACCCATTCCAAACTTTGGGTGTGGAGCTGCTCGTAATGACGGAACAGACGTTGGTGTATCAAATCCTGTGCAAGCAGGCGGTCGTGCATCTCCTTGCCGCTGACACGCGCTTTCCGTGCGCTGGCCTCGATGGCCATCACAGCAAAATGCACTTGTCGGAAAATGTCTTTTTGAGTATAATTTGTCACGATGATTCCTGTTCTAAATTTGATGCAAAAATACAAAAATAATTATAGTGCGTGAAATATTGTTTTTTCGTTGTATGGGCGTGTTAAAAATCAGCCGTTTTCAAAAAAAATGAAAATGGCTGATTTTCCTTTCCTGTAATTCGGATAAATTCGTACTTTACAGGGCAAAACATTCCTTCAAGAGCTTTGCCGATAAATCTGCAACCGATGTCACCTGCTGCAAGTTCACTGTCATGTACTTTCGTCCTGTCTGCTTTACTGCCTTCGCCACAACGCTGCTCTTGCCGAATCGACGCGGACTGATTAAAACCAAATGGTTGGCGCTTTTCACAAACTGGCGGATATACGCCACTTCCTCCACTTTGTCAGTGAAGAATTCTTCTTCCACGATCGTGCCGAACCCAAAAGGGTTTTCCATACTTCGTATTTTTTCGTTACGACTTTTTTCGTAATGGTTTCGCGCCGCAAAGATACAATTTTTAATGGTTATTGGTTATGGGTTATTGGTTATTGAAGCGGAACGACCGTTCCGAAAGGACTATTGCCTCTTGCCTTTTGCCTTTTGCCTGTTCCCTCTTGCCTATTCCCCACATATCCCCGCAATATAATCCACCGCGTCCATGTTCCGAAGCGAGACAACGTCGATCCAGCCGCTTTCGATGCCATAGACACGGCCGTTTTTCACCGCGTCCAATAGCGTGTATGGGTAGCGCGATTGGAAGGCCTCTTTGTCCTCGTTGCGGACGAGGATGATGTCAGGATTGACCTTGAAGAGGTATTCGCGGCTGATGTTCCAGCCCGTGAGGGAATCTCCTGCATTACGAGCTCCAGCCAATTCGATAATCTCCTGAATATGCGTGTCTTTCGGGGAGGTAAAGTCCCCACCGTCGCCGAAACCGACCACATAATAGACGCATTTGCGGTCCTCGGGATTGGGTGGCCTTCCGCTCTGCAATCTTCTCCCGCCAGCTTGCCGCCTCCGCATTTCCCTTTTCCTCGCACTGCGTGATCTTCCCAACCACTTCCATCATCTCGGCCATGCCCTCCAACGACGATTCTTCCACGATGCAGATCACCGGAATGCCCATCTTCTCGATGGCATCCACATCCTGCTGCGAAATCATGGATCCGATGAGCACTACGTCAGGATGAAGCGAAAGCAGCTGTTCGAAGTTGATATTGTGCATCCCCCCGACTTTCGTAATCAGCATTGTCTCAGGCGGATATTTGCAAAAATCGGACACCCCGACCAGTTTGTTCTGCGCCCCCACAAGGAACATCACCTCGGTGATGGCAGGCGAGATGGAGACGATACGCTGTGGGGCCGTATCCAACTGCACATGCCGGTTGTAGGAATCCTCCCACGTGAAGAAAGTCTCCTGTGAAGTGGTCTTCGGGGAATGGCAGGCCGTGAAAAACAGTGATAGTCCAATCAGAAACAGAACAAAAATGCGGACGGTTCTTTTCATATACATATTATAGTTTGACTAATTTCATTTCAACCCCAAAGTCTCAAGTCTTACGTCTCAAAAATACGGGGCATACACCTGTTCCAGCGTTTTCTCTTCGTTTTCCCAAGTGAGTTCCCTTGCGGCCGTTTTGCAGTTTTCGCGGCATCGGGACAGAAGGGCAGGGTCAGAAAGCTCCTTTACAGCTGCGACAATGGCTTGTGGAGTCACGGATTCAGCCACAACTCCCACCTCATACTGTTTCACGATGTGCAGTCGCTCCGGAAGATTGGAAACCACCATCGGGGTTCCAGCTTTTATGTATTCGAATACCTTGTTGGGCAGACTGAAGTGCGCATTGGCACTCACGTCCTTGTCCAACGAGAGTCCGATGTTTGCCAAAGCGGTGTAATTGAACAGAATATCTGGAGTTTGCCGGGGTTTGAAGGTGATACGATCTGTCAGATTCAGCGTGGCGGTCATCGCTTTCAGTTTGGACAGGACATCTCCGGTTCCAACGATAAACAGTTGGCAATCAGGAAGATACTGCATTGCTTGCACAACCTCTTCCCCACCGCGTCCTTCGTTGATGCCCGACCCTTGCAGCAGCAGTACGGTTTTATTGTCGGGCATTCCCAGCTCTTTACGTGTGGCCGTAACGGGCGGGGTGGCTGCAGGCGGGATGTTCCGCACTAAATAGGGACGTACACCGTACTCCTTTTCGTACTGATCCACAATGGATTGGCTCACGGTGATGACCGTTTTCAGCTTCGGGAATATGCGGCGTTCGATACCGTGCCAGACTTTGTAAGAGATGGGTTTGCTGACCACTGACAGCTCCCCGCAGAAATATTCGTGGCTGTCATATACCAACGGTTTCTTACGCCATTTGCTGACCAAATAGTTGGGTAGTAACGTGTCTAAATCGTTGGAAACCAACAAATCACATTTATGAAACAGTAGGTACAGCAGCAGCCGGAATTGATATTCGGCATAGAAGATGAATCCTTTGCGGAAGAGTAGCCGCAGCCGTTTGGTTTTGTAGGGGCGCGGGCTCAATACTGGAGAATCCCCATAGCAGCGGCCCACGAGTGTGACATCAAAGCCCTTTTTGTGCAGAAAAAGGGACATTTTGTCCATACGTTGGTCGGTGTAGAGGTCCTCGGTGACCGAAAGGATGACCTTCTTCATTATTCGGCGCTGTCAAATCTACCGTGGCAGTTCTTGTACTTTTTGCCGCTGCCGCACGG
>CAJOKR010000108.1 GCA_905235135.1 uncultured Bacteroidales bacterium
AAGGATGTGCTGAATATCCGCACGGCCTTGCAAAATGCCCAAGTGGAAGTCTATGACATGAACGGCAGGCTCGTCCACAGCCAAGCCCTCACGGAGAACGTGACGGCGATTGAAGCGGCGGATTGGGCGAGCGGAACGTATGTTTGGAAGGTCATTGCCAACGGGAAGGAAGCGGAGAGTGGAAAGTGGATTAAGGAAAATCAATAAACAATTATAAGCAATTAAGAAACTGTTGAGTTTAATAATATCACCTATACAGTAAAAGAAATCGGGTCTAGGGCGTTCTACGGATGTATTAATCTGACGGGAAATTTGGTTATTCCCGAGAGCGTTACACGTATCGGAAGCAGGGCTTTTTACAGATGGGTTCCCTAATTCACCCTAATTCCTTGAAGGAAATTGGAAGATTATCTGCTGCGGATTACCGATGCTAAAGGTAATTCTCAAACGAAACGTATTACAGTAATCAGATAACCCATGAGAAGAAAACCTTATTATTTAGTTTTCGCGGTGGCAGTAGCAGCCTTACCCATCATCTTGCTGACGGGCTGCCAAAATACAAGTAAGAAAGAATCCACGCAAAGTGAACTACCCCAGACCTCCACACAGTCGGAAATACACATTCCGGCTCCTATCGACACGTCGGCCATGGACGAGGAGTTTTACAGGAGGATGCGGCTGTTTGACGCGATGTTTCCGGACAGGGGATTGGATAAGTGAGATGGATGGCGTTTGATTGTTATGTGAACTAACGGTTACGTGCTAACATTTTTTTTCGTAGTTTTGCCGAAAAATCACAACGATGGCCATACCAAGAGAGACAGTGGAGCAAATCCTACAAGCCGCTCATATTGAGGAAGTTGTAGGTGAGTTCGTCACGCTGAAAAAGCGTGGGTCGAACCTGTGGGGCAATTGCCCTTTCCACAATGAGAAGACACCGTCGTTCAGCGTCAATCCTGCACGCAACATCTTCAAATGCTTCGGTTGCGGCAAGGCGGGCGACTCGGCCAAGTTCCTCATGGAACACGAGCATTTCACCTATCCCGAGGCGCTGCGTTATCTCGCGAAGAAGTACAACATCAAGATCGAGGAGAAGCAGCAGACCGCTGAGGAAATCATGCAGCAGAGCATCCGCGAGAAGATGTTCAACATCAACGAGTTTGCCGACAAGTATTTCGTTGATACGCTGTGGAATACCGATGAAGGCAAGACCATCGGTCTCGAGTATTTCCGCGAGCGCGGCTATTTCGACCCCATCATCCAAAAATTCCATCTCGGTTATAATCCTGCCAAATGGGACGCCTTTACCGAACATGCCAAGAAAAACGGCTATTCTGAAGAGTTGTTGGAACAAATAGGCCTTTCCATTAAAGGCAACAACGGCCTTTATGACCGCTATCATGGCCGTGTGATGTTCCCCATCCACAGCCTCACGGGTCGCGTCATCGGCTTCGGCGGTCGCATTCTCACCAACGACAAGAAAAGTCCGAAATACCAGAACTCGCCCGAGTCGGAGATCTACGACAAGAAACAGACGCTTTACGGCATCTATTTCGCCAAGAACGCCATCGCTCGCCAGGACGAGTGCATCCTCGTGGAAGGCTATTTCGATGTGTTGCGCATGCATCAAATCGGCATCGAGAATGTGGTGGCCAGCAGCGGCACCTCGCTGACGATGGAGCAGATCCGCCTCGTGAAGCGCTACACGAAGAATATCACCATGCTCTACGATGGCGATGCAGCAGGCATTCATGCGGCTCTGCGCGGCACCGACATGATTCTCTCCGAGGGCATGAATGTGCGCGTGGTGGTGCTTCCACCCGAACATGACCCCGACACCTTCGGCAAGGAGTTTTCGGTGGAATATGTCAGCAACTACTTGAAAGAGAATGCCAAGGACTTCATCCGATTCAAGACTGAGTTATTGCTGAAAGACGCTGAAAACGACCCCATCAAGCGGGGACAAGTCATCCGCGACATCGTGGAGACCATCTCTGTCATCCCCGACAGCATCTACCGCATCACCTACGTGAAGGAATGCAGCCGCCTCTTGGACATGCCCGAACAGACACTCACCAATGAACTCAACAAGATACTGCGTTCCAAACTGAAGAAAACTTTGGGCATCGAAGACAATGTGGTTTCCGAGACAGAAACCACGACAATGACACCCAAACAGGAGGAGACCGTCGACGACCAGTTGCCGGCGGGCTATTACCAAGAGCGCGAATTGGTGAAGCTGTTGCTCATGTATGGAGGTGAAATTTTCGTTGACGATCGCAAAGACGAAAATGGGGAGGTTGTGTATGAACAAGTCACCGTAGCCCAATATATTATTGATGAGCTAAAACAGGATGACTTTTTGTTTACCAATGGGGTCAACCGCAAGATCTTTGACATCTTCGACCATGCAATCGACGAAGGCCACATCCCCAACGACCAATTCTTTGTATCCCACGAAGACGAAACCATCGCCGAACGCGCTGCCGATTTGCTTTCGACGCCTTACAAACTCGACCGATGGGAGAAATACAGTATTTTCGTCAAGCGTGAGGAAAACATGTTAAGAGCGGTGGTAAAATCATCGGTGGCTCGCTATAGGGAACTCATCGTGGACAATCGTTGCAAGGCCATCGAAGAGGAACTGAAGACCATCGAAGATATAGACGACCAATTCATTCTCCTCAAGCGGAAGAAAGACTTGGACGACATGCGCAAACAAATCAATGATGAGTTAGGAATAGTAATAACTAAATAAAAAACACTAATTTTGCAGCCCAAAATATAAACAGCATGTTCACAAGGCGTAAAAGATGGCGTGTGCCGGCCGGACAGGAACCGACAGCATTGGATAAAAAAGTGATGGCTTTGGAGGCCAAAGGCGTGATGGTGCCCAAACGCAGTCTCATCCGCACCCCCGAGGAGATTGAAGGTATCAAGAAGAGTGGCGTCATCAATACGGCCATCCTTGACCTCGTGGGTGAGAAGATCCACGCAGGCATGAGCACATTGGAGATCAACGACTTGGTGCATAACTACACCATCGAGCACGGCGCCATCCCGGCCACTTTGGGTTACGAAGGCTACCCCAAGAGTGTTTGCGTCTCCATCAA
>CAJOKR010000109.1 GCA_905235135.1 uncultured Bacteroidales bacterium
GGCCATTCTCGACGCCCGCGCGCGCTATCCGGACAGCAGTCTGGCCGACCTCTACGACGAGTTGACGATGCCCGCTGAACTCCGCAAAGCCCATCAGGAGAACGACCGTGCCGTGATGCAGGCCTACGGCTTTGATGTCAAGACAATGACGGAAAGCCAGTGCGTGGCAGAATTGTTTAAGTTGTATAAGGAAATGACATCACATTAAACCATAACCAGAGAGTCTAACCGTTCGGTTTGCTCAGCGAAAAAGGACTTGAGCATATCGAGTTTGCACCTATCACCAAACAAAATGGGACAGAAGGACAGGTCGGTGTCATATGACAAGGATGGGCAATAGAGCGTATCGATGTATGAAGTAAGATGGAAGAAGTATTATCGCAACGGATAAAAGCGTTACAGCAATAAAAGCAACGAGATATGAGTAAAGTATCCATCAGATTTTATAAAGACCACAAGGTGAGGGCTGTGTGGGACGAAGAGCGTAATCATTGGTGGTTCTCGGTGCTCGACATCGTGGGAGCCATCAATCAACAGGATGACCACGAGAAGAACCGCAACTACTGGAAGTATCTGAAGGCAAAACTGAGGAAGGAACAAAGTGAGGTGGTTAGTGACACTACCCAACTGAAATTGACGGCTACCGACGGGAAAAAGTATAAAACTGATGTCATCAGTCAGGCGGGCGTGGATAAACTTGCCAAAGCCATCCGAAACCAGCAGGCTATGGACTTCCTCGACTGGTTCACCTATAGTGACAATACCATAGACGGTCAAAGTCGCAAAAAGGCCTATACGCTATGGGAAAGCAATCTGGTGGACGACAAAGACGTGGGCAAGGTGAAGGCTTTGCGGCAGATTCACGCTTATCTGTTTGGCGGACTGTATGACTTTGCTGGCAAAATCCGCACTAAAACCATAGCAAAAGGCAACACGCTGTTCTGCCTGGCGGAGCATCTGCACAACTATCTGAAGACCGTAGAGGCGATGCCCGAAACAACGTTTGATGAGATTGTGGAGAAGTATGTGGAAATGAACGCTGCGCATCCTTTTATGGAAGGCAATGGGCGTTCGACACGCATCTGGCTCGATATGATATTCAAAAAGCGCATGAAGAAATGTGTGGACTGGAGTAAAATAGACAAAAAGGACTATCTTGATGCGATGATTGCGAGCCATACAGATAGCAAACGCATTCACGAACTGCTGAAAGGGGCTCTGACCGACAAGATTGACGACCGCGAGATATTTATGAAGGGTATCGACTACTCGTATTATTACGAACAGGAGGAGTGACTGTCATACTCTACCCAAGGTGTAGCCATACTCCAAGATGCTTGTAAGCTTACTCAAGAGTATGGGGAGGCTAAACGACGGAAGATGGCGATGTAAGAGGCAGGATGTAATACAGAACAGAATAAAACGTTATAAGAAATCATGGAATCAAAAACAATAAAAGAAGCATTGAAATAATTAAACAATATTCATTAAAAAACTCCGATATGAAACAGATTCTTTTATCCATTATGGCAGTAGTGATTATGGCAACCATGGGTATGGCACAAAACGTGCAGCTGCCCGCACCGCAGAAAACCGGCGGCAAGTCCGTCATGGAAACCCTCTGGAACCGCGCCTCGGGCAACGAGTACAGCGACCGGATGCTCAGCGACCAAGACCTCTCCAACCTGCTCTTCGCCGCCGTCGGTGTGAACCGCGACAATGGCAAGCTGACTTCGCCCACAGCCGGCAACCGGCAGGAGATACGCCTGTTTGTGTTCACCGGGAAAGGCGTGTACGAGTACCTCAACACCGAGAACAGCCTGCGTCCCGTCGTCGAGGGCGACCACCGCGACATTGTGGCCGCGCACCAGGACTGGGCCAAGACGGCCCCAGTCGTGCTGCTGATGGTGGCCGACGAGGCGAAGTTCGGCCGCAGCGACGAGCATTCCAAGGTGATCATGGGCGTGGATGCCGGCATCGTCAGCGAGAACATCAACATCTTCTGCGCCGGCACGGGCCTTGTCACCCGCCCGCGCGGCTCCATGGATGTCGATGCCATAAAGACACTCCTCAAGCTGGACGAAACGCAGACCCCCTTGTTGAATAATCCGGTGGGCTACCCACGTTAAACTTCACATTATGAAAAGAACAATCATGTCATTTTGCTTGCTTTTGTCCCTGTTTGGCTTCATGGTCGCCTGCTCGAATGAAGGGGACACCGAACCCTTGCCGCCCACGGAAGGAATACAACAGTATATCGACCCCCACGGCGACACCGCCTACATCCCCGCCGGGTTCACTATATCGGAGAAGCCCGACGAGCGGACCATCAACACAGGCCTGGTCATTTTCGGACCCGATGGCAGCGAGTTCGTGTGGATTCCCACCCGGAACACGCCGCTGCAGGTGCGCGACTTCGCCTCCTATTTCATAAGCCGTTCCCTCGACGGCTATTGCGACGACGTCTCCTTGCCCGCTTACCAGGCGATGGTGGCGAGCGTGCAACGCTACGGGGGCTTCTACATGGGACGCTACGAGGCCAGCTACGGCGGGGGCAGCAGTCCCAAAGACTATGTGCCGGCCAGCAAGCCCGTCACAGCGAGCCAGCCCGGACGCATCTGGGTGCAGTTCTCGCCGCAGGACGCCACCGTGGCCTGCGAAAATCTCTACCGCGACAACACCACGGTGCAGGGGTTCTTCCCGTGGGGCGCCAACTGGGACACCATGCTGCAATGGCTGATTAATTCGGGATGCAAGACCTTTGAGGAGGTGGCGGTCAACAGTTCCTCGTGGGGCAACTACGCCGACGACCCGTTCTCGCCCAATGCGGGCAGCAACTACACAGGAGCCTACGAGCAGGCCAAGGCCAACAACCTCTACGACATTGCCGGCAACAACTGGGAATGGACGCAGGAGCGCAATGGCACAAGCTACGTGATGCGCGGCGGGGGCAGCACCATCATGGGCGGCGGTGCCTCCGGCAGCGCTTATCCCGCCGCCATCCGCAACCCCCTGCCCGGCAACAGCCACCACCCCAACGTATGCTTCCGCGTGGGGCTGTTCCTGAAATGA
>CAJOKR010000110.1 GCA_905235135.1 uncultured Bacteroidales bacterium
CACAACGCGCCCACAATGGTGATGAAAACAATGTTTCGCAACGGATGGATGGTCCGGCCGACAACGCGGGGGTCCTCCATGTCCTCAAAATGCTTTAAAGTCTCACTTTTCATACTTGTATATTATAAATGAATAGTGAGGAAAATATAATAAAAATATCAATACAAAAATAATCAAAACATTGATTGTTAATAATTTAACGATTTTTGTTCATATCGATATATTACAAAAATATCAATCAGAAAGAAGCACGGAGGACATGGTCGGGTAGCCATCACGAGGCACCAGCCACAAGCATCTGCGGGAACGCAGATGCCTCCATAGCTGCCGCGCCAGAACGATCAGGTGAAATTTTGGTGCGGTCGCCGTGTGGATTACACAGATTATTAAGCCTGATATCAGAAAAAATGGTATCTTTGCAACCGAAACAGCAAGTTCCGAACTGGTGGTTTCGATACCTTAAATAGATATAAGACATAGAAAAAGAGTAAGTGATGAAGTTCTTCGACAGGGAATATGAGATTCAGAAACTGCGGGAGATAAAAGATATCTCGCATCGCACGGCTCAATTTACCGTGCTGACAGGACGCAGGCGCATTGGAAAGACATCGCTCGTGATGAAGGCTTACGAGGATGAGGTGATACTGTACTTCTTTGTGACAAGAAGCACGGAAAGTGTGCTGTGTGAGGAGTTCCAGCAGGAGCTGACAGAGAAGCTGGAGATTCCCATCCTGGGAAGGGTGGAGCGGTTTGCTGACATCTTTGACTATGTGATGGAACTGTCGAAGACGCGCCCCCTGACGCTGATGATAGACGAGTTTCAAGACTTCTATCGCGTGAATAGAGCTATTTTCTCGCAGATCCAGAAGATATGGGACAAGAAAAAGGGGGAGGCGAAGATAAACTTGATTGTGTGTGGATCGGTGTATTCGATGATGACGAAGCTGTTCCGCAACAAGAAGGAACCTTTGTACGGACGCCAGACGGAATTCCTGAAGATAGAGCCTTTTGCACCCTCGGTGGTGAAGGAGATTCTGGGGTGTTACAATCCTGACTATACGAAGGAGGACTTGTTGGCACTATACACCTATACGGGAGGTGTAGCCAAGTATGTGGAACTGTTGATGGATGCAGGTGCAACCACGGCAGAGAAGATGCTGGGACGTATCATTGCCAAGAACTCGTACTTTATTCCCGAAGGGAAGAACATGCTGATAGAGGAGTTCGGGCGCGACTACGGACGCTATTTCGACATTCTGAAGCTGATAGCCACGGGGCACAATACAAGGGGAGACATAGAGGGCATTTTGCATGCGGAGGTATCGGGCTATATGACGAGGCTGGAGAACGACTACGGACTGATAGCCAAGAACAAGCCCATGTTCCAGAAGTCGGCCAACAAGAACATCGTATATGCGGTGAGCGACTTGTTCCTGCAGTTCTGGTTCCGGTTTATCTATAAGTATAACTACTTTATTGAAGCGAATGCCTACGGGAAACTGGCTGAGATTGTGGCGCGAGACTACGAGACTTATACCGGCAAAGTGCTGGAGCGCTGGTTCAAGGAGGTGTTGCGTGAAAGCGAACAGTATACGCACATTGACAGCTGGTGGGATCGAAGAGGTGAGAATGAGATAGACATCATTGCGGCTGATGACATAGAAAAGCGTGTGACTTTCTACGAAGTGAAGCGCCAAAGTAAAGAACTGAATATGAAAGTGCTGGAGGAGAAAGTGCAGCGGTTTAAGGAGGTGACTGGTGAGTACGGGAAGTACGAAACAAGCACAGCAGGACTGTGCATGGAGGATATGTAGGGAGTAGGAATGGAAGCCGTAGGCGCTGCGGCATTGCTGCGAAATCACCCGTCAAACGCCGCCTTCATCAGCACATTCCGGTCGGCGAGCTCCAGGAAGGTGTAGCGGAATACGGCATCAGAGCCCGTGCGGTGGAGGCCGGCGGCATAATAGTTGATCTGCACCTTGTTGAGCATATCGATATGGGTTTTGCGGGCTAACTTTGAGGAAGCCACCTCGTAGAGGGGCTTGCAGACGTTGTCGCAGGTGTCGGGACTGAAGAGGCTCACCCTGCGGTTGATGCCGCAAAACTCCAGCAGCTTGCGCAGGGTTTTATTGTAGCGCTGGCGGCCGTAGTTGGGATTGCTATCCATAAGCTTCAGGTTGGTGCGGCGAATGATCTCCACGGCGGGTTCAATCAAAGGAGTCACTACCTCCTTGTGGGTGGTCTGCCGACCTGCGGTTTTCGAGGGAATGTAGTGGATGTAAGGGATGCCGTCGTCCGAGACGGCCACCTTATCGGGCGTAAGGCGCAGCAGATCGCCAATACGGCAGCCGATGGCACAGTTGAGCACAAACATATCCTTTGCCCATTGTAAATCTTCCGGGACCTCGGTCTCCATCACCTGCCGGAATTCATCGGCACGTAAAAAAACAGGGTCATCATACATCACATGCATGATGGTCCTGCGTTTTTTTATCGGTATCTTCCGGAATGGTGTGTGGCATATCTCACCTGTAGCTTCAAGTTCGGCAAAAAAGGCCTGCAACAGCTTGAGGTCATGTACCACAGTGGAGTTGCAACATCGTTTGGCGGGCGGACGGTGCCCCGAGGTGCGCGGGTAGAGATGGGGGTAAAGCGGCACATATTGGTACTCGTCATAGACAAACTGCCGAAACTCTAACACCATATCGGCTGTGAAATCGTTGGCCGTGATGGTAGGGTACCCCTTGATGATGAGAAACCTCCGCAGTTTTTGCGCCTTGCAGATGGCCACTGCATATCGGCCATCCCCAATCACCCCATCGCGATGGGCATCTTCCAAATAACGGACAAAGCGATTGTAGAGGGTTTCTGTTTCGAGGTTGTCGCAAACCGGCAAGTGGTCATCGGCCCATGCCAGCGTCACCGGATAGAAAAGGCTTTGTGCTGCCGTCCAGTCATAGCACATTGTATTTTTCTCCATGCTTTTTCGATTTTTAAGTGATTACTGCCTTAAAAAACGAGATGGCGGGGGGAGAGGTTACATGGGTTTAAGGTTGAGGGTTTAAGGGTTAGGGGATTCAGGATTCAAGATTCAGGGTTAGGCGGTTACGCGGTTAGCAAATGAGGCGAATCAATAGAAAAACATCTTCTTTTGTCGTTCGCTGATTACTTTCGAGGAGCGAACAATCTCCAGCACATCGGTTATGTGCTCCTCTTTCATTTTGCCAATTACCGATGTCGTACCGTTTTTTATTCCATCAGAGATGTCCGACAACCGCCGCTCAATCACGCTCGACGCACATAGGAAAGAGTCGTATTTTAAGAACCCATAGTCACGATGCAGCAATGGATATTGCAAGTTCAATTGTTATGCAGCCTCCTCCGCCCGCATTTGTTCTTCAATGTAGTTGATGTATTCATCAGAATCACCCATTTCCGTCAGGCGATCGCGAACGCTGATGACACCATTTTGAGCCGTATTTGACCATGCGTAACCGTGAGAGGCGTCTGATACCTCACTAAAACCTTTGTCCTTCAGTTGGTCGATATACTTGTCAAGCATCTCCACATCGCTTTCAGAGAGGTATGACATATCGGGTGAGGCCACGGCCGCTATGTCTTTGTTGTTCACGAAGTGGAAACAGTCTTGTCGCACATTGTCCACCTGCGAGGCGAAGTAGCTGTCGCCACGCACAGCCTTGAAGAGGTCGTAGATACATGTCGGGACCGGTCCGAAATCCATACGGACGTAAGCGTCGCCAGTGATGGAACGCCCATATTTCGACAGGTGTTCGTTGTCTGCGAAATAGAGAATTTGTGGCACTTATGTATGTCACATACACCGCCCATCCGTTTTAGAATGTACAAGATGGCCTGTATTGCGATATCCTGTTTGAAAAGTTTAGCCTCCTTCATGCTCCTAACTAATTTTACGCCGCAAAAATACCATTTTTCCGACACGCCCCCTACACTCACTTAGTTTTTAACAGTTTTTAAGTAAGTATTCATTGATGCTCCCCATAAGCCGCAGGCTTAAAATCTGTGTAATCCGTGCAATCTGTGTGACCTGATACCCAGCGCCGCCAGGCACGAAAAAGAAAAAAAGCCGGACTCCGTGTCCTTCTTGTTTCTATAAACACCCCGAGCGAAGCGAGACAAGAAATTCGTGTTTTTCGTGTTTTTAGATATAAAATAAAAGTGAGTGAAGCGAACAATTTCCATCAGCCTCGAAGAGGCATAACAGCATCTGTTCGACGCCTCTCACCAGCTGATGTACAGCCTCCTGGCGTAATCAAGTATTTGCTCATCCGTAATTATAGGGAGAATCTTCGCGGCATATTCCCGCAGCCAGGTGCCATTCACCGCCATCCGTTCCCCGATATTGATGCAATCAAGTATCCCTTCCAGCACCTTGCACCGTTGCTTATCCTGCAGCGCCGCAAGCGTAGTTTCATCAGACAAGCGTTTTTCCAACGATCTCTTTGCCCGTTTGATTATCCGCTTGTCGGCATAATACACCCCGCCGGCATACAAGGCAAAGTCATCCTCAAACCCCGACGCTTTCCTCGCCATTCCACACAATTGCGCATACAGTGCATCGTGTTGATCCTGTGTGGTGCTTTCGGGGTGAAGACAGAAGTGCTTCACCCGCCCGACAACCCCGTCACCGAGAGATATCGGCTCTGTCTTAAGGCCGTCGTTAACTGGCACGGCCGTGGTGACCGGTGATCTATACGAAAGTTTTGTGCTTCGCAAAACATGTCCCACCTATATTGAAAGAATTTTGTAAATTTGCAAATGAAAAAAAAAGGAATGAAATATGGACATATATGCTGTGTTTGAGAGGCTTAGGTATCATCACGAGGATGAAGTGGTGGAGTTTAAGAGTGCGGAAAATAGTTACGATTTCGACGACATCGGCAAGTATTTCTCGGCTCTGAGTAACGAAGCTAACCTTCGAGAGCAAGCTTTTGCATGGCTAGTGTTTGGTGTAGAGAACAAGACGCGTGAGATTGTTGGCACAGCCTACAAAAACGGCATGAAAAGTTTGCAGCGGTTGAAATATGACTTCTCTCAGCATACCACCGACAGAAACACCTTCCGTGACATCTTCGAGCTTTCTGTCGAAGGAAAGCGGGTGCTGATGTTTCAGGTGCCGGCAGCACCACGTGGAATCCCGATTTCGTGGAAAGGTCACTTTTATGCCCGTCGTGGTGAGAGCTTAGTCGCATTGGATGTGAGCAAGTATGAAGAAATACGGCGGCAGACCGTGGAGGACGACTGGTCAGCAGTAGTAATTCCTGATGCATCATTGGAAGATTTGGACGAACTTGCTGTGGCAAAAGCTCGTGAAGGCTACAAGCAACGTTTTCCAAGACTGGCTAAGGTGTGTGACAAATGGAGCGACAGCGTTTTTCTTGACAAGGCCGCTCTTACAGTTGGTGGTAATGTGACACGTACAACCTTGTTGTTGGTTGGCAAAGAGACATCGGCTTATAAATTGAATCACATTGCGCAGATTGTATGGAAATGTTTTCAGGATGGTCAAGTGTTTGGCGACATCTATACAATACCGTTCATTCTCACCACGAGCGAATTGCTTGGCCGAATACGAAATTACCGTTTCAAGATTTATCCAAAAAATTCGCTGATACCGGCAGATGTATGGAAGTATGATACGGAGAGTATCCTCGAAGGAATGCATAATGCCATCGCACATCAAAATTATGAGAAAGGAGCCCGGATTATTGTGACGGAAGATAAAGATTCATTGAAGTTCCAAAATGACGGAGGGTTTTATGAAGGCAGCTATGAGCAGTATATAACTGGGGAAAAAACGCCCAAAAGTTATCGAAACCCTGCATTGGTCAAGGCCATGGTGAACATCAAGATGATAGATACGCAGGGGTATGGTATTCATAAAATGTTCCAAAGTCAGAAAGACCGTTTTCTGCCTATGCCTGACTACGATTTGTCCACATCTGATATGGTTGTTCTCAATATACCCGGAACAATCATTGACGAGAATTATAGCTTAATGCTTCTTGCAAATCAAAATTTGTCACTTACGGATGCAGTGCTTTTGGATCAAGTACAGAAAGAACACCCTGTTTCTGCTGATACCGTGGCCATGCTACGTAAACGTAAACTTATAGAGGGTCGGTTGCCACACATCTATGTTTCTAAGGATATCGCTCAAGCCACTGACATGAAAGTGGAGTACTCCAAACATAAGGGATTGGTTGACAAGAAATGCGAGGCGTTATTGATTGTCTCTCTGAAAGATCATGGTTGTTTGACGAAACAGGAGGTTGTAAGATTGTTGTGGGATGTCCTTCCTGACCAATTGAACGAAAAGCAGAAAGGATATAAGATTGACAATCTTTTGCGCAAAATGAGAAGGGAAGGTAACATAATGTGCACACACGCTGGAAACAAATCAATCTGGTCGCTCGTAAAAGAATGAAAACAGTATTCAATTACGAGCGTATTACGAGCAAATTTGAAATCTAATACAATATAAAACACTGGATAATAGATATTTGTACGATTTTGAATTGCTAACAATTACGAGCAATTGAATACAGATTTACGAGCAAGGCATTCTCTATAAGCCGCAGGCTTAAAATCTGTGTAATCCGTGCAATCTGTGTGACCTGATACCCAGCGCCGCCAGGCACGAAAAAGAAAAAAAGCCGGACTCCGTGTAGCCTTCTTGCTTCTTGTCCGTTTGGTTGTGTGCAATATACCTTGGTGAGGTATCCTGTCTTCTGTTCGATGATTCTCACCAGTTGATGTACAGCCTCCTGGCGTAATCAAGTATTTGCTCATCCGTAATTATGGGGAGAATCCGAGAGGCATATTCCCGCAGCCAGGTGTCATTCACCGCCATCCGTTCCCCGATATTGATGCAGTCAAGTATCCCTTCCAGCACCTTGCACCGTTGCGCATCCGGCAGCGCCGCAAGCGCAGTATCATCAGACAAGCACTTCTCCAACAATCTTCTTGCCCGTTTGATTATCCGCCTGTCGGCATAATACACCCCGCCGGCATACAAGGCAAAGTCATCCTCAAACCCCGACGCTTTCCTCGCCAATCCACACAATTGCGCATACAGCGCATCGTGTTGATCCCGTGTGGCGCTTTCGGGGTGAAGACAAAAGTGCTTCACCTGCCCGATAACCCCGTCACCGAGAGATATCGGCTCTGTCTTAAGGCCGTCGTTAACCGGCACGGCTGCACTGATCGGCGCTCTATGTGTTCTGAATAATCCAAACATTGATTTTATTGGGGAGTGTCGTCTAATTTTATTCTGACGATTTCAAGCGCAAAAACCACTAAACAAACTTAAATCAAGGGTTAATCTCGCGATAGGCAGCATTGTCCCACTGTCGCCCGAAAGAAAAGCCTTCATCTATTTCATCTGAAGTCGGAAAGTTAAAACTCATACCTGTTTCTCCAAAAGTCCCTTATAATAGTCGTACATCGATTCCAGGCTTATCTTATTGTCCGAATACTCGATAGGGGAAAGGCCCTTTCTCGCCTCGTTCCAAGGTTTTTCAGAGTGCGTGAGCATTACAAGCCTGTCGTGTCCCATCATACCATAATGTTTGTAGATGGCTTCAAGGAAATCCCATTGGTTTTGCTGCAGACCCATTTCTCCATGCAATTTCTCAATCTCTCCTGTGACCGACTCAAATGTCAAATCAAAAAACGCAGGTGTAATTTGATCGTATATCCCGATAGACTTATATTCATCATATATCTCACGATAAGCCGGCCCGTTAACCCAAGCTTCGGGTTGGGCAGAAAACAAGCTGTCATGGTCGAAATACACCATGTGCCAGGCCTGAATATAATACAGTATCTTTTGCAACTTCAGGGGGCTGATGCTCGCTCCCAATTGTTGCAATCTTAAAACGGTGTATTTTGCCACAACACTTATCGGTATTTCTTTCTTCTGTTCCATATTGTTTGTTGTTTAGTATTTTTCGATATCCGAAAATCAATTTGCAAAAGTAAGAAAATTTCTTCACATGAAGAAAAAAAAATTTAACACGCATTTTTTCAAGATTTAGAATATCCCCATTTTGCTGCAGTCGAAAGAAACACACACTCTGTGCACCATATTTGTTCTTGCGGCAAGAATGCCGCAGCTCCTAATCGGA
>CAJOKR010000111.1 GCA_905235135.1 uncultured Bacteroidales bacterium
GGACAGTTATGAACAATGCTGTTCCGAAAAAACGGAGCAAATCCGTTCATAAGCGACCGACAAGATCAAAAGGAAAGAATTAAACGACAGTCCCTAAATTATCATAGGTGGTTTCAACAATAGAAGAGAAGCTGTCAATCTATATAGTTATCTTACAACAAGATTTGTAAGATTCATGCTTCTTATGGCGGTTTCATCCATTAATCTTTCAAAAGAAAAGTTTCAGTTTATCCCCCTCCAAGACTTCTCCCACCCCTGGACTGACGAGATGCTATACGAGAAGTACGGCTTGGACAAGGACGAGATCGCCTTTATCGAGAGCATGATACGGCCGATGGAATAACGACATGATGATGGCAGGGACACATACAGCCTCGGAGAGGCTGAACGCACGCCGTGCAGGTAGCACCACACAAGCGAAGCGCCGGGTGGTAATCGGGTACCGTGTGGTGATCAGGTACCATGCGATGATCAATCACCGTGTGATGATCAATCGCCGTGTGGTGATCAGGCACCGTGTGATGATCGATCACCGTGTGGTGATCAGGCATCGTGCGGTGATCGGATACCGAGCAGGGACCGTCACAATGCAATACGGAACGGGAACCGTCGCATCGGTACGCAATGAGACAATGTCGCATATCTCCGATATGCCGGGGATACCGTACCCGTCTGCCATGACACGATGCGATGCCACAACCGGCGGCGGCACACCCTCCGTCATCATACGGCGCGGTCGCACACCATCCACCATTATATGGTGCCGAACGCCATTCGCCATCACACCACATTGGCATACACCTTCCACCACCACACGACACGGTTTCACCACACGGCGCGGCTTCGCCGCTGGTGTGGTGCTACCTGCGCCGGACGGCGCGTCGCATCTCTCCGAGATGCTGCGAGGGTCAGTCGTTGAGGAAATATTCCTCCTTGATTTCAGCACCGTTCTCTGTGAGGAAGGTTCGGTACTCTTCTGGAAACGGCACACGGCGGTGGTGTTCCTTCTGCCGGGCAATGTAGCGCACGATCTTGTCTTTTTCGTAATAACTCTTCGTGAATCCGGCGTACTCTTTGGTCCAGCGTTCGAAAAGCGGGAAATGAGGGTTGGCCTTGAGCCATTTGCTGGAGGAGACCTTGAGTTCCTGGACGAACTTGGACATCGACAAGGTGGCCGGCAGGGAGACGAAAAGATGCACGTGATCGGGCATGCCCCCGATACGGTAAAGGTGGCACCCCTTGTTCCGGATGAATCCATACATGTAGGAGTAAAGTTCCCGCTCATGTTCCTCCACGATGGCGGGGACCCTGGCGTGCGTGCTGAGAATGATGTGGTAATACGTTTGTGTGTAACTCATAATTTTGTTCACAGTTTTTGTTATTATTTTGTTCATTGTATGATGATAACGGAAAGATGCCCGGATTATTGTGTCGGTCGCATCTCTCCGAGATGCTTTTTCCTTTTGCACACGCCGGACACCGCACGATACGGATACGACACCACCACACGACGCGGCTTCGCCGCCACCACACCACATTGGCATACACCTTCTGCCACCACACGGCGCGGCTTCGCCGCTGGTATGGTGCTAATTGCGCCGGACGGCGCGTCCCATGTCTCCGACATGGGACGTCATTCGGTACGGGATGTTCCACCACACACCGCCTCGGAGAGGCGGCACGCACGCCGTGCAGGTAGCACCACACAAGCGAAGCGCCGTGTGGTGATCAATCGAAACGCCATGTGGTGATCAATCGAAACGCCATGTGGTGATCAATCGAAACGCCATGTGGTGATCAATCGAAGCGCCGTGTGGTGATCAATCGAAGCGCCGTGTGGTGATCAATCGAAACGCCGTGTGGTGATCAATCGAAACGCCATGTGGTGATCAATCGAAACGCCATGTGGTGATCAATCGAAACGCAACATGCCGATATAGATACAAAAACACCCAAAGAATATGCAAACAATAGACCAAATCCTCCCCAACAGCCGGCGTTCCGTGCCGCAGATATACATGTACGACGACGTTGCCTTCCCGGGATGGATCAAAATCGGGCAGACGGGCCGCCACGATGTGAACGAGCGCATCGACGAGCAACACCCCATCACCGAGCCGTACAAGACCTACCACCTGCTGTGGCACGACAACGCCTTCTACGCCGACGGCAGCGGCGAGAGCTTCGGCGACCACGACCTCCACGACTACCTGCGCCGCATGGGCAAGGAACTCATCGGCGAGTGGTGTCGCTGTTCTCTACGCGAGGCACAAGCGGCTTACGTGGCCGTGCGTCACCGCGATACAGATATCAAGACAGTGCGCGACCTCGACTACGAGATGCGCGATGAGCAGGCGCAGGCGGTGCAACAGACAGCCGACTACTTCGCCAGGATGGACCGCGAGGAGCCCGATCGCCCCAGCCACTACCTTTGGAACGCCAAGATGCGCTTCGGCAAGACCTTCGCCACCTACCACGGATGGGAGCCAAGCGCGTATTAGTGCTCACCTTCAAGCCCGCCGTGGAGGACTCGTGGCGCGACGACCTCCTGCGCCACCGCGACTTCGAGGGCTGGCATTACTACAGCGAAAAATGGAGAGAAAAGGATGACACGAATGCCGTAGGGACGAATGATTATTCGCCTCTACAATCGCAACGTTCTGCCCCGTTGGTGGTGTTCGGCTCGTTTCAGGACTACCTCGGACGGGACAAATACGGCAACATCAAGACCAAGAACGAATGGGTGCACAGCATCCACTGGAATCTGATCGTCTTGGACGAGTACCATTTCGGGGCGTGGAACGACAACGCCAAGAGTCTGCTCGACCTCGGGGATGCCGATGCCAAACGGCGTCAGGCGGAAGAGGACGCAGTGATGGGTGAAAGCGGCATCGACGTGGAGAGCGGACGCGCTTGGGACGACAGCGATGTGCCCATCACGGGCAAGCATTACCTCTACCTCAGCGGCACCCCTTTTCGCGCCCTCGCCACGGGCGAGTTTATGGAAAGCCAGATCTTCAACTGGACCTATCAGGACGAACAGGCGAGGAAAGAGGCCGTCGGCGGTCCCTACTTGGAGATGCCCACCATGGTGATGATGACCTACCAGATGCCGCAGGACCTCGGGGCGATGATCGAGCAGTGGGACATGAACGGCTTCGACCTCAACGAGTTCTTCCGGGCAGAGGGAAAGACCTTCGTTCATGAGAAAGCCGTGCAGAAATGGCTCGACATCATCCGCGGTAAGGCCTCCATCTTCGGCGATGGCAGCTCGCCCCTCAACGTGCGCCCTGCACTGCCTTTCGAAGACACCCGTTTGCTTGACCTTTGCGCCCACACGATGTGGTTCCTGCCCAACGTAGCCTCGTGCGATGCGATGGAAGCACTGCTGCACCGTCCTGCCAACGGTTTCTACCAGAACTACACCATCATCAACTGCAGCGGTACGAAAGCTGGTATCGGCATGGATGCTCTCGGTCCCGTGCGCGAGGCCATGGGCGACAACCCGCTGAAGACCCGCACCATCACGCTAACCTGCGGCAAGCTGACCACGGGTGTCACCCTGCGACCGTTAGGCGGACTGCTGATGCTGCGCAACTGCTCCAGTCCCGAGACCTACTTCCAGACGGCTTTCCGGGTGCAGAGTCCGTGGACCGCCACCGACGAGGAAGACCCCACGAAACGGACCATTCTCAAGCCCACCTGCTATGTCTTCGATTTCGCGCCCAACCGTGCCCTGCGCGAGGTGGTGACCTACGCCAACCAACTGGATGTGGATAGCAATCGCCGCATCACCGACAAGGTGGATGAGTTCATCAACTTCCTGCCCATCTTGCAATTTGACGGCAGTTCGATGAAGCGGGTGGATGCCACCGAAATCCTTGACTTTGTAGATAATGGCACCAGCGGCACGCTATTGGCCCGCCGGTGGAATAGTGCGCAATTGGTCAATGTGGATAACGCTACTTTGCAACGAGTGCTGAACAATCCTGAGGCCATGGCCGCCATCATGAAGATTGAAGGCTTCCGTGCTTTGGGCAGCGACATTATTGAAAACATCGTCAATCGTGCAGATAAGATAAAGAAACTGAAACGCGAGGCCGGGGAAGGTGGCGACAGCAAGAAGAAAAAGGAACTGACGCAGGAGGAGAAGGAATACCGCTCCAAACGGCGCGAGGTGCAGGAGAAACTGATGAAGTTCGCCACCCGAATCCCGATTTTCATGTATCTCACCGACTACCGCGAGGAGAGTTTGGAGGATGTCATCCGCAAGTTGGAACCCAAACTGTTCGAGCGCGTCACCGGTCTGACCATCGACGATTTCGACCTGCTGTTGCGCGTTGGCGTCTTCAACCGCGCCCAGATGAACGACGCCATCCTGAAGTTCCGCCGCTACGAAGACGCTTCCTTAGCCTACACCGGTGTCAACCGCCACGCCTCCGACACCCGCATCGGCCTGCAGCACTGTGCCGGTGGAGGCTTCATTAGATTCTACTATGGGGTGACGTTTCAGTGCGCCTCCAACCAGTTGCTGCCGCTGTTGATATTCACGTCCAACGGCACTGACAGCTGCATGGCTCCCGACATGTGCTCGCGCACGAGGTTCGAGAGGACTTCCAGCTCGTCGGGACAGGTGTCGAAGATGAGCTCGTCGTGGACTTGCAGGATCATCTTGCTGCGCATATTCCGCTCGTTCATAGCTTGATAGATGCGCACCATGGCGATTTTGATGAGGTCGGCGGCGGTGCCTTGGATGGGCGCGTTGATGGCGTTTCGCTCGGCAGCGGCCCGCAAAACCCCATTCTTGGCGTTGATGTCGCGGATATTGCGGCGGCGACCCATGAGGGTTTCCACGTATTCGTGCTCACGGGCGAAATCCAATGTGTCGTTCAGGTAATCCGAGATCTTCGGGAAGCTGCGGAAGTAGTCAGTAATGAGCTGCTTGGCTTCCGACTGCGGAATCTGCAGCCTATCGGCGAGCCCGAAGGCGGAGATGCCGTACAGAATCCCGAAGTTGACGGTCTTGGCAGCGCGGCGCATATCGGCGGTGACCTCCTCTTTCTCAACACCGTAGATGTGGGCGGCCATCGTTGCGTGAATGTCCTCGTTGTTGCGGAAAGTCTCAATCATGCGCTCGTCCTGGCAGACGTGGGCGACAATGCGGAGCTCAATTTGGGAGTAGTCGGCCGCGAGTAGAACATTACCGTCGGAGGGCACGAACGCCTTGCGGATGTCCCGTCCGCGCTCGGTGCGCACAGGGATGTTTTGCAGGTTCGGGTTGAGGGAGCTGAGCCGGCCCGTAGCCGTAATCGTCTGGGTAAACGTGGAATGGATGCGCCCCGTCTTCGGGTTGATGAGCTGCGGCAGCGCGTCGATGTAGGTGGATTTCAGCTTCGACAGCTTGCGCCATTCCAAAATCAGCGGCACAATCGGGTGCTTGTAGGCCATCTTTTTGAGTACCTCCTCGCCGGTTTGGTACTGCTTGCTCTTGGTCAGACGGGCGTTTTTCACAAGGTTCATCTTCTCGAAGAGAATCTCGCCTAACTGCTTGGGCGATCCGATGTTGAAGGTCTCGCCGGCATATTCGTAAATCTGCTGCTCGATAGCGGCAATCTCGGCATTCATCGTTTCGGAGTTCTGCTGCAAGGTGTCCACATCCACCTTCACGCCGGTGTATTCCATGTCGGCCAAAACCGGCACGAGCGGCATTTCCATTTGCGTGAATAAATCCAGCAACTTGTTTTCCTTCAACTCATTATCCAATATCGGATAGAGCTTTTGCAGCAGCAGAAGCTGTTCGTTTTCGGGTGCGGGTGACGGTTTGCCAATCTCCACCAACTCGCAATCGAAATAGCTGAGGGCAAGGTCATTGAGTTGGTGTTTGCGTTCAGGCTGCAGCAGGTAGTGGGCAATCTGCACGTCCCAAAAGGTGCATTTCGGTTCCACCCGGAACGATTTGAGGTACTTGTAGGTGTTCTTGCAGTCGTGCATGACCACCGTGCGCGGCTCTCCGAAAATCAGTTTTATAAACTCCTGATAGTGACGATGTTCGTTCTCCACCCAGTGGTAGTAGGTGGTGGTTTCGTCGAAGGCGAAGGCGAAGCCGGCGATGCGTTCCTGTTGGAAAATCCATGTAAAGAAGACTGTGTTATTCTTTTTTACGGAAATACCTTTAACGGATTGCACCTCAACAGTTTGTGGAAGTTCGAAGACAATCTTAGGTGCTTCGGCTTCCGTTGGAGTTTGCGGTTCGGTTTCCTCAATGGGACTAAAGAGATCGGGGGTGGCTTGGGGTTGCGGCACCTGCAGCGACAGGTCTGTGAAGATGCGCTTCGTGAGGGCTTTGAACTCTAACTCGTCGAAGATGGCTTTCAGCTTTTGCGGGTCGGGACCGTTGTAGGCCATTTGCTCAAAATCGTACTCCATCGGGATGTCTATCATGATGGTAGCCAGCTCTTTGGAGAGGAAAGCCTGCTCCTTGTACTCGTTCATGTGGTTGCGCGTCTTCTCGTTGTCCTTATCGAAGTTGCGGGCATACATCTCCTCAATGCTGCCGTAGTTGGCGAGCAGCTTTTGGGCACGCACCTGTCCTATGCCGGGTACGCCGGGGATATTGTCGGAGGCATCACCCCACAGACCGAGCATATCAATCAGCTGCTCAGGACGTTCGATCTTGTACTTCTCGCAGATTTCCGCCACACCGAGAATCTCCGCTGGCTGACCGAACTTGCCAGGCTTGTACATGCGGATGTGGTCGGAAACGAGCTGACCGTAGTCCTTGTCGGAGGTGAGCATCAGCACCTCAAAACCCTCTATTTCAGCATGTTTGGCCAACGAACCGACCAGGTCA
>CAJOKR010000112.1 GCA_905235135.1 uncultured Bacteroidales bacterium
CTTGCATCAAAATGCCGACTGTCAGTTCATGACGAGAGGGGAGAGCGAGTCAAGACATGTACCTCGGGGGTGTTGGGAGTTCTCGGACAGTCTCCCCCAATTGCTGGCAGGCGAAGAGGAAAGATAGAACAACATTGAAATGATATCCTCGCCGTTCATCGTGGCGAGCATTGACGCCGGATAGATGGTCTGGCTAATCAGATAATCATCCGCGTAGTAGCCGTAGATGGGCACATACGCGTTGGTTTCCGTGCCGTTTGCCACAGTCAGAGTCTGCGCAAACCCGCTCATGCCTGTTGTAAGAAGCATAAGCATTGCGAATAGAATCTTCTTCATGCTGTTTTTAATTTTGTGAATATTATTAACTTTGATTTGTTCAAAAAAATCCACAAAGATGCAATCATATCAACAGATACGGGCGGAAAAGTTATTAACATTTTATGAACAAAGGATAGAAGCGAACTGCATCCCTATGGTTTAGTCCCTAAACCTTAAACCTTAAACCTTAAACCTTGAACCTTGAACCTTGAACCTTGAACCTTAATCCTTAATCCTTAAACCTTAAACCTTAAACCTTAAACCTTAAACCTTAAACCTTAAACCTTAAACCACTTTGAACCTTGAACCAAAAAAAATGTATTTTTGCCGCTTCGAAATTTCAAAACCAAAAATATATGATTTACTTAGACAATTCAGCGACATCTTTCCCGAAACCCAACGAGGTTTACGAGTTTATGGACCATTTCTACCGTGTGCACGGTGTGAGTCCCGGACGTGCAGGCTACGACGCCGGCATCGAAACGGGTGAGGTTTTGACCGAAACCCGCCGTATGCTCACCAAGCTGTTCAACGGCGGCACCGACGAGAAACGCCTCACGTTCAGTTACAACGCCACCGATTCCCTGAATATCCTGATTCAGGGTCTGGCACAGAAAGGCTCCCACGTGATTACCACCATGCTGGAACACAACTCCGTGCTTCGTCCGCTCTATCATCTTGAGCAAGAGGGAATTATCGAAGTTACCTACCTGCCTTTCGACGAGGCTGGCTACGTGCATCCCGAGCAGTTCGAGGAAGCTATCCGCCCGAACACGAAGATGGTGGTCTGCACGCAGTGCTCCAACGTCATCGGCACGGTGCAACCCATCAAGGAGATCGGCGCGGTCTGCAAGGCCCACGGCATCACCTTCGTGGTGGACGGCAGCCAAGGTGCGGGTGCGGTGAAGATGGATATGATCGACTATAACGTTGATGCATACGCCTTTACGGGCCACAAGTGCCTGATGGGACCCACCGGTATCGGTGGCAGCTACGTGCGCGAGGGCGTGGAGGTGCGTCACACCCGCTTCGGCGGCACCGGCGTGAAATCCGCCGTTCGCGACCATCTGGAAGAATATCCCTATCGTTTGGAAGCAGGTACTATCAACATGTTGGGTATCAGCGGTCTGCACGCCGGCGTGAAGTGGATCACTGAAAAGGGCATCGAGAACATCCACAATCAGGAGATGGCCCTCTGGAAACGTCTCCGTGACGGCATCAAGGACGTTCCCGGCGTGATTATCTATTGCGCCACCTCCGTGGAGAACCAGAATCCGGTGCTCTCCATCAACATCAAGGGTTTCGAGGCCATGGACGTGGGCACCATGCTCGACGTCGATTACGACATTGCCTGCCGTACCGGTCTGCAGTGCGCCCCGCTGGTACACAAATGTCTCGGTACCCTCGAAATTGACGGCACCGTCCGCCTCAGCATCGGTGCCTTCAACACCGACGCCGACATTGACGCCTGCATCCAAGCCGTCAAGGAGATCGCCGCCCTGAAGAACTAATTGCGAAACGTATTCCGATTTGTAGAGACATGCCATGGCGCGTCTCTACATTATTATATAGATAACTATCAGGCAGAAGTATTATTTATAAAAAACATTCCTTAAGCAGCCCCGGAGGGGCAACACGCGCGAAGCGCAAATAACCCCACATAAGCGAAGCGCAGTGTGGGGCGGCCACGTAAAGCGTAGCGCAGTGTGGGTAAACAGTCAATGGTCAAAAGTCAACAGTCAAAGTGGCTCGGGCACCTCGCGGTGCTGGCCGTCTATATCATCTTCGGGGTCAACCCGAACTGTTCGAAGGCGGTCGTGCCGGAGTATATCACCCCGGAGGCATACACCGCGCTACGGCTCTTCGTCGGGGCGTTAGGCTTCTGGCTCATCTCCCTGTTCACCCCGCGTGAGAAGGTCTCCAAGCGCGACATGGGCATCATCGTCCTCGGGGCGGTGAGCCTTTACGGCACGCTGTGGGCCTTTGCCGAGGCCATGCGCTACATCTCGCCCACCTACGTCTCGCTGATTTCCGCCATGTCGCCCCTGGTGGTGATGCTGATGGCCGCCCTTTTCTTGAAAGAGCCCATCACCACCCGCAAAGCCCTGGGTGTCTTCTTTGGCATCGCCGGTGCGCTGATATCCTCTTCTCGCTGCATGGCGACGCGCACTACAGCAACATCGGCGCCTTGCTCTGTTTCGTAAACATCTTGTTCTACGCCACTTACCTCCTGATCACCCGCGCCATCTCCCCGAGGTATTCGCCCGTGACGATGATGAAGTGGATGTTCCTTTTCTCGTTTGTGCTGAGTCTCCCGTTGGCCATCCCCACGGTGAAGGATTCGCCGCTGCTGCTCGGCACCGCCCCCGCCATGGCCTACGTCAACATGGGGATTGTCGCCATCTTCGCCACCGTGCTGGCTTACTATCTGCTGCCCGTGGCCCTGCGCCGCATCCGCCCGACCACCGTCAGCATGTACAGCAACCTCCAGCCCCTCGTCACCGCCGCCCTCGCCATCGCCGTCGGCCAGGACGTCTTTACCTGGAATAAGCCCATTGCCCTCATCCTCGTCATCTTCGGCGTGTTCTTGGTCACCACCAGCCGCGCGAGGGGAGACGTGAGACCTGGGACTTGAGACTTGAGACTTGAGACTTAAGACTTGGGACTTGAGACGCGTCCAACGTCTCCACTCCCTTAAACCCTAAACCCTAAACCCTAAACCTTAAACCTTAAACCTTAAACCATCATGACCATCGCCCTCTTTGTCACCCTCATCCTCCTTCTCGTGCCGGATTTCTACATATCCTTCACGTTCTTGCGCCATGCCCCTGTGGTGTGGCGGGTCTTAGTGTTTTTGCCCACCGTTGTGGGGCTGCTGTCCATGCTGGTGATGTTCTACAAGGGGTTCTCCAGCCTTTTCGGCACAATCTTTCTCGCCGTGCTGCTCTGTGTCGCCCTGCCGAAGATGACACTCATGGCCTTTTCCTTGATTGCCAAACTGTTGGGGCATTGGAGTCCGGCTGCGGCGACTGTGACCAACACTGTGGGTTTCGTGGCGGCTTTCGTGGTGTCGCTGATGGCCTTGTATGCGATTTTGTTCGGCTGGAAACAACTTGAGACCAAGCACGTTGACCTCTATTTCGACAACCTTCCGG
The DNA here is from genome assembly GCA_905235135.1 of uncultured Bacteroidales bacterium. Classification (GTDB taxonomy): domain Bacteria; phylum Bacteroidota; class Bacteroidia; order Bacteroidales; family WCHB1-69; genus F23-D06. Next base: position 3,474 of record CAJOKR010000112.1, read on the forward strand.
CGGCCTACGACGGCTACCGCATCGCGCACCTGAGCGACCTGCACGTGGGCACGTACGGGCAGAAGACCGCGTTTGTGGAGAAGGTGGTGGCGCAGGTGAATGCCGAGCATCCCGACCTGATCGTTTTTACCGGCGATCTCGTTAACATAGAACCCGAAGAGATACTGCCCTTCAGGACGGTGTTGTCGCGGCTTTCAGCCCCGGACGGTGTTATCTCGGTGCTCGGCAACCACGACTACTGTCTTTACGGCGATCCCAACCGCTGGTTGAATCCCCGCGAGGCAGGTCTGAAAGTGGCTGAAATCGAGGAGTCTATGGGCTGGAAAGTGCTGCTGAACGAATCCTTCGTGCTCGATAGGGCAGGGGAGCGTCTCGCGATTGTCGGGGTGGAGAACACGGGCAAGCCGCCTTTCCCGAAAATCGGCGATCTGAAGGCCGCTGTCTCAGGCATAACCGATTATGACACCGTGAAATGCGATGACGAGATTTTCGCCGTCCTGCTCTCCCACGATCCGTCGCAGTGGCGTATGGAGGTGCTCCCGCAGACGCACATCCCGCTCATGCTCTCGGGTCACACGCACGCCGCGCAGTTCAAGCTGTTTGGCTGGTCGCCCGCAAGCTGGATGTACAAGGAGTGGGGTGGAGCGTATCAGTCTGGCAACCAGCAGCTATACATTTCCGAGGGTCTCGGCGGCACCCTCCAGTTCCGCTTCGGCGCCCGCCCGCAAGTTGTGATTCTCACGCTGCATAGTGATCTGTGAACAGTGATCTGTGAACAGTTGATATGGAGCCATCTGCGTCCTCGCAGATGTTGCGCGGCGGCCGTGTGTGTCTCGCGGAAGGTATAGCTCCGCGTATCACACGTATCTACACGTATGAGGGCTGCGGGTGGCGGCGGGAGCGGTGGGCAATATGAGTGGGGGCGGGTCATCGATTTAGTGTTTGGGAACAAATTTATGATATTTGTGGTTAGAAGATTTCTGAGGAAATGGTATTTATATTGGCTTGAAAATATTGATAATAGACTCTCTTTTTAACGGATGTGCATAATCGACATCAGCATTGGTCATTGTTCCGTTAAGGGGTTGATCCATAGTGGAAATACATTCTGACACTACAGTTCCGTCAAGCATATATAGTCCATTATATTCAGGGCAGCTAATTCCACAACAATAGTTAGGGACTGTCGTTTAATTCTTTCTTTTTGATCTTGTCGGTCGCTTATGAACGGATTTGCTCCGTTTTTTCGGAACAGCATTGTTCATAACTGTCCGTTTTTTTGTTGATAACTGTCTGATTCCTGTACTTTTACACATAGTTGATCAGAAGTTCTCGAATGAGGACTCCGTCTTGGAACTCTTTGTGGCGCTTGGC
>CAJOKR010000113.1 GCA_905235135.1 uncultured Bacteroidales bacterium
TTCCTCGTCAAGGCCATCGCCGCCGAGAAGGATCGCAACGGGCTGCCCGAGGCGGAAGAAGCGGTGTTCACGAATTTCATCCGGTAGCCTTCGGCGGTTGGTTAGCCTGTGGGTTAAATAACCAACACGTAGTAACCAACTTCGCCACTATGTTTTATCGTCCATACACAACAAAAACAGCGGTTCTGCGATTTTCATTGTCTATGGACAATAAATGATGTCACTGAAGTGTCATCCCGATTCATTCAAGAAAAGTCGTACTTTTGCAAAATCTTTTGAATAGAACGAACACGAAAGCCAAAACGACAATGGACAAAAACGAACTCTTAGCAGCCATGTCGGACAGTTATGCGAAATTGGACGAACAAATCGGCAAAATGACAGATGACGAACTGAACGCCACCTTCCAGTTCACCAATGACCCCAAAAAATGCGGTGCGAGGTGGATTTACGACCAATGCGCCCGCGATCTTCTCATACACCTTTACGAATGGCAGGTGCTGATGCGTGAATTTGTGAACAACATCCGCGATGGCCGTCAAAAGGACTATCTGCCCGACGAATACCGCAAAAACTACCACGAGATGGACAAGATGTTGGTGGAGAAACATCAGAGCACCTCGTTCCAAGAGGCGCAGCGGCTTCTGGAGCAAACCCATAACGAAATGATTCAGCTGGCGGACAGTTTTTCCGAGGAGGAACTCTTCACCAAAGGCTACTACAAGTGCACCTACACCACCGATATGGCAGCTTACTTCACGAGCTTCACCACAAGTCCCTACAAGCAGGCCCTGAAGATGTTGAAGGCGCACCAAAAAAGCTTCACGAAATAATCAACACGAAGTTACCAACACTTTCTTATGGAAGAGCAAAACGTCCTTGACATTAAAAACCGCAACGAGTTTCGCACGTGGCTTGAAGTCCACCACGCAACAGAGAAAGCGTGCTGGCTGTGTGTGAAACGCGGTCGTCCCACAGACGACGGCACCTTCTGGTATCTCGACGCGGTGGAGGAGGCGCTCTGCTTCGGGTGGATCGACAGCCGCCAGAAGCCCGTCAACGGGGTGCTGATGCAGTGCTTCACGCCAAGGAAGCGCAACAGTCCCTGGTCGGAGCTGAACAAGGAACGTGTGCGGCGGTTGGAGAAGTTGGGACGGATGACCGATGCCGGGCGGCGGGTGCTGCCCTCGATGGGCGTACGCAGTTTCCGCATCGACAAGGATGTGGAAGCGGCGCTGAAGGAGGCGCGGGCGTGGACGAAGTTCAAGTCCTTCCCGCCCCTGTACCAGCGCGTCCGCGCCTACAACGTGGCCTTTTACAAGATGCGGGACGAACAGATGTACCGGCAAGCCCTCGCGCACCTCATCGAAGCGTCGAAAAAGGGGAAAATGTTCGGCGAATGGAACGATTACGGAAGGTTGTTGGAGATAGGGGAATGCGAACCCTTGCCAACAGCCGAAAGACGCGATTTGTCAATGCCCGGTTTTTGCCCGCAGATCTAACGGTCAGTGCCAGCGACGTGCGGAAAGCCTTCCCTATACTCAACGTTCAATCGTACTGCACTTCCCAATCCTTGCGCTCGGTGTACATCTTCCAATAGCTCTCGGCAATCAGGGCCGGGTCGAAATGGGTTCCGGGGATGATGGAGCCGCCCACCATAACCGTTCCCACGAAGATGCCACGAGGTTCGAGTTCATTGTGCATGGCTAACGTCAATGGCGCTCTTGTCGATGGCCAAGCAAAGGTAACCGGGATAGGGATTGATGCAGCCATGTCCGCCCGTCAGCAGGATGGTCCCTTTCTTCTCGGCAAACTCGTCGGTCGTCACGGCGTTGATGCACGAGTAGGCGCCCAACACATCGGCCTTGAAATGGCGAATGATGTCCTCTTCGGTCAGCGGCTGTTCGTCTGGTGTGGTGATGCCCACATTATACACCAGCACGTCGGGCGCACCCATCTCGGCTTGAATCGTGGCAAAAGCCGATTTCACGTTTTCGGCATCCGTCACATCACAAGCGATGACGCGTGCCTCGCAGCCTTTTTCCGTAAACTCTTTCTGATATTCGTCCAATGCCTCTCTCCTGCGAGCCACCAGCACCACACGGAAGTCTTCTTTTGCAAATCGTTCTGCAATGTGGTTGCCCAGTCCCTGACCGGCACCAACCACCACTATGGTTTTCTTACTCATTTTACTTTTAGGGTTTATAAATACGGCGGCAAAAACAGGAAGGTTTTCGGCACCGGAAACCCCGAAAATCCGCAATAAACTTTAGAAAATCGGAACAAACGGTTTTTGTTTCAGGATAATTTCGTGATTTTGCACTCGAATTTAAGAAAAATATGTTCACCCCCTTTGTCACCGACGAACATCCTGTAGCCCTCTATGCCGGAGTGCCGCTACAATACAATAATGACGGCTTAGCCATCGATTGTGCCTTGGTGCTGCATGTGCTTCATGGCAGTGCCTGTATTCTTTGCAATTTCGATGTGATAGAGGAGCGACAAGACAGTGTCGTGCTGTTCAATCCGGGAGACACCATCAAGATGAAAGAACGGTCGCCGGATTTCGAGGTCGAGATTTTGGCTTTCACGCGCTTCATCCAGTTGGCGGCACTCAACCAATTGGAAGGGGTCAGCGTCGATGCGCTCAAGAAGAACCTGATCCTCGACACGCCCGAGACCGCTTCTGCCGCTAACGGCATGGTGCAGGTGCTGAAGCCTGCAATCGACACATGCTCTGCACGTGAGCTTTATTTTATCAGCGTCATGCAGCTTCGGGCATTCTATATGCTCTATCAGGTGATGCTCCGCCGAAACCATTTGGAGGTTGACACGTTCCGCAGCCGTGGCGACGAACTCTTCTTCCGTTTCCGCAAGCTATTGGCAGAGCATTACCTGACCTCCCGCAGTGTGGCCTTTTATGCCGACAAACTCTGCGTTACCACTCGCTACCTGACGGACATCGTGCAGCAGCACTACCACCGCTCGCCCAAAGAAGCCATCGACATTTTCACCGTCATGCAGATACGCCTCGACCTCCTCCAGTCCGACATCACGGTTGCAGAACTGGCTTTCAAGTACAATTTCTCCAGTCCTTCCTTCTTCAGCGACTATTTCCGTCGCAATGCAGGATGCATCCCGATGGAATATCGTCAACAGAATAAAGAATAACCTATAACAGCAAAAAATATGACTATACAAGAATTTAAAGATTACATCGTGGGCGGTGTGCCGGCGAAGGTGATTAGGGTGATTAAGACTGACATAAAACAATAATACCATGAAAAAACTTATCCTTATTGCCGTTGCGGCGCTGATTTCGGCCGCCTGCACCAACAGACAAGAAATCAAAAACAACGAGAATATGAAACAGGAACTGAACCTCACGCAAGAGTGGGACAAGGTGTTCCCTCTGAGCAAGAAAGTGAGCCACCGCAAGGTGACATTCGAAACCCAGTACGGCCTGACCCGCATGAGCGGCAACGGCTACTACGACAGCGACGACAACGAGGAGGCGCGCCACGCCGCGCGAGAGGCGATGGCAAAGCAGCGCCTCGGCGACCCGATGGCGATGGCCGGTGGCGTCATCAACCCGTTGCCCGACGATGCCCCGCAGTTCGTGAAGGACTACCACGCCTACTACAAGACCCCGCGCGGATACCACGTGCGCAGCGGCAACAGCAACGACGGCTGGCGCGTCAGCGTCATCGGCACGCAGGCCTACGCCAACGCCCGTTTCCTCTACTACATCAACGAAATCCGCTCCGCTGTTCTCGTGATGCACGGCGAGAAGGCGCACTCCCGCTACTTCGGCGAGGCAGCCTATCATTATATGGTCGAGGGCAAGGCCGAAAGTTACAACTTCATCGGCAACCCGAATCCCAATCCTGAGAACAAGCAGCTGCTCATCATCCCCGGCGCCACCCACTGCGACCTCTACGACGGCGGCGAAGGCAACTACATCCCGTGGGACACGCTGGCGGAGTTTTTCGGGAAGAATCTGTAGGTTAGCCCTCCGCTGTTGGTTAGCCCTCGGCTGTTAATTACCTCGTGTTAAATAACCAACATGAAATAACCAACATGTAGTAGCCGAAATCTCAACCGGTCTCCGCCCGGGCTCGACTGCTACGGGGAGTCCGCGCTCAAGGGTCACCTCTTCTGCGGCGGTGTGGGCGGCCCGAACGAGATTGCCGGCAACACCAAACTGCAGGAGGCGTTTGAGATGGGGAAACGAGTGTGAGGTCATACCAAATTTGCAGATTCACGCTGAAGGAACACTAATAAATGTATTTTTGCGGCCTCAGAAGGGATGTGCCGGGGAATTTGTCATCGGGAATGGTTGACGTTGTCATGCGCGAATGGACGGACACCCCGGAAACAGATTCGCTTTAAAACAAACAATGATAGAGAAAACAACTACAGTGTCGAGGGCATACTCCATGTTTCGCCACAGCGTAACCGCCGCCTTGGTACTGGCCGCAATGGCCCTGGCCGAGTGGCGGACCGGCAACCCTTTCTTGGGAGTCTTCTGCTTCACGGCCCTCTACGCCATCGTGGTGGCCTTTTCCGACAGCAATGACGCTGACGGGGGCTTCCTCGAGGTGAATTCCTATCAGATGTTCGCCAAGATGCGCCTGCTCGCGACCGTGGCCATGGAATTGAGTGCCCTGATGATGTTCTGCCACGTGGTGCTGACATTCGCCGACGTGACGATAGTGTGGCGTTATGCGATCATGACAGGCTGGATCATGCTGCTCTACGGTGCGGGAATCGTCTATGCCCGTTTTTTCGCCCATCGCTGGAAAGGGCAGGAACTGTTCGAGTTTGTGACAGGCGCTGCGATATGGGTCACGGGGGACGTGATGATGCTGCGCGCCTCCGGACTGTGGGGCAACCTGATATGGAGTGTGGTGTGGACGGGCGGAGTGGCCCTGATCTACTTCGCGCTTACCGGCTTCTCAGCGGATTTCGAGGCGGTGGGGCAGTTGGCGGACGACAAACTTGACGCCGGGGCTCTGCGCCGCAGCAACCGGAAATTAGACTATCATGCCACCATGGTCTCGTTGGCCGTGGCCATGCTGGTGATGCTGCTGTGGACCTTTGGCGGACAGAAACTGTTCGACCGCCCCGAATTGCCCAGGGCGCTGCACGTGGCCATGATGCAGCTGCCGGTGTTCTTCATGCTGGCCGCCCTCGTCTATGCCCTCCGGCAACCTCTCGACGCGCGCAACCGCGAGAAACTGATGCTCTACATTGATTCGAAAACCACCAACGAGCGCATACGCGCCAGCCTGTACCACCAGCTGGTCCGCGGCCACCGCGTCAGCTTCTGGACACGTCTGCTCTGCTGGATACTGATGCCCTTCGCCCGGCACAAGGTGATCGGGAAAGAGCACATCCGCAAGGAGGATTTCCCCTCGCACGACACGATGAGCACCTTCAACCAGAGCATCACCGCACTGGAAGAGGGCGACAACCTGCTCCTTTTCGCCGAGAAGGCTCCGGACAAGGAAAACGGTGAAACCCACAGCAACCTCCGCAAATTCTACACCGGCTTTGCGCATCTGGGCAAACTATACCACGCCGCAACAGGAAAGGCAATCCTCTTCTACCCCGTCTTCGCCGACCGGCACAGACGGGAAATCCGGATCGGCGACCCCGTGGCCTACAACCCTGCCCTGCCCTCCCGCGAGGCCAAGCAGGCGTTGGCCGAAGAACTGTACCTGCGCACTGATAGTTTGTCGCAACAAAACAGCGTTAACAAAAAAAACAAAAAAGAAAAAAAATGCAGAAAAACATCCCAAAAGTGACCAGCCGATTAAAGCACAACATATTGTGTATGCCCGACGAGATCCGCGAGGCCAGCGGCATCGTCATCAACGGCAGGCGCATCAAGAGCTTAGTGTTCACCACCGACATC
>CAJOKR010000114.1:0-2303 GCA_905235135.1 uncultured Bacteroidales bacterium
GAAGTGATTGCCATGCAAGGCGCGACGCCCGTTTTCGTCGATGTTGACAAGGATACGTTCAACATCGACGTGGCCGACCTTGAGCGCAAGATCGGGCAAACTCTGAAAGCGGGGAAACTCAAGCCTCGCGTTATCATCGCCGTTGACCTGTTCGGTCAGCCCGCCGACTTCATCTCCATTCGCAAGGTGGCCGAGAAGTATGGTCTTTATGTCCTTGAAGACGGGGCCCAAGGATTCGGAGGCCGCATCGGCGACAAGAGGGCCTGCTCGTTTGGCGACATCTCCACCACTTCGTTCTTCCCAGCCAAGCCCGTAGGCTGCTATGGCGACGGCGGCGCCGTGTTCACCGACAACGACGTGTGGGCCGGACTCATTGAATCCTACCATATTCACGGCAAAGGCAGCGACCGCTACGACAACATCCGTATCGGTATGAACTCGCGCCTCGACAGCATTCAGGCCGCCATCCTGATGGTCAAACTCAAGGCGTTTGCCGAGCACGAGCTCGTCGATATTAATAAGGTGGCGGCACGTTATACCGAAAAGTTGAAGTCGGTGGTGAAAACGCCCGTTGTCCCCGAAGGGTTCTATTCCAGCTGGGCGCAATATACGATTCAAGTTGAAAACAAGGAAGTCAGGAGCGGATTGCAAGCCGCGCTTAAAGCCCTCGACATTCCTACAGCCATCTATTATCCCATACCGATGCACCGCCAGACGGCGTTCAGCAATCTGAGCTTGGATGAAAACCGTTGCCCCGTGTCCGACCAGTTGGCCGACACGGTCATTTCGTTGCCCATCCATCCTTATCTCTCCGAGGCCGACCAAGATGGAATTTGCCAGGCCGTTTGTGACTATCTTATGAAGTAATTCTTTGAAAATCATGGGTATTAGGTCTTTCTTTAACAAAATGATCGCTCGCGACAATTACGACGAGGTGATGGAATACCTTGCTGTGGAGGAGACTCAGCATGCCCCGAGGTTTAAATTTGATGAAGCCCCCGAGCAGTTGCGCGAACTGATTTCGGTGGCCGAAACAGACCGTGGAGAAGAACGTTCGAAGTGGCTCAACGACTACGCCAAGAATTCGTGGTCGGTGCCTGATGGCGAGGCCGAAGTGCTGTTTGCCGAAGAACATCTGAATGCCTTCCGCAATTTGAATCAATATTTGCGCAGTGCCAATGCAAAAATGAAGCAGGACGGCTATTTCGTTTGTGGCTTTGATACCGCACAGAAACATAAGGCCCAGATTTTCAGTAAATACCCGAAATTTATCGCCGAAATCATATATTTCTTTGATTTTATATGGCATAGGGTGTTTCCCAAACTGAGGCTGACACGCCGTTTCTATTATTTTTGCACGAAGAAAGTTAGGAAGGTGCTCCCCCGTCCCGAGGTGCTTGGAAGAATGTACTATTGTGGTTTTGATGTGGTTAGCGAACAGTATATCCACGACCGTTATTGTGTCATTTGCCAAAAGAAGCGTCAGCCTGACACTGAGCCTCACAATTATGGCGTTTTGATCAGATTGCGCCGCATTGGGAAAAACGGGAAGATGTTCAATGTGTTCAAATTCCGCACGATGTATGCCTATTCCGAGTACTTGCAGACCTATATCTACGAGAACAACGCCCTTGATGTGGGCGGCAAGTTCAACGACGACTACCGCGTCACAGAGTGGGGACGTTTCCTACGGAAGACTTGGCTGGACGAATTGCCCATGTTCATCAACGTGTTGAAGAGGCAGATGAAGCTGGTCGGGGTGCGACCGCTCAGCCAACAGTATTTTAACTTATATACTGAAGATATGCAGCAACTTAGAATCAAGACCAAGCCGGGGATGTTGCCGCCTTTCTATGTTGACATGCCCGAAACCCTTGATGAGATTCAGGAAAGCGAACGCCGTTATATTGAAGCGTATTTGAAGCATCCTCTGCGTACCGATTGGAAGTATTTTTGGGGCATTTTCGGTAATATCCTTTTCAAAGGGAAGCGCTCTAAATAAAAAATCTGCTTTTTTGTAGTTTTTTTTTGCTAATCTAAACAAAAAAGTCGTATTTTTGCAACTTGTAATTTGAAATTGTGAAGAGGACAAATTGCAATGCGAACAAACTGCTTTTCGAATCAGAATAAGTGGTTGATTACTAAGTAAATGAGAGCTGACTATGTGAGTCAGAAAGCGAAGCTATACAATTTTTGAAAAATGGAACAAAACAAAGAAGAAAATTGGACCACAGTCATTAAGCCTAAGACAGGCTTGTTTGAAGTGAACCTGAAGGAAATTTGGGATTACCGTGACTTGCTGA
>CAJOKR010000114.1:2336-2789 GCA_905235135.1 uncultured Bacteroidales bacterium
CCGCTGTGGTGGATTATCCAGCCGTTCTTCACGGTCATCATGTACATGTTCGTGTTTGGCGGTATCGCAGGCATCCCCACCGACGGCATACCCCAGCCTTTGTTTTATCTTGGAGGTATTGCGATGTGGCAGTATTTCTCGGATTGCTTGACTAAGACTTCAAATACATTCGTATCAAATGCTGGTATCTTCGGCAAGGTGTATTTTCCACGACTGATTATGCCGTTGGCAACTGTCATTAGCAATTTGGTGCGGTTCGGCATACAGATAAGCCTGTTCATTTTGGTGTATCTCTATTATGCCGTTCTAGGACATGCGCCCACACCCAACTGGTATCTGCTGCTGTTCCCGCTGCTTGTGGTGATGTTAGCGGGATTGGCTTTGGGCTTCGGCATCATCATTTCTTCGATGACAACGAAGTACCGCGACTTGCAAATCCTCTTCTCGTTCTTT
>CAJOKR010000115.1 GCA_905235135.1 uncultured Bacteroidales bacterium
ATGGATATCCTGGGTCGAAAATAACCTTACCATCGACGATACCCGCAATCCCCGCCACCTCGCCATGTCCGTCAAGGGCATCTACGACACCCGATGCTGCGACACCCGCAGCAGGGAATTGTTCACCGTCGCAGGAGCCCGCGCCCTCGGCCTCGAGGCATGGCTCGACCCCGTAGGCCGCGCCACCGTCCAAGGCCTCCGGCTCTCCGCACAAGGAACCTCCACGCCTACCGGAACCCTCCGCCTCATCGTCCCCTCCGACGTGATGTACTATCACGGATACACCGTCTCCCGTATGGTTGACGGTCGCCCCGTCTCCCTCGACTATGCCGACGACGACCCCACCGTCACCCGCAAGTTCCGCGACGGCCTCCAGCTCCCGGCCGGAGACTACCTCCTCACCACAGGCACACGCCTCGCAGGCGGCGACGTACTCACACACAGCCAGATGGTCACCCTCCGTCAGGGACAGACCCTCACCGTCCCCGTCGTATTCCGCCGGAGCGACGACAGCGTCCGCAGCGACCTTCACCTCGACGACAGCGAGAAGAACGCCCGTGCAACCTCAATACAATGCGCACAATAATATGACGCTCGAAGTCTGTTGCGGCAATATCCCCAGCGTCCGCGCCGCCGTCCAGGCAGGCGCCGACCGTGTCGAACTCTGCCGCGACCTCGATGTTGACGGCCTCACCCCCACCGCGGAAATGATACGCCAGGCCACGTCAATATGCCATCCCGCCGCAGTCAAGGTCCACGTCCTCATACGACCGCGCCAGGGAAACTTCGTCTATACCCCCGTGGAATACCGCCAGACACTTTCCGACATACAAATGGCCATCCGGCACGGAGCCGACGGCATAGTGATAGGCGCCCTCACCGCCCAAGGCGACATAGACCTCATCCAGACAGCCGGCATGATAGCCCATGCACGGCAAAGCTCGGCACACCGCCCCATAAGCATCACCTTCCATCGCGCATTCGACGTATGCCGCGACCCCATCCTGGCACTCGGACAACTCATACACCTCGGCTGTGACCGCATCCTCACCTCCGGACAGCAACCCACCGCCCAGGCAGGCATCCCGCTCCTCCGTCAACTCGTACAGGAAGCCGCCGGCAGGATAACAATCCTGTGCGGAGCCGGAGTCAATACCGAAAATGCACGGCATATACTTCTCCAGACTCATGCCACGGAAATCCACGGCTCACTGCGCACCGGCACCGTCACCGATCCCGACAAGGTCAGAAAAGTAAAAGAAGCAATCAGATAGAATCGCTTGCCTTTGAAAAAATATTGCATCGCACAAGGCACACCGATACACCACATGACCACATAATCCTTTCACAACCAGTCACCTAGCCATCAAACAGCGATACCAAACCTAATTCAGAAGGCCAACATCCACATCAACGAAGGTGACGTGGCAGAGGTCAACTCCAAGAAGCACTTGCCGTTACAAGTGATGGATGTGGTACTCGGCTCTATGTGCTTCAGACTGAACGACAAGCACAAGGAGCGTGCCATTGACGGGAAACGGGCAAAGCGGAACATTGTGAAGGAGAGACTATACAAGTATATACGCAGAAGGATATGGGAGCTGCATCCGGGCTTCAATATAGGAGTGACAACGCCCATCACCAAACAGGCGGACTTGTGGGAGCGCCCCTACCTGCATTGGAACTTTGTGCCGAAGAAGTTCACGAAAAATGATGAACTGACGAAACAGCGGGTGAAAAGCCAAATTCGCTTGAACTCTTCTGAGTCATGACGGAAGAAGACCAAAGGTCAAATGACAAAGCGTCATAAAACAGAAACAGCCCCGTACAACCTACACAAGTGAGCTACGTCAACGTAACCTTTCAGTTGCAAAGGACTTATTTCTGGAAACAAAGGTACAGCTTTTAATTTGAAACAGCCAAACATTCTGTCTGTTAAAAGCGAAGTATATATTCATCTTCTTCCTTGAATGCATTGCAACGTTCCATGTAGTCGCGCATTTCCTCAAAGTTATCTCCACGGAGGTTGTTGCTGAATTGTCGGACTCGCAGGATGGCATTGACCAGTTTTTCGGGATTGTCCTTTCGGGTGAGCTGGCGCAACGCACCGAGGTAATCAGTGCGGAACACGGTGGGAATAATAATCTTCGACTGCCCTGCGGCCAGTTCGGCATTCATCATGATGCGGGAAATGCGTCCGTTACCATCAGAGAACGGGTGAACCTCGCTGATCATAAAGAGCATGAAAAGGGCGCGGGCAAAGGGGTGACGCAGGGCGCTATAGACCTCGAAGCCCTTTTTCAGCGTGCCACGCACCTGTTGGAAATCGACGAAATGGGTCTCTCCTGCACGGTTGTTCTGTGTCTTGAACATGCCGGGGTTGGCTTCTGGACGGGCAGACATCATCACGCGATGACGATGCTGGAGAATGTCGAGCAGATGGTCGGGCGAGGTTGGCGTGACGGCCATTTCCTTGCGGTTGGACACGATGTAATAGGTACCCAGCACGTCGTGACTGTCGGCATTGCGGGCTGGCATCGGGGTGCGCGTCTCGATGATCTGCCGGGCATCCTCCACCTCGAACTCAGTTCCCTCGATATAGTTGGAGAAATAGCTCTCAAAGAAGGCGAAGTTGTTGTAGGCGGCATCCGTCTCGTTTGGTTCGGGCAGATTCTCAAACTCACGCTCGTTGAGTGCTGCCATCAGAATACTGAACAGCTTTAGTCGCTGACTGTCGAACGGTTCGCCCAAGGCACGGGCTTCGGCAACCGAGGAAGTGAGAATTTTTGAGGGCTTAGTGGAAAGGATGGCACCGATGATGGAGTCCAGTTTCTTGAACTCGTCGGCCATGTCAAGCTGTCCTGCTATCTCGCGGGCTGTATCGCGCAACTTGTTCAGTTCGTCCTCACCATTGGTCTGGAGGACTTTGTCCAGTTTCTCTTCGATAACGTCTTGTGGCAGACACTTCGATACACCATCGCGGCTATAACCCGTCTGAAGGTTTTCAAGATAGGCCCTGGCGCTGCACGACATGTGTAGTCCTCCCATGAAGGGATAGTCGGCAGGGAGGGCTTTCGGACCTTCCAGCAAATGAATGGTGATGCCAGGCAGAGACGTATAATTATAAGTAAGGTAGATATGTCCGTCGTTTGTGGGACGGCACTCGAAAGCACTGCGGTGGCTCATCACGGCATCTGGGAACAACTCGCCGAGGATGAAAAAGAGGTTTCGGCGGATGATATTCTCCGGGGTATCGTTGAGATTGGTAGTGTATATCTTCGTGGCTATCTTGACAAGACGGCCTTCTTTCTTCATCTTCGAAATGAAGTTGTTGGTTGTCTTATCGGAAGAAGCCATCACGATTTCGTGGTTCAGCAGGGCGTTTTTTTCCATAAATCTTTGCTTTTAGGGTGCAAAGTTTTTTGGAAAATTTTCCAAATCCATGGCTGTTTCTGTTGTTTTTGATGTGATTTCAGTCCATGTAGCCATCGGATCTGACCTTGTATTTGCTCACCGAAGTTGCCAAAAGCTCAAAAAGTCCTAAAATTGAAAGTTAAATAATCTTAACGAATTGTTAAATCTTATGAGGTTTTTATGATATAAAAACTACTCAATCTGATGCAAGAATCGGCAAATCGCAAATTGCACTTTTTTGTACCTTTCAATTTTGGGAACATCGTGTTTCTATCTGTGTTTCATCTATTTACGAAACAAGAAAACACTTCCACATG
>CAJOKR010000116.1 GCA_905235135.1 uncultured Bacteroidales bacterium
CCATACTCGCCCTTGCCGGTCTTGAAGAAACGGCTCAGATGTTCGGCCTGCGCGGGATCCTGACGGTGGAGGATTTCCTCGTAGAGGGAGGCGGGGTGATTCTCTTCTGGGTTATATTGGTTGTTACTCATACGATTGTCTTTGAATTTGGCGGCAAAAGTACAAAAAAATCCGATGCTTACTTCCTTGTTTTCACGGAACAATAGAAGAAAGGAAGCAGAGGGGGGGGGCACTGGTTTCAAGTTTTAGGTTATCCGCCAGCAAGCACCAATAGTCTAATTCACAACAAGTTAATGTGAACACGCTGTTTTTTGTCATTTTATGATTATCATTTTATGACAAAATTTGTATCTTTGCCGCGGATTTCAAGCTAAAGTTATGATAAACCCTTTTGTTACAACTGGTTATGTAGGCGCAGACTATTTCTGCGACAGAGTTCAGGAGACAAAAGACATTACGGCGTGGCTACAAAACGGCAACAATATCGCCTTGATTTCACCCCGACGCTATGGCAAGACGGACTTGATACGACATTGCTTTGAACAGCCGGTAATAAAAGACAACTGTTACGCTTTCATCATAGACATTTACTCCACCAAGTCACTGTCGGAGATGGTCAACAAAATGGGGCGCACCATCCTCGAAGTGCTCAAGCCCAAGGGGAAAAGGCACTGGGAAACGTTTCTCAACATCGTCCATTCGCTAAAGGCTGGGATTTCCTACGACGCCATGGGGTTGCCCTCTTGGGATGTGTCGGTGGGTGAGTTAACCAATCCCAACAACACGCTGGAAGAAATCTTCCACTATTTGCAGCAAGCCGACAAGCGCTGTTTCGTGGCCATAGACGAGTTCCAGCAAATCCTCAAATATGACGACGCAAATGTGGAAGCGGCATTACGCACACACGTCCAATACTGCAGCAATGCCAATTTCGTTTTCATGGGATCGCAACGGCACCTGATGGGAGGCATGTTCGTCTCCCCCGGAAGGCCTTTCTACCAAAGTGTCACCGTGATGAACCTCGGACTGATTGACCGGAAGAAATATTGGGATTTTTGCCAGTTTCATTTCGAGAAAAACAGAAGAACCATCGACCAGGAGGTGGTGGAGCATTTGTATGACCGCTTCGAAGGGATCACCTTTTACCTGCAGAAAGTAATGAATGTGCTTTTCATGCGCACCCCGGAAGGCGGAAATTGCAACATCGACGACCTACAACCCTCCATTGACTACATCGTGGACTTCACGCAAGCCACATACGAGGATTTGATGTACCAGCTTCCCGAAAAACAATGCCGCGTGCTGAAAGCCATCGCACTCGAAGGCAAAGCCAAGCACATCACCTCGGGAAAGTTTGCCAAACAATACCGATTAGCGTCACCCAGCGCCGTGAAATCAGCCGTCAATGCCCTGTTGGACAGGGATCTGATCACGATGGACAAAGGGGTTTACCAAGTGTACGACAAGTTCCTGGAGATTTGGCTGAAAAGGGAGGGCTGACGGCGGAAAGCCCGCGTGCATCACTTCCCCATCATCCGCTTCCGTTCCTCCTCCGGGAACCGTTCGATGGCATAGCGCAGCATTGTGCGGGGCATTGTTTTGCGACGAGGTTCAAGCCAGTCGCGGAGGCGTTGCTCGTCGCGCTTGCCGGCCTCACGGAGGAGCCAGCCGGCGGCCTTCTGCAGCAGGTCGTGCAGGGGCGCGGGCTTCTTCAGGAACAGCTCCGCCAACGCGTAGGTGTCGTCCAGCTCGCCGTGGCGCAGGAACTGCATCGTGGTGACGATGCCGATGCGCTGCTCCCAGATGGTAGTGCCGTTCTCCACCATGTCGTACAGCATCTTGCGGTCCTTGTCGAGGAGCCAGACACCGAGAATCTCGTAGCAGGATAGATCCACCAAGTCCCAATTGTTTACAAATTGGAGGTGCGACAGGTAGAAGCTGACGTTCAGCTGTTGCAGTCCGCGGTCGCCCTTGGCCGCTTTGAAGAACTGCACCAGCGTGAGCAGTCCGGCGAGC
>CAJOKR010000117.1 GCA_905235135.1 uncultured Bacteroidales bacterium
GAGGGAGGTCAACAGCAGGGTGTAGATTTCGGGCGTATTCTCAGCCGTCACTTCGAGGCCGAAGGGCTCGGAAAGCAGGTGAAACAGCGTGTCGATGGGTTCCCAAACGGCATCGCTCTTGGCGATGGCGGCGCGCTCTGGGTCGGTGCGCTGCTGCTTGCCCCAAGCGTAACGCACCAAGTCGTTGGCGAACTCAGGGCTGTCGAAAGCCGGTGGGGCTGGCAGACACTTGATGAGGTCGGGCAGTTGCTCGGTGGTGAGATAGGGTTGCACGTCGTTTTGCGCCCTCAGGCTCAATGTCGCCATCATGACGGCGGTGACCAAAAGAAGAATCCTTTTCATATTCGGTTCGTTTGTTGTTGAAAGAAGCCGCAAAAGTAGGAAAAAATTGGAATTTATAGTTTGAGGGGACTTCTAATTATACTTGATTAACTTGTTTTCGGGTTGTCAGGATGCCGAAGTCCCGTTTGGGCAATCCTTTCAACCCGCTGCAAAGATATGTATTTGACAAACTTTTTGCTCGTTTTTTTGATTGTGCGTATGTATGTATCAGTGGCTTGCTATGCTTTTTCTCCGTTAGTCTTTCAGGAGGTTGAGCCTGACGATTTGCTCGTAGCGCGACTGTTGTACGTCAAATTGATCAGCCCTATCACCGCCGTCGCCCGCACCAAGCCTACCGTCCTGATGTACAGCCTGTGCATCGTGTTCTCCATGAACCCGAAGATGTGCTCCACGCGGCACCGTGTCCTTGTGGCGTTTCTTGTTGTCAGCTTGCGTTCCGTGTCTTCCTTGTCAAACAATGTCGTGTTACCTGTCGTCTTGTACTTTCTCATGGCTGCTCTTTTCTTTGCTTTACTTCATAACGACAAAAATATAACTTTATTATTTGATATACAATATTTTATGTATTTTTAGAAATGCCCTTAATTCATAATTCTGCATTCCCCATTTCCCCTTTTCCGTTTTCCGTTTGCAGGGGTTGACACCACCTGCCTATATTCTGCCGTCCCTCTGGGACTTTGCCTGCCGGCGGCAATGCGATTCCCCATTCTGCGATTCTTAATTCTTAATTCTTAATTCATAATTCTTAAGGTGACTTCTAAAAACCAAACTAAAGAAAGCTCCTACAGAGCATAACTTATTGGATTATTGTATTTTGTTATTAAACGAAAGCTCCTACGGAGCAATTTTTTGAAGGTACCATAATTTGAAAACTCAGCGAAACTGAGCAATTTTTCTTCTGTTTCGCTGAGTTTTCAAATTTTTGTAGCACAGATTACCGCAAAAACACCGATTGAAATGCCGCAAAAACACCGATTAAAATGCCACAAAAACACCGATTGAAATGCCACAAAAACACCGATTAAAATGCCACAAAAACACCGATTGGTTTTCGTGGAATGAAAATATTTACTACCTTTGCCGCAAAATTAGAATAGTATGAGATACTTGGCAAGAATAGCGGACAAAATGCTGCACGACCGATTAGAGTGCAGTTCTGATAGAAGGCCCGAAATGGACGGGTAAGACAACCACCGCAGAACAACAAGCGAAAAGCGTGTTGAGAATGCAGGATCCAGACAAGGCCGAAGAATACCTCAACACGGCTGCGACCATGCCTTCACTCCTTTTGAACGGTGAACGCCCAAGACTTATTGATGAGTGGCAGGATGCCCCCATGCTCTGGGATGCCGTTCGGACAGCAGTTGACAAGACAGGAGGAGCCCCAGGACAATACATTCTGACTGGAAGTAACACCATAGATAAGAAACAAATTCGGCACACCGGCACGGGGCGCATTACACGGATGAAAATGTACCCGATGAGCCTATGGGAATCATTGGATTCGTCGGGAGAGGTATCATTATCCGAATTGTTCAACAACCCAGACTACGACATCGATGGTGCCAGAAGCAAACTCAACATTCCCGACTTGATTCGAGTGGCTTGCCGTGGAGGATGGCCTGCTACGCTTCAAATGAAGGAGAAAGCAAGTATGCTCGTCGCAAAAGACTACTTCAACAGCGTATGTGACAATGACATCTCTGCCATTGACGACACGCAACGCAATCCGAAGATTGCACGGCAAATTATGCGGTCGTATGCAAGAAACATCAGCACACTGGCAAAGAAAACCAATATTCTCGGCGATATCGTATCGTCGGAAGACATCTCATTGTCCATGGACACATTCGATGATTATGTAAGAGTATTGGAGAAACTTTTTGTCATTCAGGACATTGATGCATGGTGCCCAGCCATCAGAAGCAAAACCGCGCTGCGCAGCGCCCCGAAACGGTGTTTTACCGACCCTTCCATCGTTGTTGCCGCAATGGGTGTCAATGCCGAAGCGTTGGAAACGCAGTTGAAGACCTTCGGATTCATCTTCGAACAGATGTGTGTGCGTGACTTGAAGGCTTATACTGCCGACTTCGACAGTCACATATCTTATTATAGGGACCGTTATGGATTGGAGGCCGACTTGGTGCTGCATCTAGCCGACGGACGTTATGCTCTCATCGAATGTAAGTTAGGCAGTCGCGAGGTTGAAGAAGGAGCCAGTCATCTTCTTGAACTGAAGAAGCTTATCCAAGAACATAACAAATCGGAGGAACAAGTGCCTCTTCGCGAGCCAGATTTGCTCATCGTGATGACGGGCGGAGAGATGGCTTATACTCGTCATGATGGTGTAAAGGTAGTTCCTTTAGCATGTTTGAAGGATTGACTCCATAACACCAATAGGTCTTTGC
>CAJOKR010000118.1 GCA_905235135.1 uncultured Bacteroidales bacterium
CCTTGCATCAAAATGCCGACTGTCAGTTCATGACGAGAGGGGAGAGCGAGTCAAGACATGTACCTCGGGGGTGTTGGGAGTTCTCGGACAGTCTCCCCCTCGTAGTCAAAAAGGAAAATTAAATGTAATGTTTTATGAAACGCATCGCCTTTTTATTCCTCTTGCTAACTGCCCTCGCCCTCAACAGCATCTTCGCCCAGCCGACGTTCGAGGGCCGGCTGACATACGTGCAAAAAACGTCGGGAGGGATGGCCTCTGAATCGAAGTTTGTGGAATATTATAAAGGAGATAATGTCGTGTCTGTCATGCCCGATATAAAATCAAAAATCATCTATAGGGGTGATTCACAAGAGCTTGTGAGCATCCAATCCATGATGGGAACTCCGATTGTCACCAGAAAGACGATGGGAAAAAGCTCCGACGACACGCCACTGCTGTTTTCTGACACCCTTGTTCCCGTCAACGGATACTCCTGTCTCCGGGTGGAATACGAGATTGAAACGGAAATGATGCAAGGGAAAAGCACCGTTTGGATCGACACCTCTTTCAAGATACCATTCAATTATGGGGTTTTCGCAGACCTTCAATATGGGCTCGTGGTGAAATCGGAATCCGAACTGACGATGAAAGGGATTAGGATGCGCACCTCCAAGGAGTTACAGGACTTGCGCTACGGAGATGTGGATATGGCGCTGTTCGCCCTTCCCGATGAGGAGAAGGCCATCGTGATCACCCAGGACGAAAAAGGCAATATTGTCTATCGGGAATGCGACAGCTTGAAAATCAACGAGATGCTTGCCCCCAAAAAGGGGGAATATGTGGAAAAAATCACCGATGAAGTTTTCGACAAGAAGGTGAAGAAAGGATACGTGCTGTTGGATTTCGGGGCGAGATGGTGCGGTCCGTGCCGGCTGCTGGAACCGCGCTTGCAGAATCTCGCTCGCCAGCACCGCAAGACGGTTGCCTTCTTCAAAATCGACATTGACGAGTCTCCCGTGACCGCAAACCGCTTTGGCGTGAAAGTAGTGCCGACCGTTTTGCTGAAGGACGGCGTGGAGGTCAACCGCTTTGAGGGCGGCGGCCTTTCGGAATCGGAAATCGGGAAGTGGATTGAGGAGAATGCGAGATAAAAGATAATCAAATGTTTTGCTTGTTCTGGTAGGCTTTCCATTTGTCAGGAATTGCCAAATCATAATCAGCAGACTTGAGATGCACAACATCTGGCAAGATGCACTGGCGGAATCTTGATTCATAACGTTCTAGGTTGATCACTCTTGATGTGCTGATACCACTCAAGCTGTTGGAACGATGGAAAGGAGGGAAATAGACAAATACTTTCGTCCCTGCCGCCATGGCCAACTCAATAGCGGGAATCATGTCGCTGTCGGCAGACACAACAATGGCCACATCGCAATGATGATTATTAGCATCATTGACGATTTGTGTCGCAATCCTGACATCGGATTCCTTCTCTTCGTATGTCTGAATGATATGGCCACAATTGTAGCATTTGATGTTCTTGCGTAGATATTTGCCTAAGAACAATTGGAACTTTGGATTCTCCTTGTTGGCTTGAAAAAAGGCGTTTTGTCGCAATGCTTTATCAAGATTGTCCGGTTTGGCAGAGAAATATTTCACACATACCAACTCCTGATTCGGTTTCATGAACATTTCAAAAAACTTCACGACATCCAACCAGTAATAACGCCTCCATTTCATGTTCTTTTTCAGACCATAATAGAGGTTAAACCCATCAACATAGACAATAACTTTCTGTTTATCCATTGTTTTCATTGTTTTTCAAAAAATAAGCCCACTTATTGGGAGTGGGCGAGCCTTAGTATATTCCACCTAAGGGGGATTCGGCGGCAAAGATACAATTTTTTTTATTACTTCATCACTTTTGCAAAATAATAGTATTTTTGCCAACGAAAAACATCTTCCGTAATGAACCCCGCCGCAAAATTTTTCGCCCTGTTCTGTACACTGGCGCTCCTGCTCCCCGCGTGCGTCACCGTGCGCGACTGCGACGGGAACCGCTACCGCACGCTGAAAATCAACGGGATGCGGTGGATGGCGGAAAACCTGCGAACAACCCATTACGCCGACGGA